>BTRG01000034.1:0-26879 GCA_036986275.1 Gammaproteobacteria bacterium | reverse complement strand
GGCACTGTGATTGAAAAGAGTAATAGGTTTTACGTTGGGCCATTCCTCAATTTCAATCTGTCCATCACCGACGACACGACCATCCGAAGTCGCCGCTGCAGCAACTCCGGTTGATGTAAAGTCCAGCTTCTTAATTTTGTCACTATGCCCGCCTGGAAATTTCACCACATTGTCCTGCCAAGCGAAAAGCCGCGAAACACCTCCATAGGCATCAAAATCAGCGGCCAGCCGAAATGCATTGATGAAAGCGGAATGCAGTTTCTTTTTCCAATATTCTCGAACTTCCTCAGCTTGGGCGAAACCAATCGTGCCATCATAAGTGTGATGGCTTTCATTGATTAAATTTTTCACAACATTGTTGTCGAGAGATTTGAGAAGTTTTTCGAATATTCTCCGGTTAAAGGGGTCAACATGATCGGTACGAAGCGTACCTAGATGCTCACAGAGTTTACCCAGTGTTTTCCCGGTAATTTCATAAGACTCTGGCCGTAACATTATCTTAAGTAAGCCTTCACAATAAATACGGACTAGGTTCACATACTTATATCCTTCTTCATCGTCCTGATTTACGCTTGCTTTATCGAACTGACGCTCTAAAAAAGTCCCGTTAACAATATGAACCACTCTTGAAGATGAGGTCGCACCCACCATCGCCCCTTCCTGGCCAACTAGTTCGTTCGTCGTGCAGATAAATTCATAAAACTGCCGTTCATGGGTAGTCAGAAAAAGTTGCAATCCGTTAGCGTCGTTCTTATCGAGATTGGCGATCCCAACAATTTTGGTAGCCCATCTGCGCGTATTTTTGGGATCAAAAGATGTTTGCGGATCATCTAAAACCATGAGCGGAAAATTATTCACGCCCGTATCTGAAATCGTCTGTTCTCGCAATGCGAAAATGAATGCCCATAGCAACGCTCGAAGCCATGATGAATTGGCTACGAGTCCGGCATCAATCTTCATGTCGTCCGCGAAACTTCCCTCCACGGTAACAGTTTTCTTCGACATCGCCGTGTTCTCAAAGGAAAATCGATCTTTCAGCTTAATATCACTAAGAATAGCTGACACACGATCAGACAATGTCACAATAGTTCGGTGAGTTTCGCAGTCAACTAGCTTTTGCAAATCCTTTAGAGGTTTCACTGCCTCTGCTATTGCTTCACGCACCTTCTGGATATCATTTATGGTTTGCCAGTCTTCGGCAGCTTTCTTGGCCTTTGCCAAATGCTTTGCAATTTTATCCAGGGGGTCAGATCCCGCAATGGCGTTTTCCAGTGTTTGTAATTTTCCTTCAAGAGAATCCGATGGCCATTCATTTTCTGCGTCAGGAATACCGATCAGATTGTCCCAAGCAGAAGAAAAATCTCCGCTGTTTGATTTCCACCATGTCGACAGAGCAGACACCCTGTCGAGGTTGATCATAAGACCCTGAAGTTCTTGCACTGAAGTGATATCACTTTCGTCATATGTCTTAGCATCATGGGTAAATGCCAGTAGCTTTTCTGCTTGATCCGCTGCGTATGTAGCGACGAACTCGCCAATGCCCGTCAAGATATCACTGTAAGGCGGGGATTCGTTGAATCTCGCCTTGAGTGCTTTAGAAAAAGCTTGCGACGGATCCATTGCTGCGAGATCTTTCAAATGTGACTCAAGATAGTCCGGCACATGTGCCATAAGCGATTTTTGAATGTCGCCACAGGCGTCGGCAATTGCACGTTCCGCGTTTGCGGCCTCGCTTTTCAATGCCGCCAGCTCGCCGGCCAAAGCAAGCTGGTTCTCAGATGCGAGTTTCGTCTCGCAGAGTGGGCAGTTTGCATTCTTGGCAAGTAAATCTTCCGTGACAAAGAATTTTGATGCGAGAGCTTTTAGCCTGAGTTTTTTATCACTTTCTTGCTTGGCATGCCATTCAAGTGCTTTCGATAGAGCGATGTCCGCCTCCTTCAGTGCGTCGTCAATACCAGAAAAGCTACCATCTCTTGCATTTTTTAATGCTGCCCATGACTTGAAAAGTGGAACGTCCTTTGTACCTTCCCCGACATAAACTCTCGCTGTGCTGACAGCATCATTCAGGCGGTCACGATCTTTCGCGTCCTTTACATCAATGTCTACAGAAATTTCTGTCTTCAGAATATCAAGCGCCGCGCCCGCTTTTGTGGAGGCGTCTTTTTCAAGTTCTGTCAGCTCCTCAATGAGCTTGTCCTCACCGAGCTTATAGTTCTTCGTCAGATCAATAGAGGTATCCGTTGCCAGCTCGCGAGCACGTTCGATACTGTTGTAGAAATCACGCTCAAGGGCTTCGGCACCGTGGTTCTTAGCATATTTGAGAAATTTTTTGCTTGCATGACCCAGTGCGGCCGCACCAGCTGCGACTCCCGATAACTGATCTAGACCCGTCAGCATCTTTAACGCGGCATATAAACTTTGGCTCTTAATACCAAAGCCAATATGTGAAATTCGGGCGGGCATCAACAATCCTGTTTCTATCAATTCCGGTGATGCTGTAAGACGTGAGTCAATATCTATGACAATTGTCGGCTCTCCAGTGACGGGGCTCGTAATCGTCCGCTTCGCGGTCGCAATGTCTCCTGCCGGATCGGTAAATGTCAGGCATGCCGTCACTTGCGCGACCTCGTTCAACTCGGCTGGATCAGATGGGTATGTTACCAACGGTGGCCACATTCCGATTTTTTTACCTGCGGAATCTGTCACGACTTCGCGTCGTCCGCTATCCTTTACAGGGCCATCTTGCTCACGGTTTCGATACCCGGTAAGTGTCCACAGAATGAGGCTCGATAACGATGTTTTTCCAGACCCGTTATAGCCTTCAATGCACCAGTTTTCACCGCCGACATCAAGTTCGAATGCTGGACCGTCAGGCGTGTTTAGTCCACCAAATCCACTTGATGAAATATATGATAACCGCCATGGCCCCGACGCCGTTTCAGATACTACTGCTTGTTCTGTGCTTGCAGGATCAGCCGTCTCATCTTCCCACGCTGCTGTCAAACCCTCGAATATACTTTCATCGGCAGATGTAACCGCATCAAGGTCATTCTCAACAAGGAAATTAAATAGTCGGCGTTGGCCAGCCGCACCTAATTGAATAGATCCAGTTTTATACGGCCCAGACGACGCCCATGTCAGAGGCTCACCGTGCTTAAGGAGTGTTATCGCCTGGCTCAGTGTAATCGGCATTCTATACTCTTCCTCTGATGGTTATCATCTCCATCCTGATACCCTGAAAGAACATGCTAAAAAGTATAGTTACAAGGTTTATGCCTGTGTACTGATGACAAATTACCAGTTGTAACTGGATAAAGAACCTTATTATTAAAACACCATTATCTGTTATAGGTCGAACACAGACATTCCCGAAACACATAACAATAAGTAGAGGTCCCAAAAAGCCCTTTTGCAAAGGACCTTTTCGGATCTATTAAAATGTTGACCCAATACAAATCAATGAGTTAGAATTTTTTATTGGGCTTTTTGTATTAAAAACTACTACAAGAAGGCAGTGATGGGCACCCCTCGTCTTTAGGTAAATCTGAGCATATCAGAAATCTACCGTAACACTAACAAGAACCGAAGGAAAAAGGCGCAGGATTAGTGGTTAACGTACCCTCGCCTCACCCTCCCCCCGGGGATCGCTGGCGGCGCTGACCTTATTCTTGCGCTTGTCCCAGACCACGGCGTGCATATTGCCATAATACGAAGATCGTTCGCCATAGGTGGATTTTCGGGCCTTCAGGATATGCCCCATATTCTGGAGCTTTTCGACCTCTTTGTCCGTAAAGGCGGCGGATTCGTAGACCACGCGGTCGGGCAGGTATTGGTGGTGATACCTGGGCAAGGCGACCCAGTCCTTAATGTCACCCTTGCCATGGGCGGCCTCGAGGGTGGCCAGTAATACCATAGTGATTATTCTACTGCCGCCGGGTGTACCCAGGGCGATGAATTGATCGTCGGTCTCGAGGAAGGTCGGCGTCATGCTGGACAGCGGGCGCTTGCCCGGCTGAATAGCATTGGCCTTACCGCCGACCAGGCCATAGACATTGGGCACGCCGGGCTTGATGACAAAGTCGTCCATTTCGTTATTGAGAATAATCCCCGTGCCCGCGGGCATGAAGGCGCTGCCGAAGGGGTAGTTAATACTGAGCGTGGCGGCAACGGCATTGCCGTCTTTATCCATGACTGAAAAGTGGGTGGTGTCCTGCCCCTCGTTGGTCTTGAAGCCGGGCAGGTCCTGGCTGGGCGTGGCCTTGTTGGGGTTAATGAGTGCCCGCTTTCGGGTGGCATAGACCTTGTCGGTCAGGCGGCCGATGTCGACCGCGACAAAGTCAGTATCGCCCAGGTATTGGGCGCGGTCGCGGTAGGCCTGACGCATGGTCTCTATAACGAGGTGCTTGCGTTGCCAGGAGGGATAGCGGTCGAGCTTGAAGCCTTCGAGGATATTCAGCATTTGCATCAGAATAATCCCGCCGGACGATGGCGGTGCGGCCGAGGTGATACGCATGCCATGGTAACGACCTGTAATCGGTGTGCGTTCCTTGACGCGATAGCCTTGCAGGTCTTTGAGCGTCCAGATACCACCGGCACCTTTCACGCCTCTTACCATCTTCTCGGCCAGCGCGCCTTGGTAGAACCCCGCGCGGCCGTGGCGGGCGATTTGCCTCAACGTAAATGCAAGGTCGGGTTGTTTGATCTTGTGGCCCAGCGCCGGGACACCGCCATTGTTCAGGAAGACCTCGGCGGCGGCATCTGATTTCATTAATGCCTGTTGTCGCAATGTGGCCATGCGGCGGTAGTGTTCGGTGACGGCAAAGCCCTGCCTGGCGTAGCGTATGGCCGGGGCCAGACTAATTTGTAATGGCAGGCGACCGTATTTCTCCGCCAAGTGTACGAGGGCGGCCGGCACACCGGGGATGGCGGCGGCCAGTGGGCCATCCAAAGAAGCGCGCCTGCGGGCATTGCCCTGCTTATCCAAATACATATCGGCTGTGGCGGCCAATGGTGCGACCTCGCGGCCATCAATCATGACTTGATAGTTATCCCTGGCGCGGTGTAGCAACCAAAAACCGCCACCACCGATGCCGGAACCGGTGGGTTCGACGACACCGATGGCCGCGGTGATGGCAATGGCGGCATCGAAGGCATTGCCGCCCTTCTTTAATATTTCATGGCCGGCCTGGGTGGCGAGCGGATGGGCCGAGGCGACGGCGGCCTGGCCGGGTGTGGCGGCCTGGGATGAAGCGATGAGGACAAGGCCGGTGAGCCCGAGAAGGAAAGTTGCGGCGCGCCTTGTCATGGGAGCAGCATACCGAGTTCAGAGGGGTTTACAAAATGGATCGCTTGGTCGTCGACAGCGATATGAAATATCCCCTCATCCTGTACAACCCGAGCATAGGTAACATTTACAAGATCGGATACATGGGTTACAGAGAACCACCCCCATCCCAACCTTCCCCCTCTTAGGGGGAAGGAGTAAAAACGGTATTCCCTCATCCCTGCCTTCTCCCGAAGGGAGAAGGAGTAACTGGTGGTGGGCGATACCGCCCATTACAAACAAAAAAGGCGGCACGAAACCGCCCTGTTACAAACCCTTAAGACGGATCCTAGGCCTCTTCCTCCATCAACCTATTGTACTTTGCGCGTAGCTGGTCTTCGGTCTCTTCGTGCTTCGGGTCTTTTTCTATGCAGTCCACCGGGCAGACTTCGATACACTGCGAGGTATCGTAATGGCCGACGCACTCGGTGCACAAGGCCGGGTCGATGACGTAAATCTCCTCGCCTTGAGTGATGGCGCCATTCGGGCATTCGGGTTCGCAGACGTCGCAATTAATGCATTCGTCATTTATCAATAAAGCCATGAAAATAACCTACAAATTTAATCAACTACTCTTCAGATCTTAGCGTATTTTACCGGCCAATGCCTTGGCAACGCGAGTATCCACAAAATCCGTGACATTGCCACCCAATAGCGCAATTTCCTTTACCAGCGACGAGGAAATATGGGTTTCGCTCTCCGACGGTGTCAGGAATACCGTCTCGACCTCGGGCGCCAGGTGGCGGTTCATGCCAGCGAGCTGGAATTCATACTCGAAATCGGACACCGCCCGCAGGCCTCGCAAGATCACCTGCGCGCCCTGCTCGCGCACGAAATCCACCAGCAGGTTGTCGAAACCGATGACCTCGGCATTGTCGTTCTCGGCCAGAATAGCCTGCGCCAGCTCTACGCGCTGGGTCAGATCAAACAATGGCTGCTTGGTCGGATTGGCTGCCACGGCCACCAGCACACGGTCGAACAAACGGCAGGCCCGGCGCACCAAGTCGCTATGGCCATTGGTGATGGGATCGAAGGTCCCAGGATAGAGGGCGGTAATGCTCATGCTGTCGTCGTTGTGTTCACTTCGGGCGAATATCGGGCTAAATGATACCCCACCTGACCGCTTTTTTTACTACGGATCAGCTCCCAATCCTTAGGGATAGGCAGGGTCGCCATATTACTGGGGGCCTCGATATAGACCAGTGCGCCGGGCTTGAGCCAACCCCGTGACAATATTGGTGCGCACTGGGCGATGAGGTCACTCTTGAAGGGCGGGTCCAGAAAAACGATGTCGAAGGCCTGTGGCGGCCCGGCCAGATACGCCAGTGCATTACCGGGAATGATGCGGCCGCCCTCAGCCTTGAGGGTGGCCAGGTTCTTGCGCAGCGTGTCGACGGCCGCCGGGCTGTGCTCGACCATGACGGCCTCGGCGGCGCCGCGGGACAGGGCCTCCAGGCACAGACTGCCGGTGCCGGCCGTGACATCCAGACAGCGGGCGCCGTCTATCCAGGGTTGCAGCCAGTTGAACAGAGTCTCGCGTATGCGGTTGGGCGTGGGCCGCAGGCCCTCACTGTCGGCCACCGGCAGTTTGCGGCCACGCCACTGGCCACCAATGATGCGCAATACGCCAGGGTAATGCTGTGAGGCCGGGCTCAATCAGGCCTCACCGCCAACACTGACCACCACCAGATTGTCCGGATCAATACGGCGCTTGAAGGCATCGTGGATCTGCTTAAGGGTGACGGCCTCGATACGGCCGATAAAATCATTCAGATAGGTCAGTGGCAAACCATAAAATCCGATGACATTGAGATAGCCGGCAATCTTTCTGTTGCTGTCGATGCGCAAGGCAAAACCCCCCGTGAGGTTTTTCTTGGCCGCATCCAGTTCCTTGGCCGTGGGGCCCTTGTCGACAAAGTCTTTCAGTGTTTTTCTTAACAACGCCAGCGCCTTGTCGCGTTGGTCATTACGCGTTTGCAGACCCAGGATAAAGGGGCCACGTCTTTTCATCGGGTAGAAATAGCTGTAGGCGCTATACGACAGGCCCTGCTTCTCACGTATCTCTTGCGCCAGCCGCGACACCAGGCCGCCGCCGCCTAATATGTAATTGCCCACATACAACGGGAAGTAATCCGGATCACCGCGGTAGATGCCGCGTACCCCGGCATAGATATGTGACTGGCTGGAGGTGAAGTCCTGGTGTGTGACACTACCTTGTACCGTTGCCGGTGTCTCCGCTATCGCCGGCGCTGCCTTGCCTTTGGGCAGATCGGCGATCAAGTCCTCGACCAGCTTTTTCGCCTCACGCTGGCTCAGATCGCCGACTATCGTCACCAGGGCATTGGCGCCGACAAAGTATTGCTTGTGAAAATCCTCCAGTTCCTGGCGCTGCAAGGTGCTGACACTGGCCTCGGTGCCTGTGGGAGGGTTGGCATAGGGATGGTCGCCGAATAATTTCTTGAAAAAAGCCTCTTCGGCCACCGTGCCCGGTGATTCATGCGCGCGGCGCAGACCGATAAGCATGCGGCCGCGTTCACGCTGAAAACTCTTTTCCGGGAAAACAGGATTGATGGTCACATCCCTGAACACGTCCAGCGCCGATTGCAGATATTGCTTGTCAGACAGACTGCGCAGGCTCAGCGTCAACATGTCGCGGCTGGCGCTGGCGCCGAACTCCGCACCCTGGGATTCAAAGTCGCGGGCGATGGTATCGGCATCACGCAGGACCGTCCCTTCTTCCAGCATACCGGCCGTCAAGGTTGCCAGACCGGCCTTGCCTTTGGGGTCCCGTGCACTGCCGGCATCGAAGACTAATGATAATTGCACCATGGGCAGGTCGTGGCTCTCGACAAACAGCACACGGGCGCCATTGTCCAGTGACCAGTTCTTGATGTCCGGGCTGGCCCAAACGGTATGCGAACCGGCGAAAAACAAGAATAAGATACATACAATCCGGATTCTAGCCATGCCCACCCCCCGATGATTTCTTATTGTTATTCTTCATGGTCAACGGTTTCAATTCCGCCAGGGTCCTGTTCTCCGGTCGAAAATATTTCTTCGCCACTTGTTGTACTTGCTCGGCAGTGATGGCCTTGATCCTGGTCACGTAATCGTCGAGCAGGCGATGCGGCAGGCCGACGGTTTCCAGTTGACCTATACCCATGGCCTGATAAAACACCGAGTCGCGACTAAACACATCCGATGAGGCAACACCGGCCTTCACTCTATCCAGTTCTTCCTGTGACACCTTCTCGTTTATGATGCGCTGGATCTGCTTATCAATGGCTGCGACCAGTTCTTGTACACTATGGCCCTTGGCTGGTGTGCCATCAAATACGAACATTGTGGGTGCACGGGCGACCATGGAATAGCCGGCACCGGCACTGACAGCGATTTGCTGCTCACGAATGAGTTCTTTAGTGAAGCGGCTGCTGTTGCCGCCATCCAGAACACCGGCCAGTACATCCAGTGCATAGGCCTCCCAGCTATTCTTGTCTTCGCCAAGTTCCCTGGTGTGATATCCAAAGATCACATAAGGCACTTCCGCGGGCGCCTCGACAATGATACTGCGCGCCTCTTTCTGCACGGGTTCATCAGGGATCTTCGTGGGATTCACCTTATGCGAAAGAATCTTGCCAAAGTACTTGTCAGCCAGCGCGAATACCTCAGTGGGTTTGACATCACCCACTACCACCAGGATCGCATTGGCCGGCGTATACCAGCGCTGGTACCAGTTCTGCAGATCTTTCAACGTGATCCGCTGCAGGTCTTCCATCCAGCCTATCACGGGCTGTTTATATGTATGCCGTGTATAGGCCGTATTCATGAATTTTTCAAAGGTCAGCGCTTGCGGCTTGTCTTCGGTGCGCAAACGACGCTCCTCCATTACGACTTTGACTTCTTTCTTTACCTCTTCTTCATCCAGTAGCAGGTTCTGCATGCGATCGGCTTCCATCTCAAAGCTGATATACAGACGTGATTTTTCCAGTTGCTGGAAATAGGCCGTGTAGTCACGGCCGGTGAAGGCATTTTCACGGCCGCCATGCTCGGCAATAATGCGGGAGAATTCACCAGGGCCGTGCTTCTTCGTGCCCTTGAACATCATGTGTTCCAGTACATGAGAAATCCCGGTGATCCCTTCGGGCTCATCGATGGCGCCGACGCGATACCAGATCTGTGACACCACCACCGGGGCCCGGTGGTCCTGTCGGACAACGACCTTGAGACCGTTTTTCAACGTAGTTTCCTGTACCGGCCCGGGAGACGAACACGAAACCAGCAGCGGACTTAGCAGCAACAGGCCAAGCCAATTTTTCCAAACCAACATAGAATCCCCTTAAAGACCTCGGTAGCAAGTGATAGGATACCGCAGGTTTAGATACTGAGATACTGCGCCGGTCTTTTAGTTTCATACTATCTATGTCAGATTCTTCTTCAAATTCTCAAAGTGGGCTGATCTCACGCCTGGGTGACAAGCTCTCGGCCACGCGCCGTTCGCTGGGTCACAGCCTGGGCAATGCCTTGCTCGGTAATAAGGCCCTGGACGAAGACATCCTCGAGGAACTGGAAACCATATTAATCACTGCCGATGTGGGCTTGGAGGCGACACAAAGCATTGTCCATGAGGTGACGGACCAGATTGCACGCAAGGAGCTGAAAGACAGTGATGCGGTCTATAGTCTGGTGCGTGAGAAAATTCTGGCCATGCTGCAACCCTGTGCCGTGCCATTGGCAATCGACACACGCGAGCAACCCTTCGTCATTATGGTTGTCGGCGTTAACGGCGTCGGCAAAACCACGACCATAGGCAAACTGGCGCAACGGTTAAAGCAACAGGGATATAAGGTCATGCTGGCAGCAGGGGATACATTCCGTGCTGCCGCGGTAGAACAGTTGCAGGCATGGGGCGAACGTAACGAAATCCCGGTGATTGCCCAGGCCACCGGCGCCGATTCCGCCTCTGTCGCTCACGATGCCATGGAAGCGGCGCGCGCGCGAGGTAGCGATGTACTTATTATAGATACGGCCGGTCGTCAACATACCCACGATGGCCTGATGCAGGAACTGGAAAAGATTAAGCGCGTCATTGGCAAGCAGGGCGCCAATGCCCCGCACGAGGTCATGTTGGTGCTGGATGGCGGCACGGGACAGAATGCGCTGTCACAACTGGATCACTTTAACAGGGTCGTCAATGTCACGGGCATCAGCCTGACAAAACTTGATGGTACGGCCAAGGGTGGCATATTGATTGCGATTGCGAATAATACAAATATACCCATACGCTTTATTGGTGTGGGTGAAGGCATAGACGACCTGCGGCCGTTTGATGCCAGCGACTTTACCGAGGCGCTATTCAGTTAACATGCAAACTGACCACCTTCATGATTGAATTTAACAATGTCAGTAAACGCTATCCCGGTAGTCTTGATGTCCTGAAGTCCGTCAGCTTTGTGATCGAGAATAACGAGATGGTCTTTCTGACCGGTCACTCCGGCGCTGGCAAGAGTACATTACTAAAACTGATTACTTTGATAGAGCGCCCTACGCGAGGTCAGGCCATGGTCAATAAACAGAACCTGAACAAGCTACCTCGACGTCGTATTCCCCGGTTTCGACGTGATATCGGCGTGGTTTTCCAGGATCATAAACTACTCTTTGATCGCACGGTATTCGATAACGTCGCCCTGCCTCTGGTCGTCGCCGGTTATACCTACCAGGAAACCTCGCGACGTGTACGGGCCGCTCTGGACAAGGTGGGATTGCTCAAGAAAGAAAAGGTCTTTCCGATCACTTTATCCGGTGGCGAACAACAGCGCGTGGGTATTGCCCGTGCAGTGGTCAACAAACCGCCCCTGTTACTGGCCGATGAACCCACCGGCAATCTGGATGAGGCCCTGTCCAATGAGATTATAGATTTATTCTCCGAATTCAATCGACATGGTGTTACGGTTTTTATAGCCACCCATGACATTCAGCAACTCCGGCGCTTACAAAAGCGCGTGATACAACTGCAGGCCGGTGAGCTGGTCTATGACTCACAGTCGCAAGCCAACGAGACACCGGCATGAAGTCTTATTTTATTCGTCATGCCCAGGTCTTGTTCTATGTCCTGGGCCAACTGGCGCGAACACCCGTCGCTTCCGCCATGACCATATTGGTGATTGGTATCACACTGGCCCTGCCCGGTGGCCTCTATCTGGTCATAGATAATATTCAGCGCGTAGCCACTGGCTGGGATGGCGGCGCACGAGTCTCCCTGTTTCTAAAACATGAGACCTCACCAGACCAATCAAAACGTCTGCTAAACAAATTGCAACGCCTGCCTGAAATCAAAGCCGTGCAGCTCATCACACCCGCTGAGGCGCTGGCGGAATTCAAGACCCGATCCGGCTTTGGCGATGCCCTGGACGCGCTGGACCGTAATCCCCTGCCACCCGTCCTGATACTGACCCCGGCCCCTGATGCCTCGGATGCAGTCAGCCTGGAGACACTGATGAATCATCTCAAGGCCTATAGCGAAATCGATCTGGCGCAACTGGACCTGGAGTGGGTCAAGCGACTGAACCAAATCCTGTTACTGGCCCAACGCGGGGTCATTCTGCTAGCCGTCATACTGAGTCTCGCCGTATTGCTGACCGTGGGCAATACGGTGCGCCTGGCCATACTGAACCGGCGGGATGAGATCGAAATCACCAAGCTCATCGGCGGTACCGATGCCTTCATTCGCCGTCCATTTTTATACAACGGCATGCTGCAAGGACTCTTTGGGGCGCTGACGGCCTGGCTATTGATCCACGGCAGCCTGCTGGTGCTGCAGACTCCGGTTAGCCGGCTGGCCCACCTTTATTCCAGCCAATTCGGGGTCTCTGGGCTGGGGCTTCAGAATAGCCTGATCCTGCTGCTGGCAGGCGCCAGCCTGGGTTGGGCCGGCTCCAGACTGGCCGTCGGCCGTCATTTACGGGAAATTGAACCCAGATAAGCAATAAGTGATTGATCTATAATGTGTAATATTTTGTTTCATTATCCCTATGGAACTCTCTATAAATTTGGCACTCATATGTGTTGAGTGCTAAACTTGGACTTATATTAGAGCGCCCTAATACAGGGGGGGGGTAGAATTCATGACTAGGTCATATTTAATACCAGCAAATCTGAATACCGAGGCTGGCCTGTCCCAGTACATCCAATCCGTCAATGCCATGACCATACTCAGTGCCGAGGATGAGCGTGCACTGGCCAGACGTTTTCGCGATGAAACTGATTTAGAGGCTGCGCGTCAATTGATCATGTCGCAATTGCGTTCCGTCGTACGCATAGCCCGTGGTTTTACCGGCTATGGCCTGCCACTGGCCGATCTGATACAGGAAGGCAATATTGGCCTGATGAAGGCCGTCAAGGGTTTTGATCCGGAGCGCGGTGTACGCCTGGTGTCCTTTGCCGTGCACTGGATCAAGGCGGAAATCTACGATTACATTCTGCGCAACTGGCGTATCGTCAAGGTTGCCACCACCAAGGCGCAACGAAAACTGTTTTTTAATCTGCGCAAATCTCGCAAGACCCTGGGTTGGATGAGCCAGGAAGACGTTAGCAATCTGGCCAGCAAACTGGACGTCAGCGAGAAAAATGTGCTGGAAATGGAATCTCGCCTCAGTGGCTCCGATGTTGCCTTTGACGGCATGGACCACGATGACGATCACGAATTTCGTGCGTCACCATCGGGTTATCTGCCTGACATGCGCTATAACCCGGAAACCCTGGTATCCCAGTCACATCATGAATCGGACCGTGACCAGCAGATCAGCGGCGCTCTAGCGACACTGGACGAGCGCAGCCGTGATATCGTACAACGCCGTTGGCTCAGCGAAGACAAGCCGACCCTGCATGATCTGGCCGCAGAATACGGTGTCTCGGCAGAACGCATACGCCAGATTGAAAAGAAGGCCTTGGCCTCCATGAAGGGCGAACTGACAATATAATTCACCCACCTGGTTAAACTAAAAAAGGCCTCTTGTGGAGGCCTTTTTTATGCGCCTTATAAGTGCCTATCCGAACTGAAAACGATCCACATCATCCTGCGTGTTGATACTGCCGAACTGCTCCTCGCTGCCATTGAAATCCGCTACAGCAATGTCATGTATGGCCAACCAGTCTTTTACAGCCCGGCCACCCGATGCCAGAAATGTATTGATTTCCTTATGCAACTCCGTCGCCATCAACATCAGGACATTCTGTATGCGTTTACCGTCATGGACCACGGCAATGTTACAGCCCGAATTATTTAACGCCGCGGTCATTCGCTCTACCAGGTCCGCGGGTAAGCCGGGCATATCGCAAGGAACAGCCAATACATGGGACGTCCTCACTGAGCCCATAACGCTGGCCAGGCCGGATAATGGGCCCTGGTAATCTTTTTTCAGGTCAGCAATAACATCAACACCATACCCTGAATATTTGTCCTGATTACGATTTGCACTGATCGCAAGTACTGCAACCTGCGGGCTTATGCTATCTATTACATATTCTATCAGCGGCCGTTGATTTAATTCCAGAAGACCTTTATCTATTCCACCCAGACGCCTGCCCTTTCCGCCCGCCAGAATAATAGCGGTAATGTCTTTTTTTGTGACCATCACGATTAATGAAACGTTTTACGATATCAATTCAGAAAAAGGTGTATACAATACCGTATCACCCTGTGACACAGTGGTGCCCTCGCGGATCTCGACCAGGCCCTCTGCCCAACACGTGGAAGTTAATACACCAGAACCTTGCCTGGGATAAATTTCTATCTGTAGTTGATTATCATCACCCTGCACCCTGCGAGCACGAATGTATTCCCTGCGTTTACCTGATTTGGGCCAATCAAACATGGCTGTAGCAGGCAATGCTCGTGGTCGAGTATTTCTAATCCCCTGCATGGTTCGTATAAAAGGCCTGGCGAAAAGCGCAAACGTAACAAATGTCGAAACGGGATTGCCCGGTAAACCCAGAAATGGCGTATTCCCTATCTTCCCCATCGCCAGCGGTTTTCCCGGTTTCATGGCAACTCGCCAAAGACTCAGTTCACCCAGTGTCTCAAGCGCCGCCTTTACGTAGTCTTCCTCGCCTACCGAGACACCTCCACTGGAAATGATGATATCGGCCTGCCCGGCAGCGTCTTTCAAAGCCCGGCGTGTCACCTGCATGTCATCTTTTATGATGCCCATATCCAGGACATCACATTCCAGGGCAGCGAGCCAGGTATTTAATATATATCGATTGGAGTTATAGATTTTACCACTAGCCAGAGGGGTCCCCGGCTCGGTTAATTCATCACCGGTAGAGAATAGGGCAACCTTTATCTTTCTATGCACCGATACCCGCGCGCACCCTACTGATGCCGCCAACCCCAGGTCCTGGGGTCTTAGCTCAATGCCGGAATAAAGAATAGCATCACCTTTATTAATATCTTCAGCTGCTCGGCGTATATTTTCTCCGTCTTTCGGGCGCTTTGCCAAACAAACATGCTCCCCCTTTATCTCACACTGCTCTTGCATGACCACGGCATCGGCGCCTTCCGGTACAGGCGCACCGGTAAAAATTCTTGCGGCTGTACCAGGCTGAAGCCTGCTACCGCTATCCCCTGCCGCGATACGTTGCGAAACCGGTATACAGGTTTCACCTCCGGTATTGATGTCGCTGAGAGCGACGGCATAACCATCCATAGCACTGTTATCGGCTGGGGGTACATCTACAGTCGAAATTATTTCTTTAGCAAGCACCCTGTGCAGCGCCTCCGTAAGCAAAAGCTCCTCTGACTCACGTACAACCGGCGCTTGTTTTAGCAACAGATCCACCGCCTCATCGACGGTTGTCAAGCCCGGTGATTTATCAAAACAAGGATCAGTCATAATTGTTTTTTACAGAATTATCTTTAGTGATTATTTTTCTTTTAGCCGTGGCAATTGCTCAGCAAAATTACACGGTCCATTGCGGATATCAAGCTGGTCCTTAAGGATACTGTTCCAGGCGGTATTACAGGCACCTGTAGAACCCGGCATACAAAAAATCAATGTACCATTTGCAACACCTGCAATGGCCCTTGATTGTATGGTAGATGTCTTGATTTCCTGATAGGAAATCCAGCGAAACAATTCACCAAAACCTTCTATATTTTTATCGAACAGTGGTTGCAATGCCTCAGGTGTGATATCACGGCCGGTCATACCCGTGCCCCCTGTTACCAGTACTACATCCACATTTTCATCAGCTATCCATCGTGATACTGTTGCACGTAACTCATATACATCATCACGTAAAATTATTCTCTCATATAGCTTATGGCCTGCTTCTATCAGATGATCCGCCAAGGCCTTACCCGATGTATCCGTCTCATCGGTGCGACTGTCTGATGTGGTCAGAACCGCGACATTCATGGCCACAAATGCTCTATCTTTTTTCTTCATCAACGAATACCCCTCTTATGCTTTGGCATAATCAATGAGTCTACCATGGGCTGCATGGAATGCATGCCATGCATAGTCATACCTCATTACACACAATCTCTAATTGATTAACATCAAGATACGGGCCGGAAATTGTACAAAGCCAAAACAAGCTGGTTTTCGGGGCTTAGGAAAACAGGGCCGATTGCAGCGCCTCGCTGATAATGACGCGGTAGTGATCGATCAACAATAATGCGAATAACAGCGACAAATACTGAATAGAATAGGTAAACGTTTTCCAGGCGATACGGTCGCTGTATTCCCGGTACAACTTCCAGGCATAGTAAATAAAACCGCAATTCAGCAGACTGACCCCGGTCAGATAGATCAACCCCGCCATTTTTGTAGCATAGGGCAAGGTTGACACGGCCACCAGCAACAGGGTGTAGAGCAGAATATGCAGGCGGGTGTAGTCGCTGCCATGGGTCACGGGCAGCATGGGGATATTAACCTTGGCATACTCCTTTTCCCGGTACAGCGCCAGCGCCCAGAAATGTGGTGGCGTCCAGACAAAAATAATCAGAAACAAGAGCAGGGCATTGGCAGACACCTCGCCGGTGACAGCCGCCCAACCCAGAACAGGAGGTACGGCACCGGCGGCGCCGCCAATAACAATATTTTGCGGTGTCGCCCGTTTTAAAAATACCGTGTAGACCACGGAATAGCCTATTAATGATAGAAAGGTCAGACCCGCTGTCAGGGCATTGACCCAGTAATTGAGTATGGCCATTGCGACCGCGCCCAGAATAGCGGCAAATACCAGCGCCTGAAGACCTGTCAGATTTCCTTGAGGCAGCGGTCGGTTCTGCGTCCTGGTCATTTCCGCATCGGCCCTTTGATCCAGCACATGATTAATACTGGCCGCCGAACCCGCCGCCAGACCTATCCCCAATGTGGCGAAGATCAATATATCCAGGGGTATTGCACCCGGCGTAGATAGAAACATACCCACTACCGCGGTAAAGACGATCAAGACCACGACCTTGGGCTTGGTCAACTCCAGGAATTCTTTGAATATGGTCGTGCCGGTCCTGGTCTCAGCAGGGGATGAATCTCCGGCAATGGGGTGTTCAATCTTCATTGTTTGCTTCCTTAAATGGTTTGGTACCACCTGGTGCATTAACCGATATGCGAAACATACAACAGCCTGGACAGATCTTTGCGTATACCTGTGGGATCGCTCCCTGCTGGATAGCTCATCATTAGATTTCCCAAAGGATCAATGATGTAAACCCTGCCCTTGTCTTCCAATGGACTACCTGCAGGCAAACGGAACTGCTCAACAAAGTTTCTCACGGCCATCTTACTACCGCCGACAATAGTCAAATCAGGATAATCCATTCGGATTTTAACCGCGGAATTCCTGAAGCTATTATCAGCCAGTATCAACATGCGGCGTATCCTGGGCTGATTTTTGCCTTGCGCGATATGAATTTGACGCAAATTATACAGGTTCTTCTGACAGTCCTCGCCACAGGAATTGGTGGCAAAGTAAATCAGGGTCCACTTTCTCTGAAGATCTGTCTCATCAATCTGTTTATTTTCCAGGGTTTGCAGTTGAATATTCA
The DNA here is from genome assembly GCA_036986275.1 of Gammaproteobacteria bacterium. Lineage (GTDB taxonomy): Bacteria > Pseudomonadota > Gammaproteobacteria > Acidiferrobacterales > SZUA-150 > BTRG01. Next base: position 9,504 of record BTRG01000034.1, on the reverse strand, counting down.
CCAATGGCCGTGCCGGTACGACTAACTCACCGTAATTCTTGGTTGAATCAGGACGCCACCCTCCTACAAACAATATAAGAGCCCCTATCGAAGGAATAATAATCACCGCCAGCATGGCCAGTATCAGCCATCGACTACGCTTGATCTTTTCTGGATTCGGCTCGGTCATGGGTTTACTCATGCTCTCATTCGGTTTTTTCGCGCCCATCAACAGGTTTCATATTGACAACAAAGAAGATAACTAATAACACAAGTGCCAGCAAAAACCACTGAAAGGCATAGCCATGATGCACGGCGATGCCTGTATCCAAACGTCTCCATGCACGCTCAAAACCACCGGCCTTGCTATAAGCAGCCATCAGGATCACTACCGGCTGTACCGGATAATCGACTTTTGCCCTGAATTCATTCAGGTCCAGTCGTGGCCACACCCTCTTCCAGGACCCGGTTTCCGCGGGGGGTTCGGCAAATCTGAACCCGCCTTTCATTGGCACCGCCGCCAATCCTTCCACATGCTGTACACCCTTTGGCGTAGGAATGTCAGGCAGAGTCTGTCGATTCTGGCCCAAGGGTATCCAGCCACGATTGACCAACACACGCATATCACTGTTTTCTATTTGCAATGGGGTGACAACAAAATACCCAACCCTGCCATTCTGCACACGATTATCTATCAAAATCTGGTGTTCTGTACGGTAGTATCCGCGCGCAGTAACACGGTAAAAACGCAACTCCTCAACGGGCTGTACCCTGGAGCCAACCCGTACCGGGGCATCGGCTGCCCGCCGGTCATATTCTGCCTGTAATTCTCTCTTATTTTCAGCACGGTCCAGTTGCCACATTCCCAGGGAAATCAGAACAGGAAATAATATAATGGTTGCAACGGTAGGGATGAGCGCTGGACGAAACCGTTTACCTGTAAACATCAAGCCGGCACCATATCGTCAAATCGCCAACATCAGTATAATCCCTGCAATCCAATCGTAATGCGGAGTTCATCATGCTGTATAAAACTATCATCATTATTTTTCTGTTCCTGATTATCGGTAGCCTGCTTTCCGGATTACTGTTTATGTTCAAGGATCAGGGAAAAGATAGCGATCGTATGGTCAAGGCCTTGAGCTTGCGTGTCGGCCTGTCCGTCACCTTATTCCTGATTCTTATGGCTGGTTTTTACTTCGGGATCATGCCGTCCAGATACTAATCTCTCTAAGTATTCCAGGCCATATGCAATGACTGACAAACCGTAACGAAAAAAAGCGCTGCCTACGCCGACAGCGCCTTTTGTCTCCCCTTGTTTCCGTATTACAACCAGTAAACGAAAACGAACAGACCCAGCCAGACAACATCAACAAAGTGCCAGTACCAGGCAACCCCTTCAAAACCAAAATGGTTTGTTGGGGTGAAATGACCTTTCATGCTTCGAAACAAGATCGCAGCCAGCATGATAGTACCCATGGTGACATGGAAACCATGAAAACCGGTCAATATGAAAAAGGTTGCGCCGTATACACCGGCCTTCATGGTCAGGCCCAGTTCAGTATAGGCATGGACATATTCATAAGTCTGCAGTCCCACGAACACCACACCCAAGGCTACGGTCAGGAACAACCATGTCACCAGGCCGCCGCGATTATCTTTTTTCAGTGCCCAGTGTGCGAATGTAACCGTTACACCTGAAGACAATAATATCATGGTGTTAATGGCAGGAATGCCCCAGGCGCCCATGGGTGAGAACTGGTTTGGACCCGGTATCTCACCGGCTGCCAGCGCTTCGGGACCCTGGGGGCCACCGGTTGGCCAGGTGTTGTCAAAACCCGGCCACAGCATTTCGGTATCAGCCAGCCATGGCACGGACAACTGACGCACGTAGAACAAGGCGCCGAAAAATACCGCGAAAAACATAATTTCCGAGAAAATGAACCAGCCCATACCCATACGAAAAGACATGTCCACCTGGTCGTCATAGGTGCCGCCTTCACTTTCACCGATAACCTGACCGAACCAGCGGAACATTATGAAGATAATCAATGCTGCACCACCCATCATGAACCAGGGTCCAACACCCACACTGTTCAAGAACATGATGAAACCCAGCGCCAGTGTAAACAACCCTAAGGATGTTAATACCGGCCAGGGACTGGGCTCAGGTAAGTAGTAGCTACCTTTTGCGGACATACTCGTATCCCCTATCTCTAGTGTTATAAATTAATGTAACTGCTTTTAAGTCCCGGGTTCAACCGAAACCAAATTCGTTTCTTGCACATGATTGTGAACCACCGTTTCTTTTTTGGTCATATCACTAATCTTGTGGTCGATATTAAAAAAAGTATACGACAGTGTAATCCTGTCCACTTCCTTACCCAGCTTCCTGTCGACAACAAAGCGAATTGGCATTTCCTTTGCTTCGCCTGGAGCCAGCGTCTGCTGGGTAAAACAAAAACATTCTATCTTCTTAAAATGTGGTGCTGCCCGATTTGGCGCCACGCTTGGCACCGCCTGGCCGGTAAACGCCCTGGTATCACGATTGCGCGCGTAATACTTGGCTACCATCACCTGGCCCGGGTGCACACGCATACTGCCTTGCATGGGGTAGAAATCCCACGGCAGGGCACTGTTCGCCTGGCCGGTAAACTCCACCGTTACCCAACGTTCTCTATCTACATCCGCAACTGTTATATCTTCGCTTCGCTGGGTCTTGCCATTCAGGCCCGTGACATCACACAGAAGATTGTATAGCGGTACCAGTGCATAACCGAAGCCGAACATGGCGATCACGACAACAAACAACTTTCCAGCCAGTCGTTTGTTTATCTTGTCTTGTTCTTTCATGACCAACTCTTGAAAAAGGCCGATACAAAAAAACCGGCGGCAACCGCGGCCAATATCAGCACGGTAATAATGACTCGCCTACGTTGTTCCGAATCTCTTGCCACACTCTTTCTCGTTATAAAACGGGTTTCGATGATGGCACCGAAACCCGTTATGCATTAACTAACCTTGGGCGGAATCGCAAAGGTGTGATAAGGCGCCGGTGAAGGCACCGTCCACTCCAGACCTTGTGCTCCTTCCCATACTTCATCCGTAGCTTTCTTACCGCCCTTGACAGCCTTATAGACCACGTAGAAGAACAGCACCTGCGCAAACACTATAATAAAGCTACCCACGGTAGAGATCACGTTGAATTCAGTAAACTGTAAAGCATAGTCCGGGATACGGCGCGGCATACCAGCCAGACCCAGGAAGTGCTGCGGCAGGAAGGTCAGATGGAAACTCAGGAAAGTCAGCCAGAAATGCCATTTGCCCTGAACTTCGCTGTAATGGTAACCGGTCCACTTTGGCAACCAATAATAAACGGCACCGAAAATAGCCAATACGGAGCCACCAATGATGGTGTAGTGGAAATGAGCGACCACAAAGTAGGTATCGTGATACTGGAAGTCAACCGGTGTGATGGACAACATAATTCCGGTCAGCCCACCCATGGTGAAGGTGAATACACCACCGATGGCCCAGAGCATGGGGGTCTCAAAGGTCATGGAACCGCGCCACATGGTGGAGATCCAGTTAAAAATCTTCACGCCTGTTGGAACCGCAATCAACATAGTGGCATACATGAAGAACAACTCACCGGCCAGCGGCATACCCACGGTGTACATGTGGTGTGCCCACACGATGAATGACAGGAAGGCAATCGCCGCGGTGGCAAACACCATGGAAGTGTAACCAAACAGTGGTTTGCGAGCGAAGGTCGGGATGATCTGTGAAAACACACCAAAGGCCGGCAGCACCAGGATGTACACCTCAGGATGACCGAAGAACCAGAAGATATGCTGGAACAGGACCGGATCGCCACCGCCGGCGGCATCGAAGAAAGAAGTGCCGAAGTGCCTATCGGTCAGCAACATGGTCACCGCACCGGCCAGCACTGGAATCGTGGCCAGCAACAGGAAGGCGGTAATCAGCCAACTCCAGACGAACATGGGCATTTTCATCAGGGTCAGGCCTGGAGCACGCATGTTCAGGATAGTGGCAATAATGTTGATCGAACCCAGTATCGACGACATACCCAACATGTGGACAGACAAGATGGTGAAGTCGATACCGGCACCGCTGCCCTGGATAGACAAGGGCGGATACAGCGTCCAGCCCGCGGCCGGACCGCCGCCGGGGACGAACAAGGATATCACCAGTAGCGTCGCGGCAGGCGGCAATAACCAGAAACTCCAGTTATTCATACGGGGCAGCGCCATATCCGGCGCCCCTAGCATGAGTGGGAGTTGCCAGTTTGCCAGACCCACGAAGGCCGGCATGACAAAGCCAAACACCATAACCAGGGCATGCACCGTGGTCATCTGATTAAAGAAGTGGGGATCAATAAGCTGCAGACCAGGCTCGTACAATTCGGCGCGGATGATCAGCGACATGATGCCGCCCACTATTGCCATCATGAACGCGAAGATCAGGTACAGTGTACCGATATCCTTGTGATTGGTTGTAAACACCCAACGGCGCAGGCCAGTAGGATGTTCGTCGTGATGCGCTTGTGACATATCTATATCTCCTCTGAAACCTTATCGGGCGGCCTTGATCTGGGCAGGCTGAACCATGTCGCCGGAGCTGTTGCCCAGGGCATTACGTTCGTAAGTGATAACGGCTGCCAAATTAACATCGTTCAACTGGCCCTTGAAGGCCTGCATTGCCGTGCCGGGCTTGCCGTTCATGGTAATCTCCATGTGACTCTTGATATCGCCAGTCGCAATCTTGCTGCCGGTAATGGGTGGGAATACATTCGGAATACCGGCACCGGTAGCGCCGTGACAGGCGGCGCAAGAAGCCTGATAGACCTTCTCACCCTTCTTGATCAGATCCGCCCTGGACCAGGTTTTGCTGGCGCTGGCTTCGGCGGCGGCCATCATGGTCTTCTGCTCGCTCACCCACTTCTTATAGTCTTCTTCACTGACTGCGTTGACAACGATAGGCATGAAGCCGTGGTCCTTGCCACACAACTCGGCACATTGACCGCGGTAAATACCGGGTTCTTCGATGTAGGTCCACATCTCATTAATGTAACCGGGGATGGCATCTTTCTTGACTGCCAGGGCCGGGACCCACCATGCATGAAGCACGTCATTGGCGCCAATAATCAGGCGAATCTTCTTGCCAACCGGCAGAACGACGGGGTTATCCACTTCTAACAGGTAGTTCTCACCCTTTTCAGCCTTGTTTTCGATCTGGTCGCGTGGCGTAGACAGGCTGCTGAAGAACTTAACATCCTCATCCAGATACTCGTAATGCCACTTCCACTGGTAACCGGTAATCTTCAGCGTCATGTCGGAGTTGCTGGTGTCATCCATCTTCAGCAAGACGGCCGTGGAGGGAATGGCCATCGCCACAAGAATCAGGAATGGAATAGTGGTCCAGATGACTTCCACCGTGGTGCTTTCATGAAAGGTAGCGGCCTTGTGTCCCTTGCTCTTGCGGTGGGCAAACATCGAGTAGAACATGACGCCGGCCACAATAACAAAAATGATCGTAATGATGATTATGATCATATGGTGCAGTCCCAGCAGTTCGTGAGCAATAGGGGTCACGGGCCTCTGAAAATTCAACGCATACTCTGCCGAAGCCAGACCAGGTAACAGCAATGCTGTGATCCCCAGACCCAATCGGTGGAGCGCACCTTTCAGACTATTCACACTGTTTGTGGACATCATTCATCTCCATAGGATTTTTTTTAAAATAAAATTGAACTTTTCGCACCTTAGGCCGCGGGCGAAACTATCACAATGGCGCCTACGGCTGCAACCGCGCTTTGGACTCAAGAATTAACTACATAAGCTAAAAAGACAATAACACCCGAGCATTGCGCTGGGTTACTTGAGATCAACCGAACAAAAGTGACCAATCCAGATGTTCGGATAAAACACCCGGCATTATTTCAATAGTTTTATAGGGGATAATGCCCAGGCAAGGCGCTGGAAGGCGGGATCGTAGTGTTCGAATATTCGCTTCTAACTCGAACATGGGACGTTGCGTGCTGTTAGCGACCCATCCCACCAGGTTTGCACCATAATACTTAATAGACGCAGCAGTTAATAAGGCATGGTTAAGACAACCCAGGCGCATCCCCACAACCAGGACGACGGGTAGATCTAATAACGAGGCCAGGTCGGCCAAGGTCTGCTCCTGATTCAAAGGGGCCTGCCAACCCCCCACCCCTTCGACCACGACAGCATCGGCCTGGGATTGAAGTTGCTGATAGCAGGACAGGACAACCTCGATATCGATGTTTGTATCGTCCCTGGCGGCCGCCAGATGTGGAGCAATGGCTTGCGGGAAGGCATATGGATTCACATGTTTATATTCGCTCGCCACATTACTGGCTGCCAGCAAATACTCCGCATCCCTATTGCGCCAGAGTCCCTCTTCATTCTCGTAACAGCCACTGGCGACCGGTTTCATGGCCGCTACCCGCAAACCGGTGCCCACCAGGTAATGGATAAGCTCGCCCGTAACCATGGTCTTCCCTACCTCGGTATCCGTACCGGTGACAAACCAGCCTTTTGGATTGTTCAGCTTCATTTAATGCGCCCGATCTCACCCAGAGGGACGGTCTGCATCCCGGGCGCAGACCTTGCTCTTGTCTCGGGGACCCAGGCATGGCCGTAAACCACTTCATAGGTAGCCGGGACTCTGCCATCCGCCAAGGTCAATCCCTCATACGCGTGGTAAAATTGTTGATAGCGCTGCCGACCCATCAAACCCCGTGAGCGCCGGTCGGCGGCATTGGCAGCGCCAATATCACGCAAATCACGCAGGACATCGCTGACACGGGAATATGTCAGGGTAAAACGGTCGATATCCATCACCGGTTCAGCAAAACCCGTGCGCAACATGGCATCCCCCAGGTCATGCATATCGATAAAATCATGCACATGGATGCCGCCATCCACCTGCTGCCAGGCCTGCCGCAACTCCTTGAGGGTATCCGGGCCGAAGCTGCTGAATAACATCACTCCCCCGGGACGCAGAACCCGTAAACACTCGCTAAAAACCGGATCGGGACGGCACCATTGCAGCACCAGGTTGGACACGACGATGTCCATTGAGGCATCGGCAAAAGGCAGTAACTCGGCATCGCCTACAAAATAATAATGATTTGCCCACCAACGTCGCCGGGCACGGGCCAGTCGGGTCATCGCATGGGCGAGATCGATACCTATAATATGGGCGCGCCGGTAGTGCCTGGCTAACAAGCGCGTGCTATAGCCCGTGCCACAACCCAGATCCAGCACCCTGGCCGGTCGCGTATTAAACACCTGTAAGCGCGAAAACATTTCATCGGCTACCTGCCGTTGTAACACGGCTGCCTTGTCATAGCTGTGGGCAGCCCGCTCAAAACCCTGGCGTATTTTCTGCTTGTTCAGTGGCTGCAGGCTCACGCCAGACCTTCCCGGCTCATGAAACCTTGTATGGCGTCCATAAAATCGGATGGATGAGACAAAAAAGGTGCGTGACCCGCTTCGGCTATCACCAGGCTGGTGGCATCGGCTAACTGCTGCGCCAAATACCGGCCTGCCTGCACCGGTACCAGGCGATCGCGTTCACCATGAATGACGCATGCCGGCTGGGCAATGGCGCCAATCTGCCGACGTAAATCACTCTGGCGCAATAATTCCAATCCGCTCTCTAATGCGCCGGCCGACGGTGCTGGAAAGCGAAATAACTCAGCGCGCAATAATTTCAATAGTAAGCGCTGACGCGGACCTGCACCCAACTGTAGACTGATGAACCGCAACAGTGCACGCCGGTAATCGCTGGCGAGTTGCTCGCCGAACTGCTGCAACACGTCTGCAGCCACTGCACTGGGCCAATCCTCAGTGACGACAAAACGCGGTGTCGTGGCGACCAATATCAGGCCCCGCACCTCGTCTGGCCACTGGCGGGCAGCGGCCAGGGCAACCATGCCGCCCATTGACCAGCCCAACCACACGGCCGGTCCCTGAATAACTTCCTTGACCGTTTTCGCAATATCAGTGAGCGTGGCATCTTTGCCGAATGATTCATGATGACTGCGCCCATGGCCAGGCAGGTCGACGACGGTCACGCGATAATGCTTCACCAGCTCGGCCAGCACCGGCGACCAGATACCCCCATGCAGCCCCCAACCATGCAACAACAACAAGTCCTGTCCGGCGCCATGTTGTTCTACATATATCGTCATGGCAAAACCGCCGCCAGATTGTCCAACAGTCGCTCAACCTGGGCAACGCTGTGCTGGCAACAGAGAGTAATCCGCAAACGCGCGGTATCGTCCGGCACGGTGGGTGGACGCATGGCGGTAACCAGTATGCCCTGCTTTCGCAATGCCTGACTGACCTGCAAGGCCTGCTCACTGGCGCCTAAAACCAGCGGTTGAATCGGACTGGAGGATTCCATCAACACCAGGCCCCGTTCTTTGGCGCCGGTACGAAATTGCGCCACCCGCTCATGCAGGGTCTGCCGTCGTTCGGGCTCTTGTCGGATTATCCTGAGACTGGCCCGTACGGCTTCTGCCAGGGCCGGTGGCAGAGCGGTGGTATATATATAAGTGCGGGCGAACTGGATCAGTGTTTCTATCAGTTCTTCACTGCCTGCTACAAAGGCGCCAAACACACCGGCAGCCTTGCCCAGGGTCGCCATCAGGATCACCGAATCATTGGCCTCTATATTATAGTGTTGCAGGGTGCCGCCTGCGCCTGACCCCAGCACACCAAATCCGTGGGCATCATCGATTAGCAGATAGGCATTGTGTTGCTGGACCAGATGCAATAACTCAGGCACCGGGGCGATATCCCCATCCATACTGAATACGCCATCAGTGCTCACCAATGCCTGGCCCGACCCTCTGTCCGCCATGAGTTGCTGCAAATGTCGGTTGTCAGCATGACGATAGCGCCGCACCCGGGCCTGGGCCAGACGGGCCGCATCGATCAATGAAGCATGATTCAGCCTGTCTTCGTAGATACAATCCTGCCGGGAGCCCATCAAGGTCGTCATAATGGCCTGGTTGGCCATATAACCGGTGGAAAACAGCAGGGCACGCTGGGCGCCGACAAATGTTGCCAACTCCTCCTCCAGCGCACGATGGGCTTCACTGTGTCCGCTGACCAAATGTGACGCCCCGGTACCGACACCGTATTGATTCGCGCCCTGCTGCCAGGCCGTGATCACCCGTGGATCCGAGGCCAAACCAAGATAATCATTACTGCAAAAGGAGAGCAAAGACCCGCCCTCCACTGCCAACTCAGTCTGTTGCGGGCCGGTATTCACCAAGCGTTGGCGATAGAGATGGTTGACCCGTCGATGCGCCAGTTTCCGCTGTAGAGATTTCATGAAATAATGCTTATTCTTCCGCGTTCAGCGGCTTTTCTACCATGGCCAGGGTGGCGCCAGTTTAGTCTCTGACCCATCATAGTCAACACAAATGGAATTGTGTGGTTGACAACTGCCTAGAAAATA
>BTRG01000033.1:0-27125 GCA_036986275.1 Gammaproteobacteria bacterium | reverse complement strand
TCCGGGCTACTTTGCTTTGCTCCTTCCCCCTGGAAGGGGGAAGGCTGGGATGGGGGTGGTTCCCTATGGATAGAACCCGATCGATGCGGTTCGCGGGCTCACCGCATCCTACGTGAACTAACCCGACCTTCTATGAGGCTATATAGTATGTAGCCTGGATGAAACGCAGTGGAATCCAGGATGGTTTATGCTCACATACACTGTCCCGGATTGCGCTACGCTGCATCCGGGCTACTTTGCTTTGCTCCTTCCCCCTGGAAGGGGGAAGGCTGGGATGGGGGTGGTTCCCTATGGATAGAACCCGATCGATGCGGTTCGCGGGCTCACCGCATCCTACGTGAACTAAAAACCGTTTCAGGCACTATAAATAAACACCAGAACAGGAATCAGGAAGGAAAGAACTCGATGGGATAGGTAACTTTTACGGTTGCCACATCCTTGGCGCCGAAGTTGAACAATTTAATCCGCGCAACCAGTTTACGGATTAAAGCGGGGGCCTTGATCTCGCTGGACAGTACGCGGCAAGCCAGGACCTTGCCCGATGGCGCGATGGTGAGCTCCAGCAGCAATTTACCTTCGAGAGAGGGGTCTTTACGCAAGGCGCGATTATATAAGATATAGATTGAGTTCTTGTTGCGATCGAATACCAGGCGTATTTCCTCTATGGGCCGACTGGCGCGACGACCGCCGCCGCGACTGAGCCGGCCACCGCCACCGCCCTGCAGACTGCTGTTCACCTGAGTGGTCGATCGTCCCGACAAGGCACCGCCGCCGGTGCCGCGCCCCAGTTTGGCGGTATTGATACCACCACTGCCACGACTGACATTTCTGGTAATAACGGAACGTTGGCTCTGTCTCGCCTTCTTGCCGCTGCGCGTGAGTGTACGATTGCTGCTGACACTGGACAGCAGGGAATCATCACGCAGGGCCGCAAGATCACTGCTCAATGCCAGCAAACCGGAACTGGCCGCCTTACGGCGTGCAGCCGCGATATCTTTTTTAGGCTTCTTCCTGACCTTGGGTTTTTTCTTGGGCGCCTTCTTTTTGGCAACATTGGGTACGACTGACGGTTTCTTCTTGCGCTCAAGTATCAGCTTGGCCAACCGCGGCGGTATGGCTTCCGCCTTATCACGATCAGGCTCCGGTACTGGCAGGAAAGGCATGACCAATGCGAAAACCAGAAAGAATATGGACACACGGCGCAATATTTTTTTAAAGCGTCGCTCCTCTTCTTCTGAAATAGCCCAGGGCAACTCCGGCATGGCGGCAACAAACATGGTCGACACGATCAACTTGCCCCGGGTTTTTGCAATACGGCCAGGGAAATCTTGCCGTAGCGTGCCTGCGCACAGGTCACCATGATTTTCTTCAACAGAAGAAAATGGATTTCCTTGTCACCCATAATAGTGACTTCACCATTAAAGGGCTTGTTGTCTTTCTTGCGTGCCATGGCACGACGGGCATGGTGTGAGAGTTCCATCTTCAGGGTATCAATGACCAGGCCCTTGGAGCGCTTGACTTCCGGCACCGATGCCACTTTGCGCCCCTGCACCAGTATGTCTTTATCATTGACAATGATAACGACTGCTTCCTTGGGTTTCTTTTCCGCCATTGATTCGGGCAGCTTGACTGACTTAGTGCTGGGCAGTACCTGCACATCGGAAGAATTCACCAACAGGAAAAATACCAGGATGGTAAAAATATCCATCAACGACACAAGATTGAACCCGGTAAATGGTTTCTTGCGTTTATGGTGACGCTGCATGCGTCTTGCTCGCCGCGACATTCTCATAGCCCCGCCTAACCTTTTTTCTTTCTGGATTTCCTGGAGGGACGCGGGGCATCACCAATGGAAATATCAGGAAATAATTCCGCGCGTACCACGGAAGCACCTTGCACGACTTCCACGCTACGTACGGCATCCATGGTATGCACAAGGGTTTCATAAGGCGTGGTGGACTGCGCCAATATCATGGCATTTTGTTTTTGGGGAAAGCGTGACTTAAGTTGACGTAATACCTTGGAGAGGGCCTTGTAGTCATATCCGGCGGAGGTATTCCGAACACGCTTAATCAGTCCCATCCTGCCATCGGCAACCTCCAGTGAGTTGCTACGAATAATGACTTCCAGTTGCAGTTCCTGTTTGGGAGGCTTGGATTTACCGGAGGACGCAGCAGGCAGGTTAAGTTCCAGTATTGTAATGCGTGAAAACACGGCTGTTATCAAAAGAAACGGCACCAGAATCACCATTAGGTTCATAAAAGCGGTAATGTTCAGTTCCGCCGGATCTTTTCCAAGTCGTCTTAAGCGATGTCGCATGATTACTTTGCCTTACTACTGCGTTCGACCATGGCATTCAGAAACCGCACCGAGGCCATTTCCAGACTGTCCACCAATTCCGTGGTCTTGGATTGCAATACAGTGTAGATCAATAGCAACGGGATAGCGGCCATCAAACCAAAGGCCGTGGTATTCATGGCCACCGAGATACTGGCTGACAGCAAGTCGGCTTTCTCAGATGGGTTGGCATTGGATACCGCGGTAAACGCACTGATCAAACCAATAATGGTGCCCAACAAACCGAGCAAGGTAGCAATATTGGCAAAGGTGGCAAGGTAGTGTGTACGCTTCTCAAGGCGCGGCACCATTTCCATCAATCCCTCTTCCATAGCCGTTTCTATGTCTTCACGCCTGCGTGCCGAACCGGCCCGCGCCAAACCATAATTGAGGATCTTGCCCACCGCCGCCCTGGAATTGGATGTCACGGACATGGCCTGTGGAAACTTTCCGGCCTGTATCAGCGGCAATAACTTATCCCACATCTTTCGGCTACTGGTTTTTGACATCGTAAGATACATATAACGTTCAATCGCAATGGCAATGCCTATGGCAAAAACCACCACGATGGGATACATAAATAAACCCCCTTCCTGAAAAAACCGAACTACGGTTGTATAGGACTCCATAACACCCTCCTTCTGGATAAACTCAATGACAAATAAACATCGCTTTAACTATCGTGGCGTAACACGGACTACTGTTTTGCATTCAATAACTGGTAATAACTAATTTCGCGACGAAAAATATCGCGATCCAACGGTGATAAAACCTCATCCAGTAAACTTTCTACCGGGCGTCCCACCAGGTCACCGATGGGCGCCTTCTTCCAGGGTACAATATAAAGTACCTTGGGCAATTCACTGTTACCGATAATCGAAGTACCTTCAAGATTGATTCGATCTTCGGCGCCGGCCGACCCCAAAAAGACAATAAGTAGCAAACCAATCAAGTAAATTCTGCTAATACAACGCAACTTTATCGCCTCGCTTGATTCTTCGTTCAAGATCGATGATCCACTTGGAGACCTGTTTTTTATCCCCTGGACGCTGATTCTGATAACGCCGATAGTGACTCAATGCATCCTTACTTTGTAGCAAATACAGGTCAAACAGGATACCGAGATTCAGATGTGCGTAGGCATAATCCGGATCAACGCTCAGGGCCTGCTCATAGGCCTCTCTGGCCTGCTTGAATTTTCCCTGATTGCGCAACAATATACCCAGCTCATTATAAGCCGCGGCCTTGCGGGGATTCACTTTTATCGCCTTGCGCAGCCACGTCTCTGCTTTCCTGTACCTTGAGGTACGCGAGTAGAGTATGCCCAGATTGAGATAGGGTCCTGACAATTCTGGGTACTTCCTGGTCATGCTGATAAGCAGGCGTTCCGCTGTCTTGTGCTTGCGCGCCTTAAGGGCCTTGACGGCACGACTGAAATCCGACCTGGCAGCCGGTTTGATATTCTCCTGCGCCAGGGCCTTCCTGTCCTGGGAAGTGGGCAGGCTACTACAAGCCGCTAGCACCGTTACAAACAATAACAGAAATATTCTAGCGCAGGTCACTGACTATCACCTCACGCTTTTCGTTCTTGGCATAACGCACGGGCCGGAGCTTACTGAGACTGAAAAAACTGCGTTTTACCCAGTCGTCGTATATACCCTTGCTTACCCGCCGGGCATTATTCTCATGTAATTCTATGGCCTTCTCTTCAAAGGGGTATGCCTGTTCTTCCAGCAACACATCATATTGCTCCCGTTCCTCGGCATTCAGCTTTTTGGGGCGCTCAGATTTCAGCAAATCCTTACTGAGTGTGAAATAGATCTCGGCAATACGATACGTGGCCGCCGTGGTCACGCTGGCAACATTGTAATCCGCCGCGTGACTATAGGCCTTGATGGCCTCCTGCATACGTTTCTTTTTCTTCTTCAGACTTTTCTTTAAGGGCCTTAGCAACCGTACTTTCCTGAAAGCGGTGTAATATGGCTCGGCCAATGTAAACGTCGCCTGGGCAGCAAGATAACGTGTACGATCCGACCGTTGTGAGCCAGCACGACTATCGACCGTAATAATCTGTTTTAGCCAGTAATTACGTTTCTTCCAATCCTTATGCTCACCATAATACTTGGCCACCAGCCTTCGCGCCTCCATGGACTGTTCCACAGGCCGCGGAAACTGTTTGATATATTTCTTGTAGGTCTTGAACGCCAGCGTTTTCTTGCCGGACTTTTGATACAGCTTGGCTGCTTCCCAAATAGCATCTCGTCGCACTCCCTTGTCTTGACTGGTCGCGGCAATGCGCTCGTATTGTGCCGCCGCCTTGCTCGATTGTCCGTTTACCAGATAGGCCACGGCCAGTTTCTTGGTCACTTCGCCCTGCAATGTACTGCGCGGATAAAGTCTGCGGAAAGATTCCAGTACACGTATCGCGGCCTTCCAATCCTTTAAGGTAATCAGGGTGGCCGCGGCATCATATTCCGCTGTGACGCGTATGGCTGAACTGGGCACCACCTTTCCTATACGTAAAAAGTGTGCGACAGCGGCACGCTGATTACCGGCGGCGCGTTGTTGCTCACCCTGCTTGTATATAGATGAAGCCAGGCGCTCCAGCATTGTGTTGTATGATTTATTTTTCCTGGCCGTGAGGCGTAATACCTCACGATAGCCGGACTCGGCCTTGGCAAAGGCCCCACGTTCAAATTCAGTATGTGCCACCACTGTCCAGGCCGTACGACGAAGAGACGACCGTGCTGTCGGCTTAAGCGTTAACACGCGACGTGCTAAAATAGTAGCGCGGTCCGGGTTATGCATGGCGAATAACTCTTCAGCGGACTTGGTCAAGACTGATGCCACACGTTTATCCCCGGGGAAGGTATCAGCAAACCGTACCGCGCTATTGATGGCCTTGACCTTCCACCCCTTATGCTGTTCTGCAGGCAGGCGTACAACATACTTGCTATAGGCCAACAAGGCCGCATAACCGGCCTCGGCACTGTTTTTGTTTTTGGGATAGTAATAAGCCGTTTTCTCATATTCGGTGATGGCGTCCCGGTACTGCTGCCCTTCATACAGGCTTTCCGCCAGCAGGAAGTTGACCTTCGGTGTGCGCGTCGCTTTGGGAAAATCGGTAATTTGTTTGCGATACCAGCGCGCCGCCTTTTGATAATCGGCCACCTTGCGGCTCTTTTGTGCGCTGGCATGAAAGTGCCCGGCCAGTTCGCTTAGATGTTTTTGCAAGTGCGGACGCAGGCGGTTATGCATATCCTCGTCATATAATCTCCAGTAACGACTGCCGACACCGTATTGCGTGACAAAGGCCTCCTTGGCAACCAAGGCCAACGTAGCAAAGTTGCTTTTCTGATAAGCCTCCACAACCTTGAGTTGCATAAAGGCCGATTCCTTGTGCGCCGGATAGAGACGGGCAAAGGCGCCATAGGTCTCGGCGGCATCACGAATACGCTCACGCTTGATATAGTACTCACCCAGACGGTTATAGATATAGTATTCATATGCGCGTTGCCCCCGCTGCGCAAAAGACTCGGCCACGGTCCTGGGGCCCTGCAAATAGGAAAAACTGAGCGTCATGGCACGAAAACTGTCTTCCAGCATTTCACGCTCACTGCGATCCATGCCCGTCATCACTTCGTCGACCTTGTCGGTGCGACGGGTGCCCAGCTTCCTGTCCACCAGTGTAAAGAAAGAGGCCAGCGCATCATCATAGCGACTTTGTTTAAACAGGGACCAACCGTGCATAAATAACGCACGTTCAAAATAACGTGAGGCCGGCCCATAATCGACGACGGCCTTATAGGCATATTGTGACCGATCATATTGACGCAAGGTAAAGTGCAATTCACCGCGACGAAATTGCGCCTCATCGATGAACTCGGTCTTGGGATAATCCCTGACCAACCTGTCCAATGTTGCCAATGAGCGGCTCTGCTCACCGGTATGCTCATAGGCCTTGGCCAATTGATACAGCACACGGTCATTACCGGGATAATAGGGATAGGCCTTTAATAAACCGGTATACAACCTGATGGTGCCGGCATAATCCCTGGCATTGCCGCCGCCATCATCCACGCGTCCGGCCTGTTGCACCTGCTCCTTTAGCCGCTCTACACCTTCCGCGAAACTCTCATCCTTGCTTTCCATTTCCAGATCAGCGAGACGGCGCATGGCCTCGGCGCGCAAAGGATAGTCCGGTTGTGTAGCAAGAAACTCACGATAGGTATTGATGGCCTTTTCCCGGTCTATCGTGAGTTTGGCGCTACGATCTATCTCGAAGCTGCGTTCATTCAGGGTCTCGATGGTGGGCCCGGCACGTTCACTGCTGGTACTGCACGCCAACAGCACCGCGGTTAAACATGACAGTACTATATGACTTTTATTGATGCGCACAATCATTGCGGCGCCGCCACTCCACGCGTAGCCTTGTCAAAGATCTGGGCGACACCAAACCGTGCCTGTGTCAAATACGTCAACAGACGTTGTTGCTGTCGTTGCAAACCTTCCACCGCCAAGTCTTGTAGATAACGCTCCTGCAAGCGTGCCAGATGCGTTGTCCTGCTTTGATAAGCCCGCAGACGCAGACGCAAGGCCGCAATGCGGTCTGTAAAACCCTCAAACATGCTCGGCGCCAGACGTTGGGCACGCATCATACCTCGTCGACGAATTGCGGTTTCAGCAAGGGCCTTGTCCAGATCCAGTATGCCACGCTTGACCTTCCACAAGCGCGGCGTGAAATCGCTCATGATGTTCCACAGAATCACGCCACGCGTTAACCTGTATTTATCCTGTTGTTCAGAGAGATCTTCCTTGCCCTTCATCCGTTTTAATCTTTGATCAACATTCTTTAAGATTTGTAACTGGGCCATCTCCTTGCCATTGGCAAGGGCCAGCACTTCGTGCTTTTGTTCTATGATAGCGACACGCTTCTCCAGGGTATCCCGTTTTGCCTTCAGAACGCCTGTGTCCAGTTGCTGATAACGCTTTACTATGTGTGGCATCTTATTATTATAGGCCTTACGTCTGACAGCCAATATAGAATCAAAAGTATAAGTATCCTCCAGCCAACGTGACATGTTGCGCTCAAGAAAACGCAGATCACGATAATTCTTCAATGCCTCCTGAAATTCATGGCTTGCCAACATGGAAATCAGGTAACGCGTCTCCGGTGCATCGGGTAATTTTTTTATAGACCAGAACCATCCCATTTCACTATCAGGGTCCAGTTCCAGTAAGCTCTTCACCAGATTACCTGCGCGTATGGACTCAATGGAATAACCCAGGCGCTGCTGCTCGGCTTCAAATACAGCGATGGCCTCACGATAGTGCTGCATCGCCTGAGGATAGGCTTCCAGTTTTCCCAATGCATAGGGCACGGCCAACAGGGATTCCTGAACCGCGGAATCAATGACATTGCGTTGATGTAATTCCTTCCAGTGCACCAAAGCCTTTTCATAGTTATCTTCCGCTGAGTAGGCCCAGCCCGTCCCCAGCAAAGCCTTGTTAGACAACAAGCCATCCAGTCGCACTTGTTGTAAATATTCTTTTGCCAGGGCCACCTTTTGCTCTTTAAGAGAGCTGTATCCCAACGCCGTATAGGCCTTATCCTTGAGCGAACGCATCTCCTCATCTTTGGCATCAATCTCTGCTACTTTGCGCAATAAATGGACGCCCTCCCTGGCCTTGCCTGACTTCACCAGGGCAATGCCCAGGTTATAACGACCATAGGCCCCCCAGCCTTCATCGCTTTCCAGCTCCGCCAGTATTTTGACAGCCTGTTCATATTCGCCACGTTTGATCAGTAAGTTTGCAAACAAGACCTGCCGTTCCTGCTGTAGATGTTGCGGCAGGGTATTCTTGATTTTCCCCAACGCCGATTCAGCCTGTTGCAAATAACCACGCTGATAACGAATCTTGCCAAGATAAAACCAGGCGCGGTCCTGTATATCCTGGGTGGCGCCCTCGCCTATCAAGCGTTCAAATATAGCGCCGGCGGTTTTATGCAGGCCATAAGACAAGTACATGCCACCGAGTAGCAACTCGGCCTCATCTTTATGGTTCGGCAGGCGTTGTCCACGTTGCGCGGCCATTAAGTGAGTTATTGCGGAGAAATACTGGCGCTGGTAAAAATGAAACAAGGTCTCACCAAAATACAGATCACGAACTTCTCGCCACTCGCTGTCGCCTGCATTTTCCTTGTTAGCGGCAAACACTGTGCTACTGGCCACACTGCAAATCAGTGTCACCACTAGCAGGCCTGCTCCGTATTGTTGCCGCAACGTCTTCATGGCCCAGGTGTTTAGTCCCATACCTTGACATCAAAACTGGGTTGCCGCTTGGACTCTACGTCCCGGATCTTGAGTTCGATGTACTTGGGGTCGTCTTCCTTATTAAATTTTACATTCGTACCCAGCCTGAAATCACGACCCTGTGGACCCTTGCCGGTAATAAAAGCGACCAGCTCATGTTCTCCGAGCTTGAAATTACCAATATATAAACGCTGCACACCACCACGTATCAGTGCCTCCACTTCGCGTTTCGTGTACAGATGATTGGCAATCTCCTTGTCGTTGACCTTTAATTGCACCGAATCCAGAGAGAAGAATTTACCCACGTCCATGGACAGGAACACAGCCACCTGCGTATTGGCGGGGAATAACAGTTCTTCTTCCAGTGCAAACAAATCACGATTCAGATCCAGCACATCTTGTTTCAGATCCTGAATCTTACTGTCGAGATCACGGAATTCCGGTCTGGCCCTGTCTTCAGCTGCCTGCAAAACAGTGCTCATCATGGCCAGACCAAACATTACATTAATAAGTATGTGCTTCACATAAACCTCCTGCCGACTAATCTATCTCTTCAATACCAGAGGGAAACAAATAATTGATACACATTGGCGTCGAACGAATAGGGCTCTCCAAATGAACTGCTATCCGGGCGCCTGTCTGTGTAGTCATCATAATCAAAAGAAATATATTCGTATGAAAAATTTACTGTACCTTTATCCAGTATGCTCCAGGGTTCTCCCAAAAAGACGTAACTGATTTTTGCCCCTAAGGCATCGCTGCTAAATGTGCTCAACTCCTTGTCCCTGGCCATGTAGTTCTGCTCTCTCGAGAACTCATCGCTGTAAAATGATGCGCCTTGCTGTGAATAATTCCGATAATACACGTTCAATAACAGCTTTCTTGACCACAGATACTGGTCATATGCCAGTTCATAGTTACTGGCATTGATCTCCCACGTATCCCAGAAATAGCGGTAAGAAAAACTAACCGTGGCCGGGTAATCGAAATGTTTGACAGCACGAAATGATGTAGCGTGACTGGAACGTGTTTGCGGATAACGCTCGGGTACCGTGGTACCGAGTATTCTGGCTGAACGATAGGGATTATTCAGAAAACCTTCATCGGAGATGGCATCATAATCCAGGCTTACGATGATACTCTTGGTCACAACCTGTGAGACACCCAAACGGTATTGCCAACGATCTATACCCTCGGCAAAGCCTGGATCATCGGTGCGCCCTACTTCATCATTACCCCGGTTATAGCCCAGTGAGACAGTTGTCATACCGCCAAGCATTTCCTGGCTGATATTCAAATCATAACTGGCAGCAGTGTAATCATTTTCATTGCTATTAGTGTAAGACAGGGATAACAAGGCATCACGGTAAAGGTAATCTACACTTAAGCCTTTTTCTTCACGCTTATCCGTATATTTACTGGCTGTAGTGACAACATCAATCGAGGCACTGGTAATATTATCGACATAATAAGTTGCTGCGACGGAAACTTTTTCAGCAAAACCCTTGCGCACCAAAACCGCGGGACCCGTCACCTCGACACCACCCCCCTCATAGGAGTGATAAAGCACATCGCTGCGATCTTCCGGCAAGATCATCGCCTGAGCATTGTAAGTAAACAATGCGGCCAGAACATACCCACACCGGCTACATAGATTAGTTGCAGCCACAGCCGCCTCCCCGGGCTACACCGGCGCCGCGCGCGCCTTCTCGTGTATCATAAACATGCTGGCGATATTTACTGGAGATAGGATCACGTGAAAAACTCATAATAGGATCCGCCAGCATTTCGCGTTCATAGGGCTTGACCCACGGTTCTATACTGCATGCCGTCAACAGTACAGCTATGGCGAGACCTATTATTATATTACGCAGCGTCATCTTCAGCGCCTCAAGAGCTCTCTGACCTGTTTGCGGTACTTCTTCTCATAGCCCGGCAAGTAACCCCTGTGGATATACTGAACCTTGCCATCCCGGTCTATCATGATACTGTTGGGCATGGCATCGACCTTATAGGTCTTGCTGACAGACTTCTTATGATCAAACACTACGGGGAATGTTATCTTGAGATTATCCAGCATGGCCTTGGCCTTGATCTGATCATCATCAATATTTACACCCAGCAGCACAAAACCCTTGTTCTTGTATCGCTTGTACATATCATTGAGTATGGGCATTTCCTGTCGACATGGCCCACACCATGTGGCCCAGAAATTCAACATCACCACCTGACCCCGGTATTCACTCAGGCGCAGGTTCTCACCACTTGCGCTCTTAAGCGTAAAATTGGGAGCAATAGTGCCCCTTGACATTCCTGTCGCCGATACAGTAACAACAGTTAATGAAAGAATAACAAACAATACAGAAGTGAGTATTTTTATGCGCATCATGTCTTGCTTATCCTAGAAAAATACAGTAAATCCAAAATTCAATTCAAAGTTATGGGTGGTCTTGTTTTCACCGAGAATATCGGAGTCAAAAATATGGTCTTGCATATCCATATGAAAAGCCAGCCAATCGGTGCTGAGAATGCGGAACCCCAACCCGAAATTAAACGTGTTATGGTCTTCATCTATAAAGACGGTATTCCCCACACCCGCCAATAAATACACCGCGGAGGTCAGCGCTATATCATCAGAAATAAAAATCTCCCCCGGAAAGAAGTTATAACCCAGGGATATGTTGTAATAGATCAGGTCTTCTTCTTCATTAGGAAACTGCGGCACGCCCAGATTTCTGAACGTGGTATCTACTATCTTGGATTGGCCATAAAAACCTTCAAAAAATATACTCTCCGTCACATGGTAGGCCGCACGCAACCCCTGTACAGAATTGCTGCCAAAGTCTTCAATACTGAGGACACCATAATATACGCCCACTTCAAAGTCCTCTGTGTCTATGCGCGGTACAATAATATCGCGTCGGTCTATTTTCGGATTGATAACCTGCTCATCAGCCGCCTCATCATTCGTTTGCTCAGCATCCTTGCCATAGCTGAAAGTAGGGAACATCATTACTATGACTGTCATACCACCTGCTATAAATTGCTTCATCATGGTTATTTCCCTGATTATTAAAAGAAGAATGAGAATCCCAGCGTCCAGGGGGTGTATTCTTCAGTCCGGTTGTCACCAACAAATACAACATAATATTTATAATCCGCGCGCAGCATAAAGCGGCGTGTTAAATAATAGCGCAGACCCATCCCCGCATGAGCCGCCGTGGTATCCGTATCTTTGGCGTCAATGAGGGTAGGTTTTGGTGTATTTTTAAAATTACCTACGCCAATAGAAAAGTATGGTGACCAGCTCCACTCGGTAAAGGGATGACCCAAAATACTAAGATGCGTTAACGAGGAGCTGGAAAAAAGCCCCGATACCTCCCCCAGGGTCAGCTCAGCAGACAAGGCCGGTGTGAAAAAGAAACCGGCATTCACATTCAACAACGGATCGCCTTCAAAACGACCATACCCAAAACCGAACTCCATACGGCGCGACAAATAATCCTCCAGCAACACATCACGAAAGGATTTTTCCACACCCGCCTCGGTCAACGTGCGCTCCATTTGCTTGCGATCCACCCAGCCTTCCTTTCCTTTGACCGTACGCACCTTGAACCAGTCGGTCTTGCGCTTGAGTATCTCCAGCCAATGTCCACGATCGACAACATGAAATATTGGATAGGCGCCACCGGGGCCAGTACGCAGTTCCAGGTAAGGATCCGCTACCTGTACGCGTTGATAGGCCTTGGCGGCATACGACCGCGGCATCAGCAAACACCCCAGCAGTATCAGACCTATCGTGACTGTCCGGGATAACATGGCACGATTCAGGGATTGTAAATCTGGCATGCCGTACCATTAAACAGGTTGTCGCAGATCGGATCATCCTGCGCCGTCACGGAATTGTTAATCCAGTAAAGGATCTCGCTGTATTGCGGATCCGCCGTGGTGAAAACCACGCCACCACCGTGCAGGATTCCCGAGACCAGGGGCTTGGTCAGGAGCTTGCTGTTAGCGGCATTATTGAGATTGGTCGCACCCTTGGCCGAGATGAAATTGGCCAGCATCTCGGTGGAACCGTCTGCCGCGGTCGGATCGGTACGAAACGCCCCGCCAAAGGCCTCACCCTGGCGATGACAACCACTGGCCGAACAGGTCTTGCCGGCAATGTTCTCATCAAGAATGGGATTGATGCATGACTGGAAGTAATTAAAACACAATGTATTGCCACCCGGACCATCCTCCACGGTCACCGCTTCACAACCGGTGACCAGAATCAGGATGGCGCCGACAAACAACGATACTGCTAGGCGCACCGCGGTTACCCCCTACTGAAATTAAGGGCAACTATTAGCAGCTTGCGCCTCTGCAATCCAGTTGCTTAGGGTCAAAAAGTCTGCTTCGACCGCTGTCATCACCGCTGCGCTCTCATCCACCAAGGGCGTTAGCGGATCATCAGGCGTACCCACCGGATGATCGATGGCGCCACCGGTGTTGTAAACAACCGGATAGGCCAGCAGATAGCTGTTGGCCGGTGTACAGACATCGTTCACCAGCGTAATGGTGACACCGAAATCACCCGGGGTATTGTTGGTCAACACAAAACGATCAATACCACTCGAACCAAAGTCAGGCGCAATCGTGTCATCGGGACGGCCTATGGCCAAATGACAGGACCCGCAGCGATTGATCAGCACTTCATGAGGGCAATCATTGTTCAGCGGATCGGCGTCACAATTACTGAAGCTGGCTTCACTCAGACCGGAAACAAAGCGAGAACTGCCATCGGCATTGAAGGGTGAGTTGTAATACTGGCCGCCAATATCGGCCCATTCGCTAATCAGGCGCAGTTCGCTGGCGTTTACCATGACAGTGTGATCGGTACCACCGGTGTCATTCGCCGCACCGGCAGCGGCGAGTTCGTCACCACTGAGCACTTCCACCAGTCGCGAACCGCGGGCAAAACCCGTTTGCACCATGCCGGTTTCACGCTGTACTTCAACGACTCCGTTATTTTCTTGCAGTACCGGCAGACCGGTGGCCGGATCGATGACCACCGGACCGACCATCAGTGTTTCATAGGAAGGATAGCGACCGGTGGCGGCCACTATGCCGACACCGCCGCGCAGATCCAGGTAGGGATCTGTGCCCCCGGAGCCGACACCGTCGTGACAGGCAGTACAGCCCCTGGCATTCCATATGGCCTGGATGTGATCGGGGTAATCAATCGTAATGGTGCAATCCACGGTCCATGTCACACTGCAATCCCTGGCCGGATCACGCGAGGCCATGGTGGGCATTGCTGACAATCCAGCGTAGTTCAGCTCAAACCCATCTGCCGGGTCTTTGCTGCCCATGGCATGCCAGACATCGTCATAACGTGGATGCGGCCGCAGGGCGATGTCGCCCGGAAAGTTGTCGACGTCGACACGGGTCTCGGACATAACTTGCCCGAGCTTGGCCGGTAACTGATCGCCGCCCGGGCCGATGTCGTGGTAATAGCGTATGTCATTCATGTTGCCGGTCATGTCGGTGCCGGGAACAATGGTATCAGATGAAGTAATGCCTGGATTAATGGCGGCGCCACGACGCGGTGAGTGACAACCATTACAGGTGCGGGTCTCACCCGGACGGGCCTGTATCCAGCTGGTATGCGTCTGCAGCTGGCGACCCTTCTCGTCAATCACGCTAATGCCCACAGGAGTATCGGCGGGAATTTCGATCGACAACGAACCGTCCGGTGCTATCTCCTGGTACCCGACGATCTGCTGCATCTCGAAATCGGTCTCACCTATGGTCTCACGGGCGCCACCGGAACCACCGGGCGTAGGAACCGCCTTGGCGATACGCACAAAGCGGGCGGCACGGGTACCGGCGGACATGGTCTTCAACATGGGGATATCGGCCACCACGCTACGAGTATCGTCCACCGGCGCCGGCACAGTCGGAATCGTCGCGCCCTTGGTGTTGATATCATAATTGGTCAGTGTGTTGTTGTTCATATGATTGCGGCGGTCGGTGTCGTAAACGGTACGCACGCTGAGCACCGCGGTGTCACGCGCCGCCAACACGGGATCCAGCGTCTTATCGCTGATCACGTTCGGTGCGGGTCGCGGCATCAGGGCAATGGGATCGGTAATCATCAGTCCCGCATCGCCGTTGCTATCCACCGGCGGATTCACCACCAGGCGTTCCACCTGGGTATTCATATCCAGTACCCAGATCCCATAGACCGGGGTCTTCTCCTGCTGGTTGGTTTCAGGCAATCCGGTAATCAGGCTAATCTCGGTCACATCTTGCAGACGCGGCAGGGTCTTGGTCACCAGCACACGATTGCTGCCGTCCCACAACGGGTAAGGGGTACGATAACGACCGGTGGTGGAGACCCGTGCCCCGGGGTCCACGCTAACAAATGTCGGTTGCGACTGGCCGGAACCAGTGACGCTGGTATCGACAGGTTCACCGGCTTCAGAGAAGTTATTGATGTCTATGACCATCAACGCGCCACCTTCGCTGGTACGGCTCAAAGGCATGGCATCGGCAATCACCTTGCCGTTCTGCATCTCACGGGGCGACAGGAAGGAGGTCACACCGCTGTGAGCGCCATACTTCACAAACAGGCCGGTGCCGTCAGGATTGGAGATGAAGATAGTGAACTGGTTACGGCCACCGACGTGGTCCCAGCGGCTGTACATAACCTCACCACTACTGAGCACGGTGGGATTGCGGTCATGTGACTGGTTAAACGAAATCTGGCGCACATTAGTGCCATCGGCATCCATGACATGCAATGCCGTGACCACCTCGCGCTCGTACTCGTCGCGATAGCGATAGCCGGGCTGGGTGGCTATGGTATCGTCTGATGATTTTTGCAGACGGTCCGAAACGAATACGATGCGGCCGTCCGGGAGATAGGCCGGATCGACGTCATTGCCGGCATCGAGATTTTGCGAGGCATCCATGACCTGGCGCAAAGGAATGCCCGCACCCTTATTGTTCAGATAGGCAGCAATATCGGCCTCCCAGATACGCCAGCTACTATCACCAGGGCGACGCATGGTAAAGAGTATCTTGCTACCATCGTAAGAAACTTCGGGATCCGACACATCGCCCTGACCCTGGGTCTGCGACGCAGTGACATTGCGCTCTTCACCGCTGGAGGCCGATTTGTCTCTCACGTACAAATCGCCCCCTGCACGAAATATGACACTGTCGGTCGGGTTACCGGCCGCACCAACATCGCGCTTCACATACGCTAAGGGAAAATCACCTTCGACTACCAGGGCGTCATCACTGGAAGAGCTGCATCCTGCCACCAGACCGAAGCCAACCACTATAATAGATAAATATTTCTTGGCCGCCATAACTATCTCCATGCCAATACTGCACCATACTCGGGGTTATCTACCCCACACGTTCAAACATCCCGACCGGCATAGGCCCAACGTCTTCCGACCTTTAACCTCGCAGTTTTGCGTCATCGACTTTCGCCGATGTTGCCATTAAACAAAGCCTTCTTCTTGAATTGATGTTTCGTCAGTAGGCCGATATAACTGCCGACCCGTCCCACAAGTATAAACGTTCCCATATATCAGGGACTTACAATGGAGGCGTATGCTAGCACAAGCATTGTGAAAACAGAGGCTTACAAACGTCTTGCTCCGACAGACGGCGGATACGGCACGTTTCATGGTGATTTTACGGGGAACCTTAAGCACTGCCCCATAGTTCAATGCTAGGTTATTTAAAACCAAGCCACTGCTATTCCACATAATAAATATAAGAATGCATTGAATACTCATACTCCAGTGATTATGGACTGACACTGGACATGACATTCCACGACAGGATCGTGCAACTGCAACGAAGTCGAACAGTTATTGTACTTTGCCTGCCCCGGACGTAGTAAGTCGTTGCAAACCACTGGAGGCATGCAGCCTGTCCCGGGCATCGATGATGATGGCCTCCAGGCCGGGAGTTTGGTTCACCAGGGACAGCCCCGCCTCCACCCCCAGCACAAACAGGCTGGTAGACCAGGCATCGGTAGTCATGGCATCGGGGCCGATAACGGTCACGGCCTGCACCCCCTGGACCGGGGTGCCGGTACGCGGATTGAGAATATGGTGATAACGTTGCCCGCCCTCATCAAAATAACGCTCGTAATCACCGGAAGTAGAAATGGCCTCATTGGCGATGGGCAGTATGGCGACCATGGCCTTGGGCTTATTGGGGTCGCGCACCCCCATCATCCACGGTCGACCGCGGCGGTCACCGAGTATGCGGCTGTCACCACCGGCCGACACCAGGGCGGATGTCATGCCGGCCTGCTTCAATAAGGCGATCCCTCTGTCCACGGCATAACCCTTGGCGATACCCCCGAGATCAATACGCACACCCTTGCGAGTGAAACGTATGGTCTTTGTTTCGGGGTCCAGTTGAATGAGTCGGTAATCTATGACCTGCCTTGCCTGCTTGAGCTGCCTGTCCGTGGGTTTGCGCTTGTGGCGATAGTTATAGAGATGACCGGCACTGGCAAAGGTAATATCAAAGGCGCCCTTTGTCAGACGCGACATGGCCTGGGCACGCCCAATAATCTCCAGTAATTCGCTTGTGATGACCACCGGTTCAAAACCGGCATCACGGTTAATGCGGGATAACAGACTCCCTGGTTTGAACGGGCTCATGGCCGCATCGATGCGACGCATCTCTGCCATCACCTCGGCGATGGCACGACTAGCCGTGGTCTCGTTCTCATGCCAGACCTCTACACGCACTTGTGTGCCCATGATGGCCTGCTGATCAGAAAACCAGGCGGCAATTGATCCTTGCGACCAGAACAAACCTAACAAAAAAAAGACGACAACGTAACGCTGTCGTCTTTTCTTATCAGTACTAAGTCTGCAATCAGGCCAGGGCATCACGCACGCGTTGCAGACGGGACTTCACCTCTGCACCCAGACTCTCCAGTTCCGGCTTGTTGACCAGACCCAGCACAGAGACCGGGTCCATGAACCCGACATTGATACTACCGTCTTCTTCTTCACGCACTACCACATTGCAGGGCAACAACAAGCCAATATCGGGTTCGGCTGTGATGGCCTTGTGCGCAAGCTGTGGGTTACAGGCACCGAGAATTTTATAAGGCCGACCGTCCACATCCAGCTTGGCCTTGAGTGTGGCTTGCACATCAATCTCCGTCAGTACACCAAAGCCCTCTTCCTTCAGGGCATCGGTCACGCGTGACACCACATTTTCAAAGTTGTCCTTTACCGTTGTATTAAATCCGTAGCTCATCATGGCTCTCCGCATCATTGTTTATTTCTTTAGAAGATATTTCACCAACGCCGCGATTAACAACGCCAGCAAAATCCAGATCGCAATTTGCATATTTCCTCCGTACTAACCAGCTTCAGGTGTCACTGTACCTGAGGTTTCGGTTCCTCAGGTGTCCCCGGTACAATACCGGTCTCAGTCTCAGGGAAACTGGCCTCGGCAGCAGAAGGCGCGTCGGCAGCCGTTTCCGCAGAGGGCGCCTTATCCTCGACAACACCCTGGCTCTCGGGCTCCACCATGGGTGCGGCCTTGGTAACAGCCGCGGGTTTTATAAGCGCTTTCTTTGTGACAGGTTTTGGTTTTACCGGTGCCGGACTGGGCTGCACTACCTTGGCCACTTTCGGCTTGGCAATCTGCGCCTTGCTCCATCGTTCATAGACCTCGGGCGGCCATAGCGCCTGGAACCAAGTGATCACATCGTCGATATCACCCTCATTCAAACGTCCGTTCCACCTGGGCATGACCGGGATGCCGCCAAGGCTGATACCCTCGGTAATAATCTTTTTCAGCTCGGCCTTCTTACGCCGGGCCGCCGGGCCGCTGCCATTCAACGGCGGCGCCACCACCAGCTTGTCGTCACGCTTGGGGCGCCAGTCCGGGTGGCCTTGAGCCCCCGGGCCATGGCACTCGGCACACCGCCGTTGAAACACGGCTGCACCGCGGGCGATGCTCTCGGCCGAGAATGGCCGCACGGAAACTTTCCCCGCCACGGGTGGCGTGGATGCGGCCGGCAGTGCCGGTGCATCGTCTTCCTTTTTACTGCAGGCCGCCAATCCTGTAGCGATCAGCAGTATGACCAGCATGGATTTAATGTTCATGCGTGCTCCCGTTACGTCAGTCACTGTCAACCTGAGATTATGCCCAGTCATTCAAGCCGGCTCCAGACAGAAACCCGCCTTCCGTCTATTGCGTCAGCCGGGTCAGCGCTTCCTGGTATTTTTCCGCCGTTTGCAGCGCCACGTCGGCCGGCAGTTCCGGGCCCGGATCGGTCTTGTCCCAGTCCAGGGTCTCCAGATAATCGCGCACATATTGCTTGTCGAAACTGGGCGGGCTGATGCCGGGACGGTAGCTGTCTTCGGGCCAGAAGCGCGAAGAATCCGGTGTCAGCGCCTCGTCGATCAGGGTCAGAGTACCGCCTGCATCGATACCAAATTCAAACTTGGTGTCGGCAATAATAATACCGCGCTTGCGGGCATAGTCCGCCGCCTCACGGTAAAGCCTGAGACTGATTGCGCGCACCCGGGCGGCCAACTCCTCACCCAGCAATTCAACGGTGGCATCATAATCAATGTTCTCATCATGTGCACCGACAGCGGCCTTGGTCGACGGCGTGTAAATGGCCTCGGGTAATTTGTCTGCCTGTTGCAGGCCCTTGGGCAGCGTGATGCCACAGACGGCACCGGTCTTTTGATAGTCCTTCCAGCCGGAACCGATAAGATAGCCACGGACAATGGCCTCCACCGGCAACGCCTTCAGTTTCTTGACGACAATGGCGCGGCCTTCGACCTGGGCGCGCTCATCGGCATCGGGCAGGGCCTGTTCCAGGGTCATATCGGCAATGTGATTCGGCACCAGCTCACGGGTGCGATCGAACCAGAAATTGGACACCGCC
Source organism: Gammaproteobacteria bacterium (assembly GCA_036986275.1). Taxonomy (GTDB): domain Bacteria; phylum Pseudomonadota; class Gammaproteobacteria; order Acidiferrobacterales; family SZUA-150; genus BTRG01. Next base: position 7,529 of record BTRG01000033.1, on the reverse strand, counting down.
GTCAGCACCGCACCCTTGCCGGCAATGGCCGTCGGCAGAATGACGTCGAAGGCCGACAACCTGTCCGTCGTAACGATAAGCAGATGCCTGTCATCGATTTTGTAGATATCACGCACCTTGCCGCGGTGGATGCGCTCCAGGCTCTTGATATCGGAATCAAACAGGACGTCGGGAGTGCCGCTCATGGAATCTTGCCTCATACTTAATATATAAAATTGGCGCCAACACCCATCAACCGGGAGGCTTGCTGGGTCCGGGCCGGAAAAGGCGCTATTGTACCGAAGTCGGCCACGGGCTCCAGTAGCCAATCTCACAATAATGAAAGACGAAACCCACACCCCACCGCTACGCTGGCCACTATTCTGGCGCCTGCTCTGCGCCGCCTACCTCGGTATCATTATATGGGTGTCACTCAGGCCCTCGGCGCCCAACCTGGGCGCCGCCCACATGGACAAGCTGGCACATCTCGCCGGCTACGGCGGACTCATGTGGTGTTATGCCCAGTGCCATGCCCGCCGGCACTGGCCTAAAATTGCCATGGCATTGATCGCAACAGGCTTAATACTGGAATACCTGCAAGGCCTGGGCGGTGTACGCAGCGCCGAATGGCTGGATGGATTGGCGAATATGCTGGGCGTAGCGCTTGGTTGGTTCGCAGCGAAACGACTAAAGTGGAATGTGCTCCGGATTATTGAGGCAAAGTTATAAATGAAGGGTGGGCACTGCCCGTCCTTTTACTGGATTCATTGATCACGCCGGCCAAATTCATCCACGGCCACTTTCCTTAGAACAAAAAAAATCCCCGCTTCAAGCGGGGATTATTATTTCAGCTAATTACCTGTTTGTTACATCGTTATTCTCAAAACAGGCCCCGCAATGCGGGGCCTATAGAGTTGAGTACTCACATGGCCGGTTACGGCGTCACCACGCAGGTATTATCACCATCAAAATAGTTTACGGTGGTTGTCGCGCTGGCGATGACAGTGATGCTGTCGCAGTTGCCATTGCCGGTCGCATCGCGCATCTTCACCCGCTCGTAAGTACCGGCCGGTAACGTCAACACGTAGCTACCGTCACCCCTGGTCTTTACGCGGGTAAACCGGTTTGCACCGGCAGTGCCGCCATCGCGCACCTCTACGGAGAAATTCCCGATGGGTGTACTGGTGTCGCCACTACTGCCCGCGTATACCGTGCCGGTCAGCACACCGCCGTCGGGCAGTGTGATGACGCCAAGAGCAACGTCGCCGCCAGCGGTGTTAACAAGCGTGGCATTGGCAAGCTGGGTTTGCCCATCGTAGATGCTACTACCGGCACTGGCGGCACGATCGATCCTGATCTGGACCCGATGATCGCCTGTCTGGTCAGTATACATGGTCACCGTGCCATCACTGCTGCTGACCTCGAAGCCCAGGTAATTGTTGGCCGTATCGTACAACCTGAATTTAGTCTGGCTGACGGGACTGCCACCGGAATCCTGCAGGGTGGCGGAGATCGCGTTCACGGTAGCGGAAAAATCCAGGGTCTGGTCGCTGGTTGTGAGATCGACGCTCAGGTTGCGCTGGCCATAGGCATAGACTCTATACGTAGCTGGCCTGAGCCAGATGCGGTAATTGCCCTGCTTATTAGTACGCACGCGTTCGGCGGGACCGCCCGGACTGTTGCTGTTAACCATCACTCGCATACCGGTGACCGCGGTGCCGCCATCGGTGATGCTTCCATTCAGCATGTAACCCGCTTCCAGGACAAAATCGAGGGTGGTTGCGCCGCCCGTGGCAACGGTAACCGGCGCGCCCAGATTGCGGTTATTGGTACCAGTACCACCATCATAAATCTCCGAGGCATACGGCTGTATGGTTTTATTGCGCGCGACCACCAGGTATTTACCGGGGATGACATTGACGCGATAGCTGCCATCGGCCTTGACCCGGGCGCTTGCCACAGGTGTACGATTGTCAAAATCGCGAATGACGACCTTGACGCCTTCCAGAGAGGCGCCGGTCCCATCGGCCGTCACGGAACCCGTAATACGCGCCCCGGGCTCTAACTGAAGATCCTTCGTCACCGTTGTAGTGTTGGCCACCATGATCATTTCGGCATCAAACTTATTATAGGCCGTACCGCCCGTGGACCACCACTCACTGGCATGAAGGCCGGAATCATTGCTGTCGTCCGTGCGGTTGAAGGCACCCAGAATATACTCACCGCTAAAGGTCCCGCCTGTGTCGGGATCGGAGTCGCCCTGGACGGGAACATTCAGGCAGTAAGTCCCGTCAGCCGCGGTCTTGGTCCTGGCGCGAGTGACCCAGTTACCAAAATCACTTACAGCAATATCGACATTGGCGATACCCGCGGCAGCACTGTCTGTTACCGTGCCGCAGATGGTGCCGCTGGTCACGGTGCTGTTGATGACGTTGCTGGATTCTTCATTACTTGCCGCCTCGGTTTGCAGGCTGGCGGCCAGGGCATCGACGCCCTGGCCCGCTGGATTAATATCCTGCGACACGTCGTCCACCGCATTCTGGATCGCATCGACTTCGTCATTGGTAAGCGTGCCAAGATCACTGGCGGTACTGGTAACCACATTGCTGGCAGCTTCCGATATTGGATCAACATTTACCGAAGTACTGGTCACGCGGGCCTCTATGGCGGCCCCGCCCCCACCCTCGGCACGAATCACATATTGTGGGCCCGGGGTAAAGCCCTCCGGGGCATCGAGACTATAGGCGCCACCCGCTGTCGTGGTGGCAGTAGCAATGACGGCGCCCACTTGGGCGCCGGCGGCATCCACTTCGATCAGGTTAACGGTAACACCTGCACCCACGTCCAGTACGCCGCTAATCGCGGCATAGGCGGGAGCACCAACAAACATCGCAAAAATTCTCTCTGTGATGGAAGGGTTATAGAAGGCCACTGAGCCGCCCGGAGCGGAAACTGACCCGGCAACATTAACTGTGGTCGGCGGCGGAGGAGTGCCTCCACCGGAACTACTGGAACTGCTGCATCCACCCAATATAAAAGAAGACCCCAATAACAACATAGGGATGACGACTTTATTTCTATTTTTCATACTTATGTATCTCCAGAATGTATGTAACTTAAGTAACTAAAGACTATTCCAATTATTCAAATTGAAAATATTCTGCCCCTTTTGTTTCTACCGATACGCCGTCTTCCACAACGGCATAGCCACCAGCACTGGACTGGCCCGAGTTGGACAACCCGGAAGGTCCATTACTACTGCAAATGCTGGCGGCCGAGATCGGACAGTGAGAGAGACGGAATTAAGTAATAATGATCCAGGGTTCACGACTATCTCTATATTTGCAGCCTTCATGCGCCATGCCTGCTGGAAAAAACAGTCATCGCAGCGATTTTCTTACTGAAATTCAAAAGGAACTGCCCAATCGAGCTATATACATAGCAGGGAAATTTCCATCCCGCATCATCCAAATGGACTATGTTTCTTAGAAAGAACCTGGTTCGTGCAGGAATCCTGGCAAGCAAACTCAAGTATTACAGTAAATAACGAAGTGCATTCCATGCTGGATTTGGTTGGGCATATCGACGATGGGGCCCTGAATCCCGAGCACTGGCAGATGTTTTTGCAGCAACTGGTCCAGGCCCTGAACAGCCATACTGCTATACCGCTTATTACGACAGCGCCTGGACTACGGCGCCTCCGTGGGCTCAATTAGGCCTCCATTCAGGCCTGCCATAACGAATAAGGTTAGATTGTGTGAGGAACGAACCACAATCTGAACCGTTTGTTGGACAAGCCCGACAACGGCACGACTCTTGCTATTAGAAAATATCTTTTTTGAACCTGGTTATTGTGAAAACAACCAGTAATATGAAGGGGTTAGAGTATTTATATGGAATTCTACGATTTTGCTCACACCGGTTGATCGTAGGTCATTTTATGAATAATTGCCATGCTTTTTGGTATTTTTTAAAATAGCTCCAAAGCCCGAAAGAACCATGATTTCTTGGTTAATCTGCCGCGATAGCGGCTTCGTCCAACTATTACATCAACAGCAAAGAAGCCCGGATGTAGCGAAGCGTAATCCAGGGGTTCTACCCATAGACAACCACCCCCATCCCCGCCTTCCCCCTTCCAGGGGGAAGGAGCCATGATTTATTGGATTCGCGTAGCCCGGATGCAGCGATAGCGGAATCCGGGACCATGCATGAGAATAGAATACATCCCGGATTCCACTGCGCGCCCCACATACTCAAAACAATACAGTGGAAGGTCGCTCCTGACGCACTGTAGAACCCCTTCGGGTTTCATTCAGCATTACTTCGCTTTGCTCAGGTCACACTGTAGAACCCCTTCGGGTTTCATTCAGCATTACTTCGCTTTGCTCAGGTCATCCTTGCGCCCGTGACAGAGCCTACCCCATGAGCACAGCGAGTGCCTTGGGTGTTTGTACTTCCTGTACATCATGCCCTTGGGGTGATTCATCCAGGACGCATACTATTTCCTCGCAGACCAGGTTGGCGATAGCATAACCCGACCTGCATTTCTATAAGGAGATTTTTGTGTCTACTAAAACTGGGGAAGATACTGGTATTATAGAAGTTATTGCAATAGATTGCCACCACTAGCCGAATCGGCCATCAATTCTGAGTTGAATGAATATGGGGAAATATACAATCGTAAATATCAGGAAAGAAATTATCCAAAGTACCTGTGATATCCCAATCCAAACAGGATGGTTGACCGTATCAAATAATAGTACAACTACTCTGAAAACATCACCTAACAGTAATATTCCTAAAGTATAAGTTATTGCTTTAGACGGTTTCCTGATGTCTCTGCCGGTATGTCCCAGTACAGCACGAAACATCATTCCCATGGTAACCACAGCAATACCGCCAAAAACAAAGGTATGAATCGAGAGAATTTTAGACACTCCAGCAAAGTGGATGCCGGCAAACAATAAAAACCTAATAGAGATAAACCAGAGAGTGTAAACAGGACATTAAAAAATACCAGCAATAAACAAATACGATGTTCCAAACAACAATAATAAATGCATAATCATCCAGATACCAAAGAGTAACATCAGTGGCTTTCCATAAAGGGTTTGAATACCTGTCCAGTTTTTGACAGTGGTTAATAAAAACCCTGCGATAACAACTACACTCTAACCATAAATCATTTCATGGGCATGCCATAGAGTGCTGGTACTTGACTGCATAAACAAAGGCAACTGAAGAAGATAAATTTCTGACCACAGGGTAATCTATATTATTGAAAAAGTGCCCGCCCCCGGAAAAAGACTCTGAACCCCAATTTAAACAAGGCAATGCTTGTACGAAATTCATTACATAGTGGAAATTGTTGTTTATTTATACTTGTCAATTTCATTCTTTATAAACACCAATGGGGTGATGGTTAGATCGCGCATCGCGCGGAATAGAAGCGGATGGAAGGCTGCAAATCCATTAACACTTCGCCGCTAAGGAAAGAAAGGGAAATATTAACAACAATTGCTCTCTAGACAGGTTTATTACTATATAACGCCTGTAGAATACAAAGAGAAACATGTCTATAAATAAAATCATCCATTTTATTGAGGAAACCTCAATATCCTTGAATAAAAAGTATCTTTATACGACTCAGTTTTACCACAGATCGTCACAGATTGTCACAGATTGCCAATATCCTGGTATACCGTTATCCGCTTCATCCGTTTGCTGTGCGTTTTTCCCGTATTTTTCCCTGTCCGCAAACATACATAAATTTGGCATGTTATGTGCAATTATTTTATTGTCCGGTAGTAATATCACCGGGTGAACGAATCGCCTACGTGGTGGCGTTCGCAAGGAAGTATTCCAGAGCCAGCCCAATCTCAGCTGACCCGAGACCTGCCGCCTACAGGTCACCTCCAAGGACAGGTATTTTAATACACATGGCCATTGTCAGTTTTTTAATGGCGTAATACATAAGTCAACGATCGAGGATATAAGGTCATGTCACTTGCACAATTTTTTCAGCACAAACCCAACGATATCGATGAACTTGTCGGAAAGGCATCCAACCAGGCCAACGCCATGGTGTTGCTGGGAAAGATGTTGGCCGATTCATCACAAAACGTAAGCGAACACGCCGACGATCAGGTCCAACACATCGAAGAAATTGCAGCTTCGGTAGAGGAGATGAATTCCTCGATCAAGGAAGTGGCGGATAATGCATCGTTGACCATGGACGCCGCCACCAATATGACCAAACTCAACGAGGATGGTGTGAAAAATATGGAGCAACTGGATAAGAGCGTTCACGACGTTGCCAGCTTGTTCGAGAAGGTTACCAACTCCATGGAGGAATTGTATGAAGCCTCGAAGGCCGTCTCTGATGTCGTCGAGGTCATCAATCAAGTCGCGCTTCAGACCAACCTGTTATCCATGAACGCTTCTATCGAGGCGGCCCATGCCGGCCAATACGGCAAGGGTTTCGCCGTCGTTGCACATGAAGTCAGGAACCTGGCAATCAACACCGTAAAATCAACCAAAGAAATCACCAAGACCATAGAGCGAAACCAGTTGGTGACCGCAGAGGTCATTAACGCTATCCGCGGGAGCAAGGAAGCGATACAGGAAAGCGTCGACAAAACCGATAAAACGGGTAAGGCCCTGAAGGCGGCAAGCAATGAAATCGAAACCGTCAACACCATGGTCCAACAGATTGCCGCGGCCACCGAGGAACAATCGGCGGCGGTAGACAGTATCAATGCCAATATTGGACAGGTCTCCCAACTTGCCCAGGATACGTTTACAAGCGCCACCAGTTCGCATCAGACCAGCTCCGACCTGGCGAAAGTGGCGACCCGGCTGGAAGATCGCTTCAATAGCCATCACCTGGAATTCCTGGGGCTAGTCCCCCTGGAAAACGCCATCAAAATGAATAAATCCTTCGCCCCATTATGCAACTTTATCGGCTCGATCCTGGACCGCCGTTTCTTTGTCCGCCTGGGGCACGACTATGCCGGCGCCATCAAGGATGCGGGTGAGGGCCGTTCGCTGGTATCCTACCAGACCCCTAGCACTTACATCGAGGCGCATGAAAAGTATGGTGTCGAAGCCCTGGTCATTCCGCTGGCCAAGGGTGAACCCTTCTATCGTAGCGCCATCGTTGTGCGTGATGAACCCGACATCACCGAGGTCTCCCAACTGGCAGGCAAGCGGTTTGCCTTCGGCGACGAGAAATCCACCGGCAGCAAGGCCATGCCGGAATCGATGTTGAAGCAGGCGGGAGTCACGCTCGACAAGCTGACCGATCACAGTTTTGCCGGCAGTCACGACAACGTGGCCAATGCCGTCCTGAACAAAGACGCCGATGCCGGCGGGCTCATGCTGTCCGTTGCCGAAAACTATGTCGGCAAGGGTCTGAGGATCCTGGCGATCTCGGACGAGATCCCGCAATTCCCTATCTGCGCCTCGCCCGACCTGGCGTCAAGTGACCGTAATAAACTGGTGGAGGCCCTGGTGAACCTGAAGGACAAAACAATCCTGCAATCAATGGG
>BTRG01000032.1:0-27262 GCA_036986275.1 Gammaproteobacteria bacterium | reverse complement strand
GCTTTCATGCGCATGTGCGGCGAGGCATCTACCCAGAGGATTGGGCCTGCGAAACGGATGTAACAATAGATGCCGGGGAATGACCCGATCGATGCGGTTCGCAAGCTCACCGCATCCTACGGGGCCTCATGTAGGGTGCGGTGAACCCACGAACCGCACCGATCGAGACACGACAACATGTCACAACCCGTGTAGGGTGCGGTGAGCCCGCGAACTTTCATGCGCATGTGCGGCGAGGCATCTACCCAGAGGATTGGGCCTGCGAAACGGATGTAACAATAGATGCCGGGGAATGACCCGATCGATGCGGTTCGCAAGCTCACCGCATCCTACATGAACTAACCGACCAGTCCGCGTAGGGTGTGGTGAGCTTGCGAACCGCACCGATCGAGATTTGATCTTGGAGATAAGACACGCGAGTTGCACTAACCGGCCAGTGATGACTCAAGCCGGTCTGATTCTGAAATTCATGGCTCCCCATAAAAACCCAAACGCGGCAATGATCAACCACATGGCATCATCTTGATAGAAATAGAATTTATACGCCAGCGTCATACGTTTCTCGGGCACACCCAGTTGCGCCGGTATGATACGCGGTAACCAGGCATAGGTGTTTTCCGCAATGAGCACCCTGTTCCAGACGATACCCCCTGATGAACCAACGTCAGTTAACAATAGCAACTCACCCGCGCGCAAAGTCTTGACAGACTTCTGTTTCATGTTAGGCCGGTCGCGCAAACCTAAACCATCTTCCAGTATTTCTACAAACAGATGTTCGGAGGAATACAATATGCGCCGGCTTTGTTCTTCTGTTTCATGATAAAGCTTGTTTGCCAATAACAAGCTCAGTGCGAGCATCACGGAAAAACCAAACCCTCCTTTTACCGTGCGCATCAACCAATGCGGCACACTGCGTGCACTTAGCAATAGAATAAAACCGATTGAACCAGCAATTATCAATCCCACTGATAATAGAGGGTAGCTATTGAAAACATCCTGGGGATTGAGGGCAAACAGGGCCCAACGCTCGGAGTCGGAGATCACGTAGCGAATATATTTCAGATACAGCACATAGAGTGCCGCCAGACTGGCGATGAGATAAACAACCAGCTCAAACTTCTGACGCCTTACCAGGGGCAGGAAGCTTGAAAAGCGAATACCCTCTATCAAGGAATCCAGTTGCCGCCAATTACAGCGATAGATCGTCACTGCCCTGCGCTTGCCCTTGGGCGTAAAGCGCTCTTTCTTAGTCAGGGCATAGTCTGAATTTTTAAGTTTATTGGTAACGATGCTGGACACCAGAATCTCATCGGCCTTACCACGACTCTCGATGCGGGAGGCTACATTCACGACATCGCCGAATATATCCCCTTGCTCAACAATGGCCTTGCCTGTATGTACGCCAATACGCAAATGCAGGGGAAATTTTTTATCCAGCCGGCGTTCACGCTCCATGGCCTGCTGTATGGCGATGGCCGCCTTGAGTGCCAGAGCCGGTTTGGCAAAAGACGCCATCACCGCATCGCCTATGGTTTTGACGATGCGACCATGAAAAGCCTTAATAACAGGAAAAACAAGCCGGTTATGTCTATCGATAAGCAGGCGACCCTTTACATCGCCATGCTTGTCCCAGTAACGAGATGAGTCCTCGATATCGGTAAACAGTATAGTGACCTTCTTCCGCGAGCGTCGGATCTGTCGCGTGATACTTTTTAAGAAACTGCTGCCTATCATGCCTTATCCACCTGGTTCCAGGCCTAGTCTACGCATGACCCGGACGTAAAACTACCGACATACCGTCACGGCTTGCATGTCACATCGGCACTGGCCATACTCGCGGCCGGTAAAGCCTTATGCCTGATGCTGAAACCCTGATAAATGAAATAGATGCCTGGTTGCCGCAAACCCAGTGTACACAGTGCGGCTACCCCCGTTGCCGCAGCTATGCCGAGGCCATTGTCAGCGGTGAAGCCGACATCAACCGTTGCCCGCCGGGTAACGACATCACCATCCAGGGACTGGCAAAACTGTTGGCACGGGAAGCGCTGCCATTAAACACCGAATGCGGTGAGCACAGCGCGCGTGGTATTGCTGTTATTGATGAGACCCTGTGTATAGGTTGCACATTATGCATACAAGCCTGTCCGGTGGATGCCATCATAGGCGCCGCCAAACATATGCATACTGTCTTATTGCGTGACTGCACAGGCTGTGACTTATGCCTGCCACCCTGCCCCATGGACTGCATCATCATGCGGGATTGGCAGGGGGGAATCCATAGCGACTGGCGCTGGCCCGAGTACTCGCCGGAATTCACCGGGCATGCACGACAACGCACCGAGGCACGGCTGAGACGCCTGTTAATAAATCAGGCCTCCCCAGGCCAGGACAGGGTCACTGATCGCAGCGCATTACAGAATGAGATTCGTGCCGCCGTCGCCCGGGTCAAGGCGCGCCGGGGCAAGGCGGCAACATAATGGCCCTGTCACTCGCCAAACGGCGCAAGATATTCGAACGCCTTAAGGCCGCAAACGCCGAACCCACTACAGAGCTTCGTTACACCACGCCCTTTGAGTTGTTGATTGCCGTCATTCTGTCGGCACAAGCGACAGACAAGGGGGTCAACAAGGCTACCGCCAGGCTCTTTGCCGTGGCCAACACACCGCAGGCAATCGTGGACATGGGGCTGCGCAAATTGAAGAGTTATGTAAAGACCATAGGCCTGTATAACACCAAGGCCGCCAACATCATGAAGACATGCCGGCTCCTGATTAAGGAACATAACAGCCAGGTCCCGGAAACACGCGAGGAACTGGAGGCCTTGCCGGGTGTGGGCCGCAAGACCGCCAATGTTGTACTGAATACCGCCTTCGGCCATGCCACTATCGCCGTCGACACACATATCTTTCGTGTCAGCAATCGTACCGGGCTGGCGCCGGGCAAGAACGTACGCGAAGTGGAAGACAAGCTCATGAAGGCCGTACCCGATGAATACAAACGAGACGCCCATCACTGGCTGATTCTTCACGGCCGCTATACCTGTATCGCCCGCAGACCCCGTTGCGGCAGTTGCGTGCTGTATGATCTTTGCCAATTCCCTGACAAGACCGCCTAGCACACAAACCCCTTAAGGCTGCATTTCCAGTCCCTGAATCCAGATGATTTTCAAATAAGCCAACCACGGAGAACAACATAAAGAGACAGGATTCACAGGATTGTTTTTACAACAAGGCCTATTCTTCGCATCCTGTTAATCCCGTAAATCCTGTCTAAATTGTTATCCATGAGTCTGTCGGCGTTTAACTCCGCCTTCATGAAATATACAGGCTAGGCTTGTTGCATTGATCACGCTAAAGTAGACGCCATGAGCGCATCCGAAACGCGTCGTCGCCCGGTTGCCACCGGCCTGAGCCATGGCCACGGCGCACAATTCGACCATGCCGAACTGGCCGTTAAACAAGCACTGAAACGAGCCGGGCTAACCCGCGCCAACGGCATCATACTCTTCCTGACCCCCGATTATGCCTCGGAGCCGGAACCGGCCCTGCGTGCCGCGGCCCGTGCCGGAGGATGCACACAAGTCATCGGCTGCACCGGCGCCGGTGTACTCACGGACAGTGAATGGGTACTGGACAGTCCCGGGGTCGCGGCCATGGTCTTCGGTGGAAACATACAGCTCAAGATGGCGCCAACGAAATATGACACCGAGGAACCCGTGCTGAGCTTTTGCACCCCTTCAGGCATGACGGCCGATTGGTTGGACGTGCCCGCTCCGCGGTTGGGCGCGGTGTCGGGCGATCTCTTTGGACACGGCCCTTTCCGTGTCTGGTCCGGCAGCCGGGTTGCCGACAGCGGGCATGTGGATTGCGTACTCTCGGGTGCGCAGGGGACAGTCGCTGCCTCCCAGGGCGTGCAAGCACTCACCTCGCCCATCGAGGTGGCCGAGGTGCAGGGCTATGACGTCATGAAGCTCAGCCAGTATCCCGCCCTGAACGTGCTGGTAAAGTCTTTGCCTGAAGAGATAAAGGAACAAAAGCACATCCCCTTTCACCTGATTATGGGTGGCATTACCTTTGGTGACCCCGACACCGCCATCAAGGAGGGGCGATATCGACTGAATCATATTGTCTCGGCCAATCTCAGCGACAAGTCCATTACTCTGGCCAGCCCACCCCACCAGGGCGAGCGCCTGTTCTGGGCCATGCGCGATGCCTTGTCAGCCGAGCGGGCCATGGCCCAGACCATCATGAAGGCACAACAGACCCTGGGGACGGAGCCGGATTTTGCCCTGCTCTTTCCGTGTATGGGTCGCGGCCCCCATTTCTTTGGCAATCGCGACCGTGATCTGGAACTCCTGAAATCGCGCTTCCCCGGTCTGCCTATCCTGGGTTTTTACGGCAATGGCGAGATCGGGCCCCTGGATGGCATGAACCACCTCTATCAGTATTCGGCCATTCTGGGGCTATTTAACATCGCTGCCTGATGCTCTACGGTCAGGACAGGCAGGAAATGCGCGCGGTTTATTTTCGTGCATGGCAACGTTATTGCGACAATCAACCCCTGGAGGACATGGAACAACACATCGTCAGTATCGCCCTGATGCACCCAGAATATCATGTCTTTTTGGCATCACCGGAGAAATACAGCGATACCGACTACCTGCCTGAACACGGCCAGACCAACCCTTTCCTGCATATGGGTATGCACCTGGCCATTAGCGAACAACTGGCCCTGAACCAGCCCCCGGGCATACAGGACTATCACACCAGATTCCTGCAACAAACCGGGGATGATCACAGTGCTCAACACCGCATGATGGAATGCCTGGGCGAAACCCTGTGGCAGGCCCAACGCAGCGGCTTACCCCCGGATAACAACGACTATCTGGCATGCCTGCAACGACTCAGCGCCAGTCCGGAGGAGAGTCCGACTTAATCAAATCAACTAGCCATGAACTTTGACTCCTGGGGGCGGTCACAGATTCCAAGTGACGCCACTGAAAAACGTGGTTACACTTCCCCCGGACTTCAGTACAGAAGCCGAGGAAGGAAACATCCCCTGGGTGCGGTTGGAAATTCTACTGATGCCTGGTCAGGACTATATACGTAAATCAATAAACAAGGAGTTATTCATAATGGCTATAAAAAGCAAACTCACCCCAATCGCTGCCGCTGTCGGAATTACTGTTGTTGCCAGCCTGGCCTCCCTGCCACTGGCCAATGCCGCCGGTAACCCCTTTGCTGCATCTGATCTGGGCAGTGGTTACAAAGTTGCCGCTGAAGGCCAGTGTGGCGAAGGCAAGTGCGGTGGAAACAAGATGAAAGGCATGATGAAAGACAAGAAGGAAGGCAAGTGTGGTGAAGGCAAGATGAAAGGCAAGAAAGAAGGCAAGTGCGGTGGTGGCAAGATGAAAGGCGATATGAAAGATATGGACATGAAAGGCAAGAAGGAAGGCAAGTGCGGCGGTAAAAAGTAAGCCTGTCACCGCTATGCCAAATCGTTACCCAGTAAAGGGTGCCGGACTCGGTTTAAAGCGGGCCCTGGTGGGCCCGCTGGCCGAGGATAACCCCGCCCAAATTCGTTTCCTCGAGGTCGCTCCCGAAAACTGGATTGGTGTTGGCGGCCGCTGGGGCAAGAAGTTTCGCAGCTTCACCGAGCGCTATCCCTTTGTCACACATGGACTGTCGCTGTCCATCGGCAGCCCGGCCCCACTGGATGAAATCTTCATTCGCCAGGTCAAGGGGTTTATCGAAGAACACAATATCGACTGCTATAGCGAACACCTAAGCTATTGCAGTGATGATGGCCATCTCTACGATTTAATGCCCATCCCTTTTACCGAAGAGGCCGTGCATCACGTGGCCGGACGCATCAAGCAAGTCCAGGACATACTCGAACGGCGCATCGCCATGGAGAATATTTCCTATTATGCCACCCCCGGTAAGGAGATGGATGAGATTGAATTTATTAACGCGGTACTGGAAGAAGCCGACTGCGACCTGCTGTTAGACGTTAACAACATTTATGTCAACAGCATCAACCATAAATATGATGCTGTGGCTTTTCTGAAGGCATTGCCTGGTGACCGTATTGCCTACTTTCATATTGCCGGCCATTACAAGGAAGCCGAAGACCTGCTGGTGGATACCCACGGAGCCCCTATCATCTCCAATGTCTGGGAATTGCTGGACCAGGCCTATGAACATTTTGGTGTCGTCCCCACCCTGCTGGAACGTGATTTCAACATCCCTGAGCTCCCGGAATTACTTGGCGAAATAGATCGTATCGGGGAATACCAGCATAAATGGACCGAACAACATCACAACGAAATTGCCCATGCACGCTGAGCGCCCGGCCTTCATCAAAAATCAATATGAGTTTGCGGCAAACATCCGCGACCCTGAGCGCAATGTAGCACCACGGGACGTGGAAGACCGGCGCATGAATCTCTATCGTGAGCTGTTTTACAACAATGTAGAAGACTTTATGGCCGGCAACTTCCCGGTGATTCGCGAAATGACCGACGACGACCGCTGGCATAGCATGATACGCGACTACTTTTCGCGCCATCTTGCCCATACTCCTTATTTCCCACGCATGCCTGAAGAATTTGTACGCTACCTGCAAACGGAACGCAGTGATTGCGAAGGCGACCCCGCCTTTTTGGTCGAACTGGCGCATTACGAATGGATGGAATTGGCACTATCCATCTCCGATGATGAACCGGAATGGGATCGCTATGACAGGAACACCGACTTGCTGGAACAATCACCGTCAGTCTCTCCACTGGCCACAGCGTTAAGTTATCTCTATCCCGTGCATCAAATCGATACGGACCATCAACCGACGGAACCGGGCAAGCTGCCTACCTATATTATTATTTATCGTAACCGCGAAGACGATGTACATTTCATGGAGATCAATGCACCTATCTTCCGCCTGCTGCAATTGCTGCAGGAAGGAAACAGCATCACTGGCAGACAGGCGCTGGAGCAAGTTGCAGCTGAAATGAAGCATCCCGATCCAGCAGTCGTCATCAGTGGTGGCCAGGAAATACTGCGGGACCTGTTAGAACACGACATCATACTGGGTACACCCAGACACTAACCCAGCCACTTACTGTCTTATTACTGGCCTGCTAGCCGTACCAGGCAGGAAGAATCAATCAAATTTTCATTCGGTTAAGGTAATGTTTCCCGAACACACACCAAGTTTTCTATTCTCCACACTTGAAGTCATGGCGCTGGTATTTGTCTTTATCATCGGCCTGGCGGCGCTGGCTATTGTTATATTGTTTATTAGCGACGTTACCCAAACCTCACAGGCCATACGCCGCAACTTCCCGGTCATCGGGCACTTTCGTTTTCTGTTTGAGCATCTGGGCGTTTTTTTCCGACAGTATTTCTTTGCCATGGACCGTGAAGAGCTTCCCTTTAATCGTGCCGAACGAACCTGGGTCTACCGTGCCGCCAAGAATGCCAGCAGTACTGTGCCCTTTGGTTCGACTCGCGATTTAAGACCTGTTGGCACTGTCTATTTTGTCAATTGCCCCTTCCCTACACTTGATAGCGATCACCTGCCTTCACCGCCATTGACCATAGGTGAAGACTGTCCCCATCCTTATCATGCGCCCTCGTTTTTCAATATCTCCGGCATGAGCTATGGCGCGATCTCCAAACCCGCGGTGCTGGCACTGTCGAATGGCGCCAGAATGGCGAATTGCTGGATGAATACCGGTGAAGGCGGACTGTCACCCTACCACTTGCAAGGCGGCGCGGATATCGTCTTTCAAATCGGCACAGCCAAGTATGGTGTGCGAAATAACAAGGGCGAACTGGATGACAATAAACTGGAAGCCATAGCCGCCCATGAACAGGTACGCATGTTTGAAATCAAACTCAGCCAGGGCGCCAAACCCGGCAAGGGTGGCATACTTCCAGGCGTTAAGGTCACCAGTGAGATCGCCCGCATACGCGGCATACCGGAAGGCAAGGATTCCATCAGCCCCAATCGCCATACGGATATTAATAGTGTTGCCGACATACTCGATATGGTGCGGCGTGTCCGCTCTGTTACCGGCAAACCCGTAGGTTTTAAGGCGGTGATCGGTGCCTATGACTGGCTGGATAAGTTGCTGGAAGAAGTGAACCGGCGTGGCCATGACAGCGCGCCCGATTTTATTACCGTTGATGGCGCTGAAGGTGGTACCGGAGCCGCCCCCATGAGCCTGATAGACAATATGGGCATACCGTTAAGGGAAGCACTGCCTTTGGTGATAGACAAGTTAAATACACACCGGCTGCGGGATCGCATCAAGGTTATTGCTTCCGGTAAACTGATTACCCCTGTCGAGGTGGCCTGGGCCTTTTGCGTGGGTACTGACTTCATTGCCTCCGCGCGTGGCTTTATGTTCTCTCTGGGTTGTATACAGGCCCTGCAATGCAATCGTGATACCTGTCCTACCGGTATTGCGACACACAACCCACGCTTGCAAAAAGGTCTTGTCCCCAGCAACAAGGCGGAGCGCGTCAGGCATTATGCCGGCAACATGCGCCACGGGGTCAGCATTATTGCGCACTCGTGTGGGGTGACGGAGCCTCGACAGCTGAAACGTTATCATGCACGCATGGTCACTGGCAGCGGTCGTTCACTACCTCTTAATGAAGTCTTTCCCGATACCGTGCCGGTAAAAACATAGCAATATATAAGGAACTCACACCGGAACATGATGTCACTATAGTTAGCTCGGGTTATAGGATTTATTTATCAGGAGGATTAAACGTGAAGTACTTACAACAAGCACAGGAATTACTGGACCATACACGCAAAGTCGATTTCCTTGGCCCATTGTTATTACGGCTCTATCTGGTGCCGATATTCTGGATGGCTGGTACACAGAAGTGGGGCGCAATGGACAGCACCATCGCCTGGTTTGGTAATCCCGACTGGGGTCTGGGCCTGCCTTTTCCTGCATTGATGGCCTACCTGTCCACCTTGACTGAACTAGTCGGCGCCATTGCCTTGCTTGTGGGTCTTGGAGTCAGATGGCTTTCTATTCCGCTTATGTTCACCATGATCATTGCAGTTTTTTCTGTACACTTACAACATGGCTGGCTGGCTATTGCATCCGCTGGCGGCATCTTTGCCAGCGAACGCACAATGGGTGCTATTGAACGCCTGGATGCTGCCAAATCAATTTTAAAAGAATATGGAAATTATGAGTGGCTGACCGAGAACGGCAGCTTTGTGATACTCAACAATGGCATCGAATTTGCCGCCACTTACTTTATTATGCTGCTGGTCCTGTTCTTTATTGGCGGAGGTAAATACGTTAGTGTTGATTATTGGATCAAACAACGCCTTGGCACATAATACATGCATCCAGCACCAAGGACGGCTCCATATCAGGGGCCGTTTACTCTATGATTAGAGAACATCCGAAACAACATGAATCACACTGCACTTAATACTGTCCATCCAACTATAAGGCAGTTTGATACCGCATTGGAAACATGCGGTTTCTTGCCATTACACCGCGCAGCACTCAGTGAACTGCAAATCAACGTTGGCAAGCTCTGCAACCAGGCATGCCATCATTGTCATGTCGATGCCGGACCCAAGCGCACCGAGATCATGTCCTGGGATACCATGGAGCGTATACTGGCCTGGGTCAGAGACAATACCATTACAGCCGTAGATATCACCGGTGGCGCACCGGAAATGAATCCACACTTCCGCGGGTTTGTGCAAGACTTACTAGGCCTGGGTGTCAGTATAACCGCTCGATGCAACCTCTCGATATTACTGGAACCCGGCCAGGAAGACCTGGCGCAGTGGTATACCAATCGTCAAATAAGGCTGGTATGTTCGCTGCCATGTTACACCCAGGTCAATGTTGATAACCAACGCGGCAAGGGTGTATTCAACAAAAGCATTACTGCCTTACAACAGCTTAATGAACTGGGTTATGGAAAATCGAACGACCTGACTCTGGACCTGGTCTATAACCCGGGGGGCGCCTTCCTGCCACCCGATCAGCAATCGTTGGAACAGGACTATCGTACTCACTTGCAGGAAGACTATGATATAGAGTTCACAAATCTACTGGCGTTAACCAATCTTCCTATTAGTCGATTTCTGCATACCCTGGTAAGAGACAATCAGCTTAACAACTACATGAACCTGCTGAATGATAATTTTAATTCAGGCACAGTCCCGGGGCTGATGTGCCGCTATCTGGTGAATGTAGACTGGCAGGGACGAGTCTATGACTGCGACTTCAACCAAATGCTGGATCTTCCTATAGCGGATGAGCCGCATAAATATCTGTGGGATATCAAAAGCTGCGAGTTAACAAATAAGACCATTGCCACGGGACAACACTGTTTTGGCTGCACCGCCGGCGCCGGTAGCAGTTGTGGCGGATCACTCGTTTAGCTTGGTTTAGCTTGCTACCAGTCCTTTAAACAACTCTGGCACAGCAGACTGAAAAGATGACTTCAGATCTGCATGGTCATGTAAAACATTTACAATATCTTGCCATGTATCGAGATCACACAGTACAGGAAGCCTGTCCAAGGTCATGCCGATCATCTGCGCACGCACCTGTGTATCATTGAAGACTCTTTCACCACCCCAGGCAATACCTTCAAATAACTCAGGCTCCGGTTGTGTCAGTCCAATAAAATAATAGCCACCATCCTTACTGGGACCGATGACCGACCTCCCTTGCAATAACACTTGGTAAGCATCAGCAAGAATAGCCCCGGGGCAATGCGGCACATCCGTACCCAGAATAGCTGCCGAGCCACAACACTTCACACTCGTCCTAATGGCGTTCAGCATGCGTGCACCCAGATTTTCACCCACTTGAACTGATAGCTGTATACGGGTCGTCTCAGATAAGTGTCTGAATACCTCATGGCGACTGTCTGGCGTACAACACAACCGCACGGGACCAGGCCATACTTTACAGGCCTGGTATACGGTAATCTGTATCATGGCTTCCGCCAGCCTGGCGGCCTGGTCTGGAGAGCAGACTGTCTGCAAGCGCGTTTTTGCCTGGCCGGGAATCGGCTGTTTGGCGAATATCACCAGCTCGGGTTGTTCCCGCTTGGCGGATTCTTTCAACTCATCTTGCATGATGATAATAACGCGCCAAAAAATGGGGCGACACACCCAGTGCATAGAGACAGCGCAGCATCCACATCATGCAAATAGTCTTGACGATGCCGTTCTTCTGCCAACGCCTGGCGGAGGTGATGACCCGGGATTGTATGCACGCTGGTGTAGCAATGGACTTCAGCCTCTTGCAGAGATCAATATCTTCCATCAGCGGAATATCTGCATAGGCGCCTACTACTTTAAATAAGACACGCGGTATGAATATCGCCTGATCCCCTGTTGCCATTCCTGTTATGCAGGATCTTATATTAATGTTTGATTCAATCATCCGAAATAACACGCTATGCCCATCCAGGCGCACGTTAAATCGGCCCCACAATTTTTGTTTTGAGAATGCTGTACGGATATTTTGTATTGCTGTTAGCGGAAGAATAGTATCGGCATGGAGGAATAACAGTATGTTGCTGGTCGCTACAGCAGCCCCTGCATTCATTTGTCTCGCCCTGCCGGTGCGTGCCCTCAATAGCAAGATCCTCTGGGCGGAATTATTTTTCAAACCCGGTTCACGCTGTACAGACTCCACTAGCTCACAGGTATCATCCGTACTGCCACCATCAACAATGATGATCTCCTGGACCTTATGCATCAACACATTACTCAATAACTCCTTGATTACCAGAGACTCATTCAGTACAGGGATGATGATAGAGACGGAAGGTGAAAGATCGTCCACCATTCAGGAAGACCCAAGATGCTTGCTCAAGAGACGTAATCCCAACAGCAAGATCCCGCTGGCATGCAAAAACAAATCGAATATATCCATGGGTTCTTGTAAAGCGCTCGCGAACAACATCTTAAGTTTTTCCAGCAAGTGTGGCTCGGAAGAGAAAGGCGCCAGCCCCAACAACAGCGCCAAGACCACCAGCATTGGAAAAGACAAGGAATCCAGCCAGCCTTTCATGACGAATCTTACTGGCTCCCGGCCTGTATCAATTCTATCTTGTAACCATCCGGATCTTCGATAAAGGCAATAACAGTCGTACCGTGTTTCATGGGGCCTGCTTCCCGTACAACCTTGCCACCACCTGCACGTATTTTATCGCATGCGGCATAGGCATCGTCCACTTGCAGAGCGATATGGCCAAATCCTTCTCCTATATCATAGGTGCTAGTGTCCCAGTTATGTGTCAGCTCTATTACGGCCTGTTCAGACTCGGGGCCATAACCAACAAATGCCAGGGTAAACTTTCCATCAGGATAGTCCTTTTTACGCAAGAGTTGCATTCCTAACACCTCGGTATAGAATTTAATAGCTTGCTGTAGATCCCCGACACGCAACATGGTGTGCAGTAATCGCATGGTTCACCCTGCCAATACAGTATTTATTTAAAGAAAGATTATTATTGCATACATCATTGTGCCGTAACACAATGATGTATATGCAAACATGTAACTTATTTATGGGTTCTTAGCCAACCAAGATTCACAACAAGGAGGTAATGGGCAACGGTCTGGCCAGTCCTACACCCTGAGCGTAGTCGGCACCCAAGTCTTTGACCATTTTCAATATTGTTTCATTCTCCACGGCCTCGGCAACAGTGAATTTTCCCATGACATGGCCCAGATGATTAATGGCCTCCACCATAGCGTAGTCTATGGGGTCGCGGATAATATCAAGCACAAAACTACCATCGATTTTTAAATAATCTACTGGCAGATTCTTTAAATAAGTGAATGAACTCAGGCCGCGACCAAAATCATCCAACGCGAAACGGCATCCTTTTTCTTTTAAGGTTGAAATAAAATGTGTTGCAAGAGAAAAATTGGCAATGGCGGCTGTTTCTGTAATTTCAAAACAGATACGCTCAGGATCAACTGATGATTGATCAAGCTGCTCAGTCACAAAATCGAGAAACATATCATCTCCCAATGATTGTCCTGACAAATTAATTGCAAATGTACTGGTACCTATTTCCTGCCTTACGTCGATACGCCCCAGTGCTGCCAGGGCTGTACGAATAACCCACCTGTCCAACGTAGGCATAATGTGATAGCGCTCCGCTGCGGTAATAAAACTTTGAGGCATTAGCAACTGTCCATCGAGATCCTGCATACGCAATAACAGTTCACAATGCGCGCCTGCCTCTTTAGCTCTTTCCGACAAGGGAACTATTGTCTGATAGTAAAGCAGAAACCTGTCGTCTTCAAAGGCCCTGTTTATCTTTTGTAACCACTCCATTTCTCCATAGCGTTCTGCAATAGCAATATCATCAGGCTCAAACACATGCACCCTGTTGCGGCCCAGATCCTTGGCAACATAACAGGCAGAATCTGCCGCACTCAATACATCGGTCAAACTACCGCTCTGTTCGTGTATCACAACCAGGCCGATACTGACACC
The DNA here is from genome assembly GCA_036986275.1 of Gammaproteobacteria bacterium. Lineage (GTDB taxonomy): Bacteria > Pseudomonadota > Gammaproteobacteria > Acidiferrobacterales > SZUA-150 > BTRG01. The sequence goes on along the minus strand of BTRG01000032.1, from coordinate 13,737 downwards.
GACCTCAAAGACTTTATCCTCCCACGAGAATCTGAAATCATTGATGCATTTTCGTGCACGCTCGGCGATATCCCTGGCAGGCCCTATCTCTCCATCCTTAATAAGGATGCCAAATTCATCACCACCCAATCTTGCGAGTGTATCCTGCTCCCGCATGATGTGGTGCAAACCACTTGCTATTTGTTTTAGCAGTTCATCACCAGCAACGTGACCGCAACTATCATTGACCACCTTGAATTGATCCAGGTCCAGATAACACATAACATGTTGTGAATGATATTGACGGGCATGCCTCAAAACGAATTCCAAACGCTGTTCAAACTCTCTCCTGTTCGCCAGCCCTGTCAAGTCATCATGTGCCGCCTGATGCGCTAATTGTCTGGCCAGACCCCTTAGTTCGGTTACGTCATGGAATACCAGCACTGCACCAATGATACTGCCTTCACTGTTGCGAATCGGAGAGGCCATAATTTCAAGAGAATATTCTGTATCTCCATCCCTGTGGATCAATAAAGGCTGGCTACTGAGACGTATATTTCTTCCTTTCTGGATACACTGCCCCACCGGATCAGGAGCAATGAACCGGGTCTCCTCATCAATCAAATTAAAAACTTCCTTAAAACTTTTCCCGATAGCTTCGTTGTTTTTCCATCCTGTAAGTTCTTCTGCAACTGGATTGATGTACTCTACATTTCCTTGCATATCCGTTGTCACTACACCGTCACCAATAGATTGCAGGGTAATCTGCGCCAGCCCTTGCTCTCTATACAAGTCCTCTTCAGTTTTACGCTTATGTTTCTGATCCAGAACATGGGTCACCATCTCCGCCAACGCCGCAACAAAATTTTCCTCTTCCAGAGTCCATGCGCGAGCAGTACCTACATGCTCATGACACAGCACACCAGCTAACTTACCGTCTATCCTAATCGCCGCATCCAGCATGGCGCCAATACCATTGTCAACGAAATATTCCCCCGGGAACTGGTGCGTTCGCTCATCCTCTGCAACATTCTCTATGGCGACCAGAAGATTACTGTCAATAGCCTTGTAATAATCCGGCACATCATCCATAGACAAGGCATTACCCCTAACGACATCCTGCTCCCGCCTATCGTGCTGATAGGCGCAAACGATCGAATGGCTGCTCTCGTCATACAACCAGATACCTACACGGGCTACGTTCAGCGCATCCGATGCCGTCCTGGTGATCATTCTGAATGAAACCTCGGTATCGCCCAGGCTTGTGGCCTCATTTTTCGCCAACGCCAACAATGCTTGCTGTTGACGCCGTATACGTTCTTCTCGTTTTACCACCTCGAGCTCATGCAATCTCTTCTCGGTAATGTCCTGCGCTACCATTAACAAACACGTAGCACCCTCGAAATTTACCAATTCAGCAGAACCATACAGGTACCGCTCCTCGCCCTTGCTCGTTAAAAAAGGAAACTCGACACCACGAACAGAACCGTCGCATTTAACACGTTCCAATGTCTGCTGTCTGTCTTCATAATTCTTCCAGATACCCAGCTCCAAAGATGATTTGCCAACAACCTGCTCTCTCGTGTATCCAAAAATAAGTTGGAAGGTTTCGTTGATATCAACAAACACACCATCTTCTGCCGTGGATATGGCAATCATGGCCGGACTGGAATGAAAGCTCTTGCTGAATTTATCTTCCGAGTGACGTAATTTTTCTTCGGCGTGTCGGCGATCAGTAATATCAAATGCAGTACCTAATATAGCCGGGCTACCCTCATAGTCGATACGTTCGGCTGTATAATCCAACCATCGTTCCTCACTGTTCTTGTGTAGAATCTTGAATTCATAACGTGCGGGTATATCCTCGCCCTGCAGGCGTGCCAGCCCCCGGCTTTTGACGAAGTCTCTGTGCTCTGGAGCAATGATTTCATCCCAGGATGAAAGTGCCAACAATTCCTCCTCGGTATACCCAGATATGGCCAGCGCTGCCGGGTTTACATAAAGGAAAGTCTTGCGCGCAACAAAAATGGCGCAGCTTGTGGTTTCGGTAAGCGTGCGAAACAGATCATTATCAGGCGCCAGCACGCCCTTGTTGACATTGGATACAGAGGTTTTCATTAATACAGTAAAGACAAGCTAAAGCAATAAATCTGAATTAAGACGATCAGGTGACCGGCAGTTCATTCTACAACAGAAGACTTGGCATTGCTTGAACAACGGCAAGTCATTGATTGAGAAAATCAAATAAAATGAAAATGAGACTTACTTGCGACTGCGGGCGATTCTCAGGCGCAAGGCATTGAGCTTGATAAACCCTTCTGCATCGGCCTGGTTATAAGCGCCGGCATCATCTTCAAAAGTAGCAATTTCCGGATCAAACAGACTGTCAGTTAAAGATTTTCTGCCGACTACCATCACATTGCCCTTGTATAATTTTAGTCGCACTTCTCCATTAACAGTCTGCTGACTGGCGTCAATCATCTCCTGCATCATTTCTCGCTCAGGACTCCACCAGTAGCCATTGTAAATCATACTGGCATAGCGCGGCATGAGCTCATCTTTAAGATGCGCCACTTCGCGATCCAGTGTCAAGGATTCCATGGCTCTATGGGCTTTCAACATGATGGTGCCGGCTGGTGTTTCATAACAACCGCGTGATTTCATGCCCACATAGCGATTCTCAACAATATCATCACGACCTATGCCATTGGCGCCACCAACCTTGTTGAGTTCGTCCATTACTTCAGCGGGTGTCCTGGTGTTGCCGTCTATAGAAACAATATCGCCATGTTTAAAACCCAGCTCAATATAAGTTAACGTATCCGGTGCCTGCTCTGGCGCCAGCGACCAACGCCACATATCCGTTTCCGGTTCCGCCCAGGGGTCTTCCAGGATGCCACCCTCATAGGAAATATGCAGTGAATTGGCATCCATAGAGTAAGGAGATTTCTTGCCTTTCCTGAAATCAACAGCGATGCCATTGGCCTCGGCATAAGCCATCAACTTTTCGCGTGAGTTCAGATCCCATTCTCGCCAGGGGGCAATCACATGAATTTTCGGGTTCAACGCATAGGCGCCTAACTCAAAACGTACTTGATCATTGCCCTTGCCTGTGGCGCCGTGTGAAATGGCATCAGCACCGGTCTCATTGGCAATCTCGACCAGGCGCCTGGCAATCAACGGGCGGGCAATGGAAGTGCCCAGTAGATACTCACCTTCATAGATGGTGTTGGCGCGGAACATGGGGAAGACATAATCGCGCGCAAACTCCTCGCGCAGGTTCTCAATATAGATTTCTTTCACACCCAGTGCTTCGGCCTTGGCGCGCGCGGGTTCGACTTCTTCGCCCTGACCAATATCGGCGGTAAATGTTACTACTTCACAGTGATAGGCCTCGCGTAACCACTTGAGAATGACCGAGGTATCCAGACCACCGGAATAGGCCAGGACGACTTTCTTGATTTCTGACTGCGCCATGTACAACCCACCTGCTCCATTAGTACGGCCCTGCTATGGGTGGGCCGCAATTCTGAAGGCAGGATTATACCCCAAATGCCGAAAGGCTACCGGACAAGATCGATGCGCACGCGACGGTTCAGAGTGCGGCCATCAGTATCCTTATTGTTTGCTACGGGCGAAGACTCGCCATGGAAGCGGGTGCGGAGCTTGGACGCAGGAATACCATTGGCTACAAAATATCGCTGGACCATACGCGCACGCTCTAGTGACAGGCGCATGTTCTTGCCATTGGTGCCGACTGTGTCGGTATGGCCATTGATGACCACGCTCTTCACCTCGGGATGCACCTTGAGGTAATACACCAAATCGCTCAGGGTACGCTCGGCGTATTTACCCAGTTCCGCGCTCCCGGTGGCAAAGCGGATAATGCCACGGCGACGTACGTTTCCCTTGGCGATCTTCTTTCTGGCCTTTTTCTTGACGACAGGTTTGGGCTTGCCGGCAATAATTTTCGGTGAACGGCACTGCTTAAACTGCTCAAGCGCCGGCAGAAAATGGGCAACAGTCAGGGTGACACGGGCATGGCGGACCCCGCTGACGGTTTCGCGATAAACAAAGTCGATGTGCCTGCCCATCTCCAGCTCACGCAACAATGCATCTGCCCTCTCCCCTTTCAATTCCATTTGCGACTGCCCGGCAGCCAGGTCACCTTCACCCATTTCGGTGTATAACATATCCTGTCGCCAGGCGGGTGGCGACGCATGATAAAGAATATCATTTTCCTCAACCGCCGGTTCCAGGCTGCGCAGTTGAAATATCATACCCTGGGCTGTACGCGTAAACCGGGCCTCACCATAACCAGGGATGCTGTGGCGCAGGACACAGCCGAGTTCTTTTTGATCCTGGTACGACCATGATGGTGTCGCCAGATCGGCCATATATTCGCGCATATTGGCCTGTGCGGTCATCGCCACAGTGGCGGCCACTATCCATACTGTTATCAGGGATATGCGCAAATCCATTACTCGGTATCCTCATCTCAAAACAAAGGGCGCAAGCCCACAAGCCGCACCTTGTGAGGAGTTTATCGACCGGCCAAAACAGGACTTTATCTAAATGGTATGAATCTAATTCTGTATTATTGGTGCGGATATTGCGCACAGCGTGGTGGTTATGTGCAACAGCTTCAACGCTTCAATGCCTGTACCCAGAAAAGAACAAAGCGGCATGAGGAAAAGGGGGCACCTTGAACCTCCCCCAATGTAACGGGCAATTCAGGTCCCTTGCTTCCAGTTCCTGGACACAATTGGCCATATCTCTCCTAATAAGTTAATAAGCGTTCACTTGTTATATTAGGATATGCTGATAAGTTGATTCTGGACGTGCGCAGACTTGTCCGGGGTCAGAGAATTGTTCTGCGTTTGCGGTTATTGTCCAGATGATTTCCATAAAACCGGACTAAGGACATGACAGGACTGGCAAAGAGAGAACTTGACGACCTGGCACATCAATTACGGCAGTCACGGAATGCACTGCGCGGCTTGGTGCTGGAAAAAGTAAAGGCCATGGATGAAGAAAATTACAACAAACTGGCCGGTCAGGTACATGACCGCGGAGAGGAATCTGTGGCCACCCTGTTATCAGAAATTAATATCAGCTTCATCAACAAGGAAGTCGCCGAACTGGGTGAGATTGAGGATGCACTGGCACGTATACGGAATAACCAATACGGCCACTGCGAGGAATGTGCCGCCGCCATCCCGTTAGGGCGATTACAGGCCAACCCGCTGGCCCGCCGCTGCCTGGCTTGCCAGCAAAAGATGGAGGACTTATACGGCGCAAAGGATGCGACGCCCACATTGTAACGAAAATAAACTACCCTGCGGTACCTACAGCAGATGCTATAGGTGAGCTGACGGCAGTGTTAGGTCGTAGAAGCGGTGACACAACCCTCAGAGATTAAAAAACAGCCAAAAGGTTACACCACTTACTTTTTCTGACCCGACATAAGGTTAAGTAGGTGTTGATAACAAAGCAGGGATGTAATATCAGAAGGAATAACGCTATACCCAAGGTCCAGATGCTGACCAGTGATGGGGAGCTTTTTTACCATTCACTAGCACAGAGGCGATAGGACCAAGAAAAGTCTCTACAACGGCAACAACTTCTCCGAAATCAGCCGGGGCATAATCCTGGACTAATCTTTTATGGAATGCTGACCACTGAACCTGCTTGGCATCGATAAATACTCTTGTGAAGGCAACGATTTCCTCAGGCAGTTCTGTGCCACGATGTTCTAGTGTCAATCGAATCGCTTCGGCTAAATCATTACCGACAAAATCAAATTGCCGGGATAACAGCCAGATATCAAAAAAATCCTTCATCCTGCTGTTCAATTCACCCAATTTCAGCATGGCCTCGAATTTTTCAGCAATGGCGCTTTCACGGCTATAACATAGGAGTTTGAGCGCCGGGGAATCCAGCAAAGTAGGTAATTCTGACTCGACGGGCCCAGGGTATACAATGTCACCGAATCCGATATCAATCTGCATATGCACGCGCGCATTATCCAGGCCACCCGTAAACCGCACCCGAATTCCTTTATAGTCGGCGTCTTCGGTGATGCGATCTGCCCGTATGGAGTTAGGGTCAAAATTGAGTCCATCCAGTTCAGTTTCAATAGAAATGATGTCTTTGATTTGAGCAATGATGCTGTCTTCCTCATTACTCGTCCTCCCTAACATATCGATATCCATGGTGGGTCGAAACTGTGTTGAAGCTTGCGGCGAGAGCCATACGCTAAGCAACAACGCGCCCTTGAGAATAAAACAATTGGCATGCCCTGATTGTGACAAGCGGTAAAGAAATCGCTCCATTGCGTAGTACTGGAGCAACTCGTTAAATGGCCGTTTGTCATTCCTGGCTCGATTCAGTAGCCGTTGACGGATTGAGGCCGCAATATTCCCGGCTTTAGCAAATTTCCCGTGGCTCACAGGGTTGCCTCCAGATAGGGCCTTATCACCTTTTCAACACGGCAGATTTTGGCGTACTTGAGCAGATTGTCCAGATTGATTTTTTTTTGCGACTTGTAGAGTTTCAGGGCTTCCAGCACCACATCCATCCCAAGCTTGTTGCGGTACTTGAAGCAGTCAGCCAGTGTCTTCTCCGGGCTGTAAATTTGTACTGCCACACCATCGATTTGGTGGGTTTCGATACCGAATGTAAAAGCATCCTCCGAAAATTTATAGGCATGGACCGGCGGTGAGTCGAGCGACGGCATCCGTACCCCTCTTGATACGGCTACTGATACGGCGTGGGGAATTTGGGTAGTAATACCATGGTACGACAGAGCAGAAATGAGGCAAATCACGGCATTGGGGAATCGCAGGCTAACTGTCACCAGGTCCGGGTTACTGATGGGCGGCAGATCGGCCATCCGGAAAATGCCGCGGGAAACCTGCTCAACAACACCATTATCCCGCATTTTATAGAGGGAATAGCGGGAGATTCCGTACCGAATGGCCTCACTCATGCGAAGCTGTCCACCATGTTTGCGGAATATCTCCTCAGAGGGTATTTTGTTCTTACGAGCAGACATATTGTCGCCATTTGCTAATATATGGTAACAATATGTCTGTTTTAGCCCGAAAAATCAAGTTTCGCAGTGAAACCACGATTCAGGCTTACTGTCTCTGATTTAAGCAGGCAGAAGAGGCAATCAGAAAGTTGTTAAGTAAATAAGGCATCTACAATCTATGCGAGCTGATGAATGAAAGCCCTTACAAGATCACTCAATCAGGTTATTCCATGGTTATCAGCTTATGATCAACCCGAGGTAGCAGAAGGCGCATTGGATCCGCTAGGCTTGTATTCAATTGCAGATGCCTTAACGGTTAACCGGTTATGCCCCGGTGTTCGTGAGCGCCAAAAACATCCTGGTTTTCTTGTTCCCATCGCGATTGGGGCTAGCCTCGCTGAGGAATACACAGGACAGTATTCAGAAATTAATAACGTATCACCCATACAGATCTTTGAATGGTATGTGGTGCAGGCGTTAGTCGGTAGTTATCGCCATAAAGACCCGGCGCGGTTAACCGGGCTGCCAGGACGTGACAAGGTATCCCATGCTATTGACCAGTTTGGTTGTGTTGCAGCGGAGAGTTATTTAAAAACACCCTCGGTATTTGGTTTTTACGGTGTATATAAATTACTCGCCCGGAAACTGGAGATCCTATATGAAGACAAGACCAGTCACCAATGCCCCCGATTAGTCGCTGCCTGGGAACAGGATCAAAATCATATTATTCGCAACCGAGAGGCCTACTTTAAACTTTCCCGCGAGGGCATTGATTACGGTCTTGAGAATGAAAAAACCCAAAAGCACTGGAAGCATTGGCAAAAGTTCGCTGAGCCCATGGTTACGCATCAACCGGGTCCAAAAGTAAGTGCACTGCTTTGGGAGTTTTTAATCGATGAACGTGAGCCACTCAGGTCCGAGTATTTCCAGTTTCTGGTTAACGAGGGTGCTGATATCTGGCTTAACAGCGATTCAGATGAAAGTGAGCAAGTAATACATCGTGCACTGATAGAAAAATCGTCTCCGGCGATGAAAGCGTTACTGGAAACGATACAACGGTATGAAGAATTTTCCCGACTTGTTACGGACGCGTTCTATCACATTCTTTATGCAGGGTCCCAGGCCGAACGGTCAGTGGGTATTAACGAGCTTACAGGTTTGGACAGTGTGACAGCAGCCGCCAAACGGTTACCGCAAATACAAACTGCATTGGAGGAGGGGCTGCATGCCCATGAGGTCTATGGCAGTTTTGCAGGTTTTCAAGAACTTTTCTCAAGCACTGGAAGTGCCGGTGACTGGGTCAATGCCTTACTAGATCATCATGTGATCAACCAGCAGAACAAACCCCCGAATGGCAAGATGCCTTTTATTGAACGCTATGATGGAGGCGCGATCCGTACCCGGACTGCTTACTGCCAAAACGAGCCTCCCAAACAATCAGGGCATTATGTGCATGCCTACCGACTCACATCGTTATGGTCATTTGCGGTCGATATCGGGAAGGCGTCGAATGCCTGAAGATAAAAGACGAACAAAAAAGTTACTGGATCAGTGGTTGCCGCCTGAGCATGCAGGTAAACCGATCGGATGTTTATCTACAACGTTTACTTTCTCTGCGGCCTTATTCGAAGAGCAGTGCCTGTCGAATTTCCTGGCAATGGATAGCGAACCCAATCAGGATGGGGCGCTGTATTTGATCGAGCGCGAGGAAAAGATGTCCGGCTTGTGTGGCACAGTTGTAATGGTAGACAGTCGACACATCAGTGAGTCGCACAGCTTGCGATGGGACGTGATTCCAGCACGGGTCGCAGGTGGATGTCAGCATGCCAAGGTTTCACTATTGGTTTGGCAAGGTCATATTCGAATTATTATTGCTTCAGCCAATTTGACTGAGCAAGGGTATTGCAAGAATCAGGAAGTCTTCGGTGTACTGGATTATGAGCAGAGCTCGACCTTTCCGCGTCAAGCATTGGTGGATGTTTTGAATTTTCTTGAGGCTTTACCGGATCGGGTGTCCGTGCCCAAGGAAAGCAGCGTGGTAGAAAGGTGGCAAGCTGTTATTGCTAAAGCTCGACAAATTGGTGTTTTATGGGGTGCTGATGAGGCAGATTTAAAAATCTCAATTCAGCCAATATTTGTTGTGCCAAAGGGGCCCAATATTTTTGATCAAATAAGAGCAGCTTGGGAATCTCGTGGTGGTATTGCCCGCGCATATGTAAAAAGTCCGTTCTTTGATACAGAAGAGGCCAAAGCAGAAATAACAGTAAATGAGTTAACCCGATTATTAAACGCAAGAAATGTAGAGCGGACAATTAGCTGGTACACCACGGCAGAAAAAGCTCCCGAAGAAGAACGTTGGCTAATGCATATCCCTCGGGCCAGCCAGACTATTCCTGAAAGAAAGCAGATGACAAGTCGCTATCGCCGCATTGGTGAGACGCCTAGTGAGGCAGAAGGAGAACCTTATCGGCCCTTGCATGCCAAGGCGATGTGGTTTGAAGGTCAGCGGTGGAGCGGTTTCTTGTGTGGCTCCAGTAATTTCACGCAACGCGGGACCGGGCTCAGCATACAACCCAACATTGAGGCCAATCTTATTTATTTATTTCGGGAAGATGTGCGAGGGGCAAATAAGAATTTCAATCAAGCCTGGATTCATGGTGATAAAGTCAAATCAGCACAACTTGGATTTGGGGAGTTAAAGCAGGATGACAGTGAAGACGAGGATATGCAAACAGGCTTACCCCTGGGTTTTCAGGACGCAGTGTTAGTACGCGATGATACAGGAGAACTCCAGTTGCAACTGATGTTTGCCATCCCCCCTGAAATCTGGTCAATCACGTTTGGTGAACCTAAACAAATTATTGCAACCCATGCGCAATGGCAACAGGCAGGCAGGCCCGAAAAGTGGGTTATCCACTGGCGGGATGTAACTTTGCCATCAATATTACAGGTCAGTTGGGGGAATAATGCGCACGCTTATTGGCCGGTTAACATTGCCGACGCCTCTTTGCTACCTCCACCAGAAGATTTAAAAAACTTATCGTTGGATGCCCTGATTGAAATATTGAGCAGCCAGGGGTCACTGCGGGACGCCATGCGTAAAATACTCAGACGCAAGCAGGCCAAGGGTGTTGAGGGAGAGGGGGGAGTGCAAGATGACCTAGACCCTCATAAGCGTATACAAACCAGCCACTATTTGATCCCTCGGACCCAGCGGATCAGTCGGGCATTGACGGGGTTGAGAGAACGATTACAACGACCGGTGGCAACGGAAGAAGCGTTGCTCTGGCGTTTAGACGGCCCTATTGGCGTGAAGGCGGTTGTAAAAGCATTACGTAAACACACCGAAAGTAAAGACGAATTGGCTTTTTTAATGTCCGAATTGGTGTTGGACATGGGCCGTATTCATTATCAGGCACAAGACGGGTCGTTGGATGAAAGCACCTATTATCAACACTTAATAAAGATGATTAATAAACTTATTCCACAGATGAAAGATTGTGGGAAAGAGGCCTCACCGGCAATTTATCGTTACTGTCAAGCGGTTGTGAAACAAGGTTTGACCGGAAAAATGCAATCGGAGACAGGATAATGGCCTGGGTGCATCACCTTGATGAGCGTATCGCGCTCGATGGTTCCGGGCGCATTGGTGATGATGACGCGACGCGACAGAAGCGTACTGCGAGCATAATACTGGAACGCTTTTCAAATGCGCCAGGCCAGATACTGGCCGATGAAGTGGGTATGGGAAAGACTTTCGTGGCGTTGGCCGCTGCGGCCTCCGTGAGCCTGCATGATCAGCGACCCGTTGTCATCATGGTACCACCGGCGGTACTAACTAAGTGGCGACTGGACTTTAGTGTGTTTGTGAATAACTGCCTGCCCGCCCCGTTGCGCGGCAAGTTAAACATGGCTGTGGCAGACAACGGCGTGGAGTTTTTAAAGCTGCTTGATGATCCTCCCGAACGCCGAAAGCAGGTGATATTTCTGGCGCATGGGGCACTGGGCAAGAACCTTTCTGATGGGTGGGTGAAGCTAGCAATCATTCAGCGTGCAATGAAACATCGAAGAAATGCTGAAGTCCAGCACCGTTCCATGGGGCGTTTTGCCGGAAAAATCCTGATGATGGATAGTTACACCAGAAAGGATGACTCCATCTGGGAGACATTGCTTGATCACCATACCTCCAAATGGATGCGTATTCTTAACAAGAAGGGATTTGATGAGATTGATGATGATCCAGTTCCTGAGCATGTTCTGCAGGCACTGGAAGAACCGGAAATCAAACCCTTGTTGGATGAGTTATGGGAAGCGATTCAGGCGATCCCAAAAAGAGAGTCCTCCGGTCTGAATCAACGATTGACGCGTTTGCGCAGAGAGTTACGGAAGATATTGCCAAGTATATGGACAAGTTGTTTCCTGAAAGCCAGGGTTCAGTTGCCATTGCTGGTGCTCGATGAAGCGCATCATTTAAAAAATGCCGGAACGCGTCTTGCGTCAATGTTTCATAGCGAGGAAGCCGAGCATGATGCCAATGCCGTTAGCCGGGGCGGGCAACTGGCCGGTGTTTTTGAGCGCATGCTGTTTTTAACAGCTACACCGTTCCAACTAGGTCATTATGAACTCTGTAATATTCTGGACCGGTTTAAGGGGATTAGCTGGGATAGTGACAATGCACCTGGTGGCGGACAATATCATTACCAGCAAAAACTTGAACAGCTCAGGGAGTTGCTGGATGAATCACAGCAGCAGGCCTATTTTCTCGAGAAAAAGTGGGGCCAGTTAGGAGATGAGAACCTCATGCGCAACGGGCATCTGTATACCCACCATGATATTGATGCATGGTGGGAAGACATTGAAACAGGCGAGGGACACAGTGAATCGATTGTGATTGCACAACAAGCCATTACGCTTGCAGCAGACGCCTTAAGTCAGGCTAACAAAGCGTTAGGGCAATGGGTGATTCGTCATACCCGACCGCGGGAACTTTCATCAGAACATCAACAAATTCCGCGACGACGTAAACTCGCGGGCCAGTCCGTGATAGATCATGATAATAATCATAACGACTGTGAATCGCAGGGACTGAGTATTGATGAGGAATCCGCCTTGCCGTTCCTGCTCGCTGCACGTTATGTCGCGCTGACGCCAGGAGGCAGACCCGTAACCTCGGAGGGTTTGGCATCAAGCTATGAGACATTCCTTGAAACACGCAGTAATCTACTAGAAGGTAATCTGGGCGCTGAGTTGGAAGATGATGTAATCGAGGGCGTGGCCAAATCGGATAGTGAAACGGACTGGTATCTACGTCAAATCAAGGAAGCTATAAAACCTGGTGACCGTGTGCTTTCCGAGCTGCATCCAAAGATCAGGCCAGTCGTTGATCGCGTGGTTGATCTCTGGTTGAAAGGTGAAAAGGTGTTGGTGTTCTGTCACTACATTAAGACGGGCCGTGCACTGAGGGCGCACATCTCTCACCAGATTCGTGAGAAGCTTTATGTTCAAGCGTCAAAAAAATTATCATGCGATAAGGACGTCGTTGCCGCTCGACTGCAAAACATGGGCAAACGTTTTAAAGATGGTTCAGGATTACATAAGCGCGCAGAAGAGTTAATCAACGAACAGATAAAACCGTTTGCCAACCTGGCAGACTGCCATGATGAGCTTGTCTCGGTAGTTCATCGCTTTATGAGAACACCCACTTTTCTGGTTCGCTATTTCGAATTTGCGGGTAGTCGTGTCCAGCCGGAGACGCTGCACAAGGCTTTTGAGTATAAGGAAGCCTATGGATTATCTTTTAATGAGCTGTTAGCAAATTTTTTCAGGTTTTTGTCAGACCGTACCGACGAAGAGAGAAAAAGTTATTTAGCTGCGCTAAAGTCAATTCAGATAGGTGATATATCGTCGAACAGCGATATAGAAGGTGAAGGGGAAAAAGACGCGGTGCTGGCTACTGTTCGACTTGTTAATGGTTCTGTAGAACAGGATGCCAGGCAGCACTTGATGAAGACATTTAACACGCCGTTTTATCCAGAAGTGTTAGTGGCCAGTAGCGTGTTATCAGAAGGTGTAGATCTGCATTTAAATTGTCGACACATTATCCACTATGACTTGTCGTGGAATCCAAGCAATCTTGAACAACGAACCGGCCGCGTTGATCGCATTGGCGCAAAAGCAGAAAAGGTAGGTCAACCTATATACGTGTATTATCCTTATTTGGCAGGAACGCAGGACGAAAAAATGTACCGTGTTGTGATGGACAGGGACCGATGGTTTAATGTTGTGATGGGAGGTAGTTTCAAAATCGATTACGAGACCACAGAAAAACTTGCTGAGCGTATTCCATTACCAACCCAAGTGCTGGAAAAACTAAAATTAGATCTGACGATTTAGTATTAGATAATGGGAAAACGAGTAACTGGGCTTCAGGCCCCTTTGAATTGCTTGAGAAGATGAATCGATGAGAAAAAAACCGAGTCTAGTATTTGCTAATATACACTGTGCTCAGTAGTAAACACTGTAGATACCTGGCCCTTCTTCGATACAAGATCGACCCTCCTCCTGGTCGGAGGGATCAGGGGACATAATACTTAATTATAGTCTAGCCCGCATTTCTCACCAGCAGAATTGAATAAGGCCGTGTTCCATGGCATAACAGTTGTGCAATCAACAAGTTATAGCCAAAGGAGACAACGGCCTTATGAAGACAGAGTGTACAGCAG
>BTRG01000031.1:0-27417 GCA_036986275.1 Gammaproteobacteria bacterium | reverse complement strand
GGGGTAACCCGATTGATGCGGTTCGCGGGCTCACCACATCCTACATGAACTCATGCACAGTCCCGGATTGCGCTACGCTGCATCCAGGCTACGCTGATCCAGCTAATCATGACTCCTTCCCCCTTTATAGGGGAAAGGCTGGGATGGGGGTGGTTCGTAATGGTGTTGGATAGAGTCCCCCGGATTGCGCAAAGGAATGACAAAATAAGTCAGAGCTTACTTAGCGATTCACCTTTCTGCTGCTAGAATACTTTTTTCAGAAAACGTTTCATTTCCTGCCACGAAGCCTTGTCGGCCTCGGCGTGATAGGCCAGCGGCAGATTAAATTTCTTGCCATAACCGTCGGCTGCCGGATTGGTAAAGGCATGCCTGGCGCCGGGATAAGAAACGAATTTATATTTAACACCGGCTTCACTCATTTCCTTTTTGAATGCAGTAATTTGTTCAGGCCTGGTAAAGGGATCGGCAGCGCCATGCAATACCAATACCTGCGCCTTGACCCTACCCCTCCTGGCAGGCGACCGTGTGCCCAGGCTACCATGAAAACTGGCCACACCTTTCAGGTCCACGCCACGGCGCGCCATTTCCAGGACAATACCGCCACCAAAGCAATAGCCGATGGCGGCAAGCTTGCTGTTGTCTGTCAGTGGATGGTTGTTGAGCACTTTCATGGCCGCCCTGAAACGCGCCTCGGCCACCGGCATGTTCTTTTTGACTTCGCCGGAAAACCTGGCGGCATCTTTAGGGTGATCGGCCTGCCTACCATTGCCATACATATCGATAGCCAGGGCGATATAACCCAGCTCGGCCAACATGCGGGCGCGCATACGGGCGTATTCATTGTGGCCCCACCATTCATGCACCACCAGCACGCCAGGGCGCTTTCCCTTGATCGTGTCGTCGTAGGCAAGGTAGCCTTTCATTTCTGTATCGCCGTACTTGTAAAATACCGCCTCCCCTTGTATTGCTGCCTGTGCGGGTATGCAGATAAACACCAACACCAACGTCGTAATCCACCGCATCATAATCTCCTCCATCGTTACTTAGGGAAACCCTGAATTGATCAGAGCTGCCTTAGAAAAAACCGCGCCACTCCAGAAAGGCTGCCCTGGGATACGTGCCGAATTCGCTTTGCAATTGACCCTGCTCCGGCGCCTCACCCAGGGGCCAGGCAATACTCAAAGCTAACTCCGACTCATCGGAAAGGGAATAGATGGCATTGATCAATGCCAGGTTAGAGCTGTCGGTAATATTGTGCAACCACAAGGCATCGCCCAGCAACAATGGGCTGATTTGATAACTCGCGCCCGCGGCAACATAGTTTCTTGCCAGATAGGAGGTAGTCATCAGGCCTGCACCGGGGGCAAGGTAATCGGTCGTTTCACCGGCGCCGAGGCTGTTATAAAAATACTCCAGCTTGCCATGCAGGCTGTTTTCCCAGCGGTGTTCGAAGCCCACGGACAAGGCGGCAAAGTCTTCATCCTCATCCATCGTACGTCCAAAATGGCCCTCGCTGCGCAGGCCCAACCAGTCGAACAACTCGCCTTGCAGCGAGGCGCCGATCACCTCATTTTCCTTCACGCGGCCTAATAGCACGGTCCACTCGGTATCACGCCAGACGGTGGACAGGCGTCCAATATAGGACGTACGTTCGCCATTCGCACTCCGACTCCAACCCGTATCGCTATCGGCATCTGTCTGATAACCCAGGACACTGATCAATGATAACTGCGTGAGTTCAGCGAGCCGGTATTCGGCACGCACGGCATCGACACCGGGTTTATAAATACGAAAGAACTGCTGTGCCGAAAAGGGTGCAAAAAAATCGTTGGGAGAAAAATAATACGTAGTCGCCAGATTAATCGGTTGACGGCCGGCAATAATATCCCAACGCTCGTGCGACCAACGCAGGTTGAGATGATCAATGGCAAGGCGCACCAACTCATCATCACTGAAGCTCCACTCCAGTGCAGAGCTGCGCTCCACATCCAGGGCCGTGCTGGATTGCTGGGGCGAAGACAGGTCCGTGGGGATATAGGTCTGATAAGCATTGAAATTGAGAGACCAGGGCTTACCAGCATGCGCCTTGGTCATCAATCGCGCAATGCCGGCAAGGCCGGCGATGGGATCATCGTCTTCGCCATTAATGTTAACGGGCTGGAAGGCGGCGCCATAGACGCGCACCAGGCCCTGGATCTCACCCTGAGTGACATCATTCGACCACTCATACAATGCGAAAACAGGTTGCGCCATAAGTGACAGCATGATTGCCAATGCGGCAGCAAACCATCGAACAAATGAGAACATCAGCCTTGGGTAGTGTCTGACTCGAGCTTGCCGTCGCGCAAACGAATAATGCGCTTGGCCCTGTCCATTACTCGCTGGTCATGGGTAGAAAACAGGAAAGTGGCGTGCTCTATCTCGTTAAGCTCCTGCATCAAATCAAGTAAGGCATCGGCCGTTGCTGAGTCCACATTTGCGGTCGGTTCATCGGCCAACACGATTGCCGGATGCGTGACTATGGCGCGGGCAATGGCGACACGTTGTTGTTGTCCCCCTGACATCTCATCGGGCCGGCGATGCTCCAGGCCCTCCAGGCCCACTTCCTTGAGCACATTCATCACGCGATCATGGCATTCTTTCTCGCTGACGCCCTGTAGCTTCAATACGAACTCGGCGTTTTCATAGGCTGTCATCACCGGGATGAGGTTATAGCTTTGAAAGACAAATCCTATTCGATCGCGTCGCATACGTGACAACTCTGAACGACCCAACTGCGACAGCTCGCGAGCTTCTAATAAAATCCTGCCGGAAGTGGGTATATCCAGACCGCCTATCATATTCAGCAACGTGGTCTTGCCCGAACCGGATGGGCCGCATAGCACGGCAAAATCACCTTTGCTGACATCAAGCGACAAATCATCGACGGCCTTGACTTCTATCTGACCTTGTAAATAGATCCTGGAAACATGATCCAGTTTTACAATGGTCTCCCGGGCCGAGACGGATTCCGCTATCGCTTCAGGCATGCACTCATCCTTTTCAGTTGTTCCATCGCACCTGTTCACTAAATTGTTTTAATGCTTTCCACCGGTACTACGCGACCGGCGCGCCAGGCTGGATACAGCCCTGAGACCATGGTCAGCGTAAATACTGCAAGCAATATCACGGCAACGCTCTCTTTGAACAGCCGTATTTTTATAACGGGGTCTATCAGTACACCGCTGGCGGTATATTCGTTGCCTATGCTGGAACTGAAGTCTATGCCCACCGTTGACATGTAGTAGAACCAGGGGGCAGTCAATAATATGCCGAGCAACAATCCTATCAAGGCCATCCAGAACGATTCTGCCATGACCAGGCGGAACAGGGTCGCGGGCGACATACCTACTGCTATCATGATGCCAAACTCCCTTGTGCGTTCCAATACACTCATTAGTAAAGTATTTAGTATACCGGCAGCAATGAGCAAGCCAACCAGCAACTGGGTGATATAGTTGGAACTACGATCTATAGTAATCAAACCGGCGAGATCGGATTGCGTCTGCCGCCAGCTCAGCACTTCGCGTTCAGGCCGGCCTACGCTGGCCAACAACTGCTGCTGCACGGAATCGGTATAACGTTGATCACGAATCATAACTGCAACCAGTCCTGCCTCATCATCCCCATACTGTAAGATTTTGCGCACCCGGTTAAGAGGCAACAACACTATGTGGCCATCTACTTCGTTGATGCCGGTTTTATAGATACCGCTAACGCGGGCAATGGCGCTGACAATTTCTCCATGAATATCGGTAGTGGTATAAACCAGCTTCTTCCCCAGCTTCAGTTTTAAACGTTCCGCCATGCGTTGGCCGACAACGACACCACGCCCGGAGGATGATGTAAATATTTTTCCCTCAATAATGGATTTCAGCATCTCATTAACATTTTCGGATTCCTGTGCGGGATCCACCGCAATAAACACGCCACCCACAGTCTTTATAGCGCTGGCAAACATGGCCTGGCCCATGATGCGGATCACCACTTGTGTGGTGCTGGGATTACTCTGCAACGTCTGCCGCAGTTCGGCAACACCGTCAAGGCGCTTGTCCAGGGTTGGCGTATCATTATACCCCCGGGCTGCAACCGTGATATGCCCCAGGCCCATGGTGGCACTGGAATTTATCATGTTGGTATACATGTAATCGCCAGTGCCGGTAAACGTTACCGCCAGCATGACGCCAAAACCGATTGAGAATCCGGTTATTAAAGTGCGACGTTTCCTGCGCCATACATTGCGCCATGCGATGACTGTTAATTTCATGGCATACCTATCTGTAGTAGATGGCCTTTACAGGCTGAATTACCGCTGCCTTGATTGCTGGATACAACACGGCCAATAGGGCAATCACGACCTGTAATATAATCGGGATATAAAAAGATTCCGCGGTCAACTCGGTGCGCCACAAAGGATCCATGGCCACACCGGCAAAACTTGCGCCACTGGCAATCTGGCTCAGGTCAATCGCGTTATCATGGAAGTATTGACTCAATGCCCAACCACCCGCCAGGGCCAGCAAGGAGGCTATCAAGACTTGCAGAAAGGTTTCTGCATAAATCAGTCGAATCAGTTGCCAGGGTGTCACACCCAGCGCCTTCATGACGCCAAATTCATGTATGCGCTCAAAGACACTCATTAACATCGCATTGAGCACAACCGTCGCCACAGCAGTATATGTAATGATTAGCATGAACAACATTTGATCACCCGCGGATTCAAGTATGTTGGCCAGCACCGGTCGGAGTTCTTTCCAGTCCATTACTTCGTATCCCGGTGCACTGTCCAGGACGGATTGCTTGATCGCTGCAAGAGGTGTAGTGCGATCCAGCCGTATCGCGGCAATCTCATGTGCACCTTGCGGCATTGCCATGAGTTGGCGGAATGTAGACATCAACAGATAGACACCAGAGCGGTCCACTCCTTCAGCTACCGATTTTAACACCCCCCTGACACGAAAAACGTCATTGGCAATAGACCCGTCGCTGGCCTGACCGAGAAACACCAGTTCATCGCCCGGGCCTATACCCAATGTCTTGGCCAGGCGTCGACCAATGACCACTCCATAGTCATCTTCGGGTGACAACCACTGTCCTTGAGCAACATGTTTATGCAGCTGTGTTACCTGGGCTTCCAATGCCGGCACGATAGCCCTGAGCTGTATTCCCGATGAGGCCCTGCCCGATGCTGCCAGGCCAAATCCATACAATCTGTAGCTTGCGCGCACACCGCTTTCTTGTGCCGAACCATGAATCTTCTGAACAATGTCTTCGGGGTCCCGGATAACATTATAGAGATCCGGGTCTTCACGATAACCCTGTGCGTGTACCTGCACGTCACCAAGGTTCATCACTACAGCGTTGCGTTCACTCGCTTGCAGTAAACCCACCATCAAGGTACTGAACAGAATCATAATGGCGCCGGCAAAGGCCATGGCCAGCGTTGTAACCAGGGTGCGATGACGATATCGGACGATATTACGTGCCGCCAAAACCAGCAGATTCATGGGTGTCAGCTCCCGCTCAGGGTATGCATCTGTCAATAACGTTTTAGGCGTGACAGGGAAAAGAAAGCATCACTGAGATTTACATTAAACTCCAGCTTACGGTAATGCAGTTCCGTGTATTCCTTAGGCTTGTCTTGCGGTATGACCCGCATTATCGTCGGACGGCGACGTCCGGAAATGATCTTCACGTCCGAAAATCTCATTTCACGCACTAACACCATATCCTCATCGTAATATTTTTGTATGATTGGAAGATAGTCATCCGCTGTGACAACTGTCACTAGCTTGCCCCATACGACGGGCGCATCCGGTTTTGGAATCAACGTAAATTCTATTATGGCGCTTCCGCCCCGCCTTCCTTCGAACGAAATGGAGGGCGTATAGTCATCTTCCAACCGCGATTCTTTCACCAGGTCATCATTGGTGAAATGACTCCCCATCCACGAACCGGACATCATGCCGGAAGTAAGACGTATGGTGCGATCTGTTTTTGGAAGATAACTGTAGATAGTATTGCCCGACTTTAGTGTCGCTGTCCCCTTCTCTTTCCTGGGTGACAGTATACGAATCAGTGATTTTTCCTTGCCCTTGGACCAGGCCTCAAGTTCAAGCGTCCGCGTATAATGACGGGTCTTCACTTTCATTGAAATCAATGCATATGAAGACTCGCCCCGCCACATATCGTCAATTTCACGCAATATCTTCAGAGCCCTGTTTTCCGATGCAAACACAGGAGAGCACAACAATTGGGTAGCGCCTATTAATAACAAGACCAGGCTGAACCTGATTATATACAGACCGGAATCCCGGTCAGGCATTGATCTGTATGAAAACATATCGTACCTCAGCATCCATTGAGTCAGCGCTTGTTGCGGACGCGCTCCATGATTTCACATATTTCTTTTACACCCTGGGTAATACGCGGACCTTGACGCTGAACAATATCCGGGTTGATAAAAACCATATTCCCGCCTGCTACCGCCTGCATAGCAGGCCATTGCTTCCATTGCGCGAACCAATCATCCCTGCTCCCGGCTGACCCGCCGGCAATAATCAATTCCGGATCGGCTTCCAGAACGGATTCCGTGCTTACCGTGGGTACTTCCACAGCCAGGTCCGCATAGACGTTGCGACCACCACAAAATTCTATGACCTGGCCTATCATGTGACGTGCATTTACCGTCATTAGAGGTTGATGCCAGATCTGATAAAAAGTGGCCACCAGCTCTTCAGGCTTATAACTGCGCTCAAGCCGGGTCAACGAATTGCGGTAGCTATCCGCGGCGTTATTCGCCTGTATCGGGGTGCCGGCAAGCCTGCCAATGTTCTCGATATGACGCGGTATATCATCAAGTTGTCTGGGTTCTGTAAGGTAAAGTACCAGGCCCAAGTCCCTGATACGCTCCAACTCGCTGTTACGATTCCCTCCCTGCCAACCAATTATGAGATCGGGCTCCAGTGTGACAATGGTTTCCAGATCAATACGGTTATGCCCTCCTACCCGGGGAAGCGCCTTTGCCGCAGCTGGAAAATCCGAATGATCGACAACTGCAATCAGATATTTACCGGCACCAGCGCGAAATATCATTTCCGTGATATGAGGAGCAAGACTGATAATACGCCTGGCAGGCGCCGGTAATGTGATCTCATGTCCCGTGTCATCACGAACCGTTACAGCATCCGCATATAACGATACAGGAATAAGCAACGCCAACACGCCTGCCAGGCGGATGCACAAGAGAAAGGGGTTCATGCTTACAACCACCGCCAGCCGCCGGCGACCACAAAGGCTAGCAGCAACCACACCACGTTGGCACGCCGCACCATTTCCAATGCGGCAGTGATGCTGTTTATCTCAGGGGACTGACCTTCACCGAGCGCGGCCCGCACAGCACCATGACCATCGCGCAAGTTGTCTCCACCCAGTCGTATACCCAGGGCGCCGGCACCTGCCGAAAGTATGGCGCCTTGATTGGCATCACCCCAGTGCCACGCCTGTGACTGCCAGCAATACCATGCACGACGACTGTTGCCTAGCAAGCAATAGCTTAGCGCGGTCAGACGCGCAGGAATCCAGTTCATCAGGTTATAAGTACCGTGAACGGATTTTGAAAAATAGTGTGTTTGTGTTTCGCGATCTCCCCACATCTGGTGCAAAACACCCAGTAAGCGAAACGTCACCACACCCGGTAAGCCGGCAACGAAAAACCAGAACAGCATGCTTAATATCGCCTCACAACCACCCTGCAGTATGGCTTCGACTGTATGATTGATAATGCCCGGCTTCTTTAATGCGCGTGTATCGCGTCCCAACAACAGACTCAGATGTTCGCGCGCCAACACTACACGCCTGTCTTTTAAAGCCAGGCGAATGTTTTTACTGTATCGCTCGATTGCACCGGCACCCAAAGCCACATAAAGCACGGCAAGTTGCAATGGCAACTTAATAATAGTGTCTTCCAGTAGCGCGAACAGCCAGACCAGTGGCGCCAACAAGCCAAGCATGCCTGCCAGACCAACCCATTGTTGTACCCATACTGGAGATTGCGATCGGTTGAACCTGGCTTCGAGAGACTCGGCGATGTTGCCGAAGACGACCAAGGGATAGTCGCGGCGCGGCTCCAACCACCAGCGGTCCAATAACACGGCGGCAGTGGCCACCCACACACTCAGCATGACGCCTTGCCTCCCATGGCACAGCAGTGTACCGCAATTTATGGCTCCAATTTACGGACCCATTGTATGTGTCTGGGATGACCGTGATGCACTACCGTGACTTACCAGCCACTAAAGAGTGTCAACAGGTCTCCCGCTGCGGCCAGTACCAGCAACATCAGCCATAACAAGACGACACGCCAGACCAACGCCAGGGCACGACGCACATGACTGGCCTCAGGTGTATCGGTCATACCTTCGTCGTCAGCATTTTCATTGTACTCTGCATAACGCAGGTTCATGGCACCAAAACCGGCAGCACGCAACGGTCCACTATTATCCAGCCACAACTCCGATTGTCGACGCCAGTTATGCAGCGCATCTTCAAAATTGCCAACCATGGCAAAACTGATAGCCGTGATACGGGCCGGGACCCAACTCAGCAACGTGCTGAAACGGCGCGTGGGTTGACCAAATTCCATAAAGCGATCATTGCGGTAACCCCACGATTGCCCCAATATGCCGGTCATACGTTGCACTACTGCACCGACGGGACCCAACAGCAGGAACCAGCACAACGGCGCGATGGTGGCCACATTCGCGAGTTCGAAAACGGTCTGTACCGATGCAGTGGCAATGGCCGCCTCGGTTTCCCTGGGCGCACCTTTACCGCCCAGCGCTCGCAGGCGTTCATTGGCCTCAATCAGACGCCCCTCTTCAAGCGCGGTGGTCAACTCAATCGCGCGCAGGTTCAGGCGATACAGATCGAGACAGAAATACAGCACCACAACGTCAAATACAAATCGTACCGGCCAGCCGATCTGGCTCAATATAAACCGGATCAATAACACCGCCAGGGCAACGGGGATCAACGCCAGAGCCAGCGCACCCCAGCCCTGATAGCGTTCACCACCATTAAAGCGTTGTTCGATAGTGGCAACCCAGTCTTTGTACCAGACGAACGGATCCAGCCCCCATCGATGGGGCACGAATTGATCCAGGGCAACAGCTATCAGGGTTGCTAAAAGAAATTCAGCCATGCATGCACTACTCGCTATCCAAATTCGCGCGGATTATATCAGAGGGAGCTGAATTAGACGTCAGCGCAGAGGACACGATATTGCACCCAATCGAAGGCCGGTCCCGGGTCCGTTTTTCTGCCGGGGGCAATATCATTGTGTCCGTAAACCCGATCCAGTGTCATGGCAGGATAGGCCTTGAATAATGCACAACTTAGCCGGGCAACAGCCTGGTATTGCGCATCCGTATACGGCAACTCGTCCGTGCCTTCCAGTTCTACCCCGATAGAAAAGTCATTGACCCGCTCCCGACCTTCACAACAGGACTGACCGGCATGCCAGGCCCTCAAATGTGTCTGTACAAACTGGACCAGTTGGCCATTGCGGCGGATGAGAAAGTGCGCTGAAACCTCGACCCCCGCAAGCGTCTTGAAATAAGGGTGCGCATCACAATCCAGCGCATTGCTGAACAGTTGTTCCACGAATCCACCGCCAAACTCGCCCGGCGGCAGGCTGATGCCATGTATGATCAGGGTATCGACCTCCACACCCTCGGGACGCTCGTCACAATTGGGTGAAGGGAGAAAATCGGTATCGGCTAGCAGGCCGGTGTGGATATCAAGCTGCATCAATCCATGATACCGAAACCCGGTCAGAAAATACGAGAGGATGGTGCCGGAGAGAGGAGTCGAACCTCCGACCTACGCATTACGAGTGCGTTGCTCTACCAACTGAGCTACTCCGGCGAGGGCGCGAGTATACGAGTTTTTCCAATAATGAACCAATGACGGGTGCTGCCCAGCTAACGTCCTCGCAAACGGACAACGACATCGATGCCTTCCAGCTCCGTATCCGGGGGTAACGGTGGCAGACCGCTGACGGCGACCGACTCGGCAGAGATATCGCTCAACTCACCGGTGCTGGTGTTATAGAAATGGTGATGCGGCGTCGTATTGGGGTCGTAAAATACCCGGGCAGGGTCGGCAATCACTTCCTTCACCAATCCCTGCCTGGCAAACAGACCCAGGGTGTTATATACCGTTGCCTTGGAGGCTTGGCGCCGACCTTGTTCGACATCCTCATTCACACCGGCAAAGACCTCTTCAGCCGACACATGCCGGCTCTGCATATAAAGCAGCCTGAGGATTTTGACACGCTGCGGTGTGGGCTTGATGTCATAGAACTCGAGACGCTTTGTGAGTTCTCTTTCGGAATGTAGATTTAAGGCGTCCATTTAGAATGAGTATAAATGATCAAATCCATTCCTGCCAGGCCGGGGCAAAGCATACGGGCCGGGATCCACGATGGGCGCCCTCTCCAGCATCAAATCTACCATTAACCGGGCCGATGCCGGGGCCAATACCAATCCGTTACGGAAATGACCCGAACAAACATAGGTGTTGGTGAGTGATGGATGGCGACCAATAAAAGGCCTGCCGCCTGGCGACCCCGGCCGCAAACCGGCCCAATGGTGCTCTACGACACTATTATTAAGTATAGGTGCGAGCAACTCCGCGCTCTTTTGCAGAGACAGCCTGGCCTCATCAGTGACGATCTTCTCAAAGTCATCGTATTCCAGCGTACTCCCCACCAGTACCCGGCCATCTCTGCGTGGAATCAAATACCGGCTCTGATGAAGTATCATGCGATGTATCGTGCCAGGAGGTGTATTGTAGACCAGCATTTGCCCTCGCACCGGCTCGATGGGCAATGACACATCCAATGACTTGACGAGCCTTCCCGTCCAGGCGCCAGCGGCAATCACACAGGCCGAAGCATCCAGCTTGCCGTCGCAAGTGATGACCCGGGTGATGGCATCGGCTTGAATATCAAAACCCTGCACTTCAGAATTTTCATGTATTTCTACCCCATTTAGCTCAAGATCACGTCTGATCGCAGCAAGTAGACGCGGATTCCGCACATGGGCACAATTCTTCATCCATAAAAACTGGGCCGGTATTTCCCCCAATTGGGGTTCCAGTTCATGGGCTTGCGCTGATGTCACTGACTCTAGCGCCTGATTAAATTCTTGCGCCCAATTCAACGCCCGCGATGATTCCTGTTTATCGGCGGTCAGTAACATTCCCGTGCGTTCATATTGGGGGTCCACGCCGGTACGTGCCGCCAGATCCTGGCACAAACCCGGATAGTGCTGCTGACTCCATCTCGCCAAACGGGAAATAGACGCCTCATATCGCCAGGGATAGAGGGGGGTGAGAATGCCGCCACCCGCCCAGGACGATTCTCGCCCAGCCGTTTGTCGGTCCAAAACGACCACTTGTGCTCCGGCATGCGATAACTCACGGGCGATCATTAACCCAAGCACACCGGCGCCCACGACAATAACGGGATTTTTCATGGAAAAGGAGAAGAATTCAAACTGAATACTGGTGCTTGTTACAAAACGACCGGCACACACTGCGCGATTATGGGCCACATTGCAAGATTTGCATTGGGCATTAGACTTATATGCATGTGAGAAGTAAAAGTACGCCAATTCGGGCGTTTTTACCGTCGATAAATAAAGGAAGATTCAAATTGCTGACAACTATTCCGACAAATAAGGGCGCAGCCAGACAATCCAGCCATCCTTTTATCTGGCCTGCGCTACCGTTCGTCGGGTGCATTAGACCGCGTAGACAACCGTTCGTCGGTCAGAATCTACCGTTAATGCCTAATAGCCGTAAACATGCCGGTTTTACGATGATAGAAATTCTTGTCACCATCACGATCATCGGCATCGTCGCCACCCTGGCCATTCCATCCTTCCGGACCTTCATACTCAATAATCGCATCACTACGCAGACGAATGAATTCATCGGCGCCCTGAAAATTACCCGCAACAATGCCGTCAGTCTGGGCCGGAATGTCGCCATTTGCGCGGCGGACCCGGAAACAAACGGCAGCGCCTGTGTTGGCGCCAACTGGGCCACAGGTTGGTTGATCTTCGAAGACCTGGACGGGGACGGGGGCTTTGATCCCGGCGAAACAATAGTACGAACCGGCGCCGCCCTGGCTGGCGACAACACGCTGAATCCCATAGTGGCCGGGGCATTAAACAATAACCAGGCAGCCGGGGCTCTGATCACATACCAGCCCGATGGAACAGTGCTACAAATCGCCACGCTGGCCTCAGGGAATATTGCCACCATGGGCTATTCCATCTGCGATGGACGTGGCCCTGCATTTGGTCGAACGGTCATTATTAGTCGCACTGGCAATACGCGGATTATTGACCCCAGCCCGGCCTGCTAGAGACCTGTAAACAAATACACAGAGACGACAAATCAGTGAACATCAAACATCCACTCGTTTCGAACAAGACCACCCGGGGATTCAGCCTGCTGGAAGTGCTGATCGCCTTGTTTATTCTCTCCATTGGACTGCTTGGTATCGGTGTATTGCAAACCATGGGCATACGTTTTAACAGCCAGTCCCTGCAGCGTACGCAAGCAACATATCTCGCCTATGACATCATAGACCGCATGCGCGCCAACCGCGTCGCCCGACTGGCTGGTGCCTATAATAATGTGAATACATCACCTTCGGCGCCCGGTAGCAGTAAAAACTATCCCTCACCGGCGACGAATTGTATCGGCAACACCTGCACAACCGCCGAACTCGCCGCCTTTGATCTCGACCAGTGGGAAGACAATGTCGAAAGGCTGCTTACAGGCGGTGTTGGTCTCATCACTCCAGATGCCGCCATCCCCAATCGCTATTCGGTCATCATGCGCTGGATAGAGAATGATGACGATTTTTCGCTCACGATTGTTGTCGATGTCTAGGTCGCTCGCCATGAAAACTCACGAAAACACTTTGCAAGCAGTCAAGACCCACGAGAATATCAATGCCATGGGGCAGCGCGGCTTTACCATTATTGAGCTCATGATTTCGCTCATGCTGGGCCTGCTGATTATGGCCGGTATCAGCCAGATCTTTATCACCAGCAAGACCTCATACTCGCATGAAGATGCATCGGCGCGCGCCCAGGAAGGGGGCCGCTTCAGCATGGAGTTTATAGCATCCGATATCCGCATGGCCGGTTATCTTGGCTGCAATAGTTCACTTGACAGCGCCACCAACAATGCCACCCCCCCGGATTCAGGCAACCAATCTCTCTCGGCCGGTCTCAGGGGTTTTACCTATATCGGCGCAGGAGGGACCGGTGCCGCCACGGACTGGGACCCACCCCTGCCGGCCGAATTAATAGACGGGCAGGTCGAGCCCTGGACTGACGTCATCACAATTCAGTATGCCTCCAGTTATGGCGTCAGTCTCACAGGTAACATGGCTACCGATGACGCCAATATCCAGATCAATCCCAATACGGAGTTCCGGGCCAATGTGAAGGTCGATGACATCCTGATGGTGGCCGATTGCAGTAATGCCGACATCTTCAGGGTCACCAGCATCAGTAACGGTGCCGGGAAAACGACGATTACGCATACAGTCAGCGGAGCGGTGGGTAATGATGACCCCAAGCTGGGCGCAAAATATGGCATGGATGCCGAACTCATGCGCCTGGTGAGCCACATCTATTATATAGGCAGACCGGACTACGATGGCGATGGCGCGCCCGATATCAACGCCTTGCCGGCGCTGCAGCGCCTTGAATATCAGAGCGGTCAACTGGTCACCGTGCCCGTCGTCGAAGGCATAGAAAAGATGCGCATTCTGTTTGGACGGGATACCAATCAGGACGCCAACAGCAATATCAATACCCCGGATACCTACAACACGGCCACAGAAGTGAATGTCGCTGTACCCCTGGGCGGAACCCTGGCGGATGGGACGAGTATCTGCGCAATCGGGGCCGGCTGTCCGGACTGGGGGCGAGTGGCGGCCGTGCGTCTGGGCTTCATTTCAGTATCAGAAAATGAAGGCGATGCCACACCCGATACCAATATCTATCATTTGT
This sequence comes from Gammaproteobacteria bacterium, assembly GCA_036986275.1. Lineage (GTDB taxonomy): Bacteria > Pseudomonadota > Gammaproteobacteria > Acidiferrobacterales > SZUA-150 > BTRG01. Next base: position 13,276 of record BTRG01000031.1, on the reverse strand, counting down.
TAGGCGATCACCGGCCGGCGTCCAGTGGCGGTGATTTCGACGACTACGGGCCGGCGACGCCAAACGGATACGGCACGAACAGTCGCCGGAGGCGTATCGCCTTCACATCCACCGTACAGTTGCGCAACTAGCGGACACGTTTATGAACGACCAGAATCTGACTCAGTTAAACACCCGGCAGCAGGGTATCGCCCTGTTTATGGCCCTGGTGTTTCTGCTCATCATGACCATACTCGGCATTACCTCCATGGGCACGTCAAACCTGCAGGAAAAAATGGCGCAGAATACCAAGGACAGGGGGCTGGCATTTCAGGCCGCGGAGACGGCCATGCTGGCGGCCGAGAACTGGATCAATGCCCAGGTTGGAAAACCCACATTCCCCAACAATGCCAACGGACTGTATCTGGCCAATACCTGTCCCGATCCCACCAAACAGGTCTGGGACTGTTACGGCCTGCTGGATTGGGAAACGGATACCAATGTCGTGGTCTACCCGGGCACGCCTGGGGCATCGGCGGGCGCCGGCTCACCGTTCGCACCGCCAGCGGGCGGGATTCTATGGGTGCGTACACAACCCAAATACATCATAGAGTTCGTCACTGAAATAGAAGAAAAAGGCGACAGCAAGAGAGAGGACAATGATGGGGGTGGTAGCAAAAAAACCATACTGCGCGTCACAGCGCGCGGTACCGGCGGCACGGATCAAGCCGTGGTGATACTTCAGTCCACATTTGGGCGCAAGTTTTAACCGGGCCGTCACTGACGGTTCTCCTGGAGGCAATTATGCAGTACACAAGATTGACGACACCTGACTCGGACTCCCCGGACTCTTTTCCAAAACCGATACAGTGGAAACGAGTGGGCGCCCGCCTCCATGCGACCTGGCGCACGGCACTTGCCATTTCTTCCGCCTGTTTATTGACCTTGGCCCCGAATACCGGCCTTGGGGCACACACGGCGTCGCTGAATCTTGCCAAGCAACCGCTGTTTATTACTTCCGCGGTCGAACCCAATATCATGCATCTGCTGGACGACTCCGGCAGCATGGAATGGGAATTTATGGTTGGCGATACCAATGGTGGCAGTAACGGTCTGTATCGGGATAATGGCTTTTCGTGGTATTACGTCTTGCCCACCACCAACAACGGGATTGATGATTCCTATTACACACCGCCTAACTATCCCTATACCGTGCCGCCAGAGTCCGAGGTACCGGGTGCATGGCGGGCGCGCAACTCCAGCTTCAATGCCGCTTATTACAATCCAGCGATCACCTATTCACCCTGGGCCGGGACGGATGGTACAGGCACTCCATTGTATGCTAACGCCACCCCTGCCGCCGCAGCCGTTGATCCGAACAACACCGGTACGACATTCAACCTGACTACCAATGTAACCTACGATACCTTCGCCTGTAATGGTGGCTGTTCCTGGCGCAACAATGTCACGGAATTCCCCGCCCATTATTATACCTGGACCGATACCGATGGCGATGGACTGGTCGATGCCTCAGACGGCAATACCCGCGTAGACATCACCAATCCCAATGCCCCGTTCCCAAAGGCTACGGGGCGTACCGACTGCAGCGGTCCTAATTGCAGTTATACCGAGGAAATCCAGAACTTCGCCAACTGGTTCACCTATTTTCGAAAACGTAACTACGTTGCCAAGTCCGCTATTGGTAATGTCATCAATAATACCTCGTTCTCACGTATGGGTATGCAGATATATAACGGTGGCCTGATACGCAATGCCAGCACTATGTCAGTCGGCGCCAATAAAGTGACACTATGGCAGGATGTGTACAACCTCAATATCCGCTGCGATTCAGGAGCATGCCCCAGCACACCACAAAGAAGGGCACTTGAATCTGTAGGCAATCTCTATGAGGGTGGCAGCTCACCCATCCTGCCTGCCGCCAGTGGTGGTACTTGTCAACAAAACTTTACGGTCGTCGTTGGTGATGGCTTCTGGAATGGTGGCAACCCCGGCAGTGGCATTAACAATACCGATCAAGATGGCACTGGACCCTGGGATGGCGGCCCCTATGCGGACACACGCTCGGGCACCCTGGCCGACGTCGCCATGCATTATTACGAACGCGACCTGAAACCGAGTCTTCTCGACGAAGTGCCGATAGTCGCCGGTTTGGATGTGGCCACCCACCAGCATATGGTGACCTATAGTGTGGCCTTCGGCATTGCCGGCGGCCTGGACCCCTTTGATACTTTAACGCCCGGCGACGCCACCGACACCGATCCCACCGATCCGGGATTTAACTGGACCAATCCGCTTGATGCTTTCGATGCAGACCGTATCGATGACATGTGGCATGCGGCGTATAACGGACGCGGCCTTTTCCTGAGCGCTAGCAACCCGCAGGAGCTCAGCGACAGCCTGACGGGGGCACTGGCGGATATCAGTAATCGCACCGGTTCGGCCGCCGCCGTGGCCGTCAACACGCGCACGTTGAGCACCAACACCCGCATCTATCAGGCGCGCTTTGTCAGCGGGGAATGGAGCGGGGAATTGCGCTCATTGCCACTGGACCCGACAACGGGCGCCGTGTTGCCTGAAGAATGGAACACGCGAACAGTGCTCAACGGTCAAAACTGGAACACCGGCCGCAGGATACTGACTCACAATGGCGCGACCGGGACCGCCTTCCGCTGGTCTAATCTGACCACGGCACAACAAAACTTGCTTGATCTTCATCCCGCGACGGCTGTCGATGACAATCGCGGTGATGAGCGTCTGGACTACTTGCGCGGCGATGCCACCAATGAACCCGCCAGTGCCGGCAGCACGCCGGGACCCACGGATTTTCGCTATCGCGGCTTCAAACTGGGCGATATCGTCAATTCGGCGCCGGTCTTTGTCGGCGTGCCGCCCTTTATCAGGGAATCGCTGGAGGCCGATTCGCACAGTAGCTATGCGGACGCCCATTCCTCACGCCGGCCCATGATTTATGTCGGCGCCAATGATGGCATGGTGCATGGCTTTGATGCCACGACAGGCGAGGAACGGCTGGCCTATGTCCCCAGCGTGCTCTACAAGGATTTGCCGCAACTCACCAATACGTCTTATACGCACCAGTATTTCGTGGATGCCTCTCCCACTTCTTATGACGCCCATTTCCAGGCCCCCTGGGATTCCGTCCCGGCCTGGCATTCGCTGCTGGTCGGCGGCCTCGGGGGTGGCGGTCAGGCCATCTATGCACTGGATATTTCCGATCCCGACGGCAACCTGGAACCGACGCTGGCCTACTCGGAATCGGTCACCAATACCGCACGCATCGTGTCCTGGGAATTTACCGATGCCCAGGATGCCGATCTGGGCTACACCTATGGCAAACCCACGATCGCCAAAATGGCCAACGGCAAATGGGCGGCCATTTTTGGCAATGGCTATAATAACAGAGAGGCCGATGGCAATGTCAGCACCACAGGCAATGCCGTGCTGTTCATAGTCTTCCTGGAAGCGGCCGCCAATGGCAATTTCACGGCCGGTACGGACTATATCAGGCTTGACACCGAGGCCGGCTCCACCACGGCGCCCAATGGCCTGGCGGCGCCGGCCGCGGTCGATGACGATAGCGATGGTGTCATTGACTATGTCTATGCCGGCGACCTGGAAGGCAATCTATGGAAGTTTGATGTCACGGCCACCAATGCGGGCACCTGGAAGGTGGCCCACAAACAGGGCAACACACCCAAACCACTGTTTGTCGCCGTCGATAGCCTGGGCAATACACAACCCATCACCGGGCGCGCGGAAGTCGGCGGGCATCCCGCCGGTGAAGATGGACTGATGGTCTATTTTGGCACCGGCAAATACATCGAATATGGCGATAATGTCGTCACCGGCGCCAGCACGCAAACCTTCTATGGCATCTGGGACAAGGATACGAATTCCGGTAATACCCCGGTAGCCAGGTCTGACCTGCTGCAGCAAACGCTGACACTGGATTCCGTCGGCTCCGTGCCAGTGCGTCTGGTCAGCGATACGGCCATAGACTGGGATACCGGCACGGGCCCGGGTACGCACCTGGGCTGGTATGTAGACCTGCCCACCACGGGAGAACGTGTCATCGGCAGTCCAATGTTGATACCTGGCGAACCCACCAAGATACTGTTTATTACGTTGATACCGGAAACAGGGTCCTGCACCGGCGGTGGCAGCAGCTGGTTGATGGAGCTGGATGTAGAAAACGGTGGCTCTGTCCCTGATCCGATATTCGATATTAACGGGGACGGTGTCTATGATGCCAGTGACCAAACAAGCGGTGGCGCCAACCCGGCGGGCGTACAAAGCGGCTCTCTAATATCCGACCCGGTGATTGTCAGCAACCAGCAGGGAAGTAAACTGCACAAGATCTCATCGTCGTCATCCGGCGGGGTTATTGTCACGGACAATAAAGATACAAGCAAACCCGATGGCCGCCAGGGCTGGAGGCAACTGCGTTGATGGACGCACCCTTGGCGCAAGCTGTTTCGAACTTGCATATTGAGATATAACGGAGATACGACATGGTACGAATAGTAAAATCATATCTGACGACATTGTTGGTCATCATCACACTGGGGCTGGGCATAAGCCAGGTCCATGCCAGCCCACCGGCTGGCAATGGCCCAACGCCCATGCCCTATTCTGTTATGGGACGCATAGACTCTATTGATATAAAGAAAGGCAGGCTAATAGTGGGTGACCACTTGATCAAGTTATCGCCCAGCCTGAGGGTCTACGACGCAGATGGCAGGCGTATTACGCTGCTAGACCTGAAGATCAACACTTTGGTTCGCAGCAAACTGGACCCGAGATATGGCGGACGGACGAATGTCGCCAATGAAATACGTATATTGACGCAGACAAAGAGATAGTCATACTTGGTGGCAGAAGATAGTGAGATTATCGAAAATATCCATTTTCCAGAATCAGGGCACACCGATGAAAAGAGCGTATTATCACCACCGGGGTTTCACACTGTTAGAATTACTGATCGCCGTTGCCATCGTCGGCATCCTGGCGTCATTGGCCTATAACGGCTATCAGGACTCGATACTTAAATCACGCCGCGCCGAATGCCAGCAACAGGCCCTGTTCATACAGAACCGCCTGGAGAAATATAGCGATTTCTGTCACACCTACACCACGAATCTAGGCGGCATCTACCCTGCAACCTGTCCTCCAGAACCCGCCGGTGCGGGCCTGGGTTTGGGGGCTGGCGCCTTTCTCACGGATAATGGTCACTATCGTATTACGATTAATCTTAATACCATTGCTGGTACAGTGGCGGGTGACCCCGATAATGCACTGAGAAGATACACGGTTAGCTGTGACCCAACTGACGCCGCTACCACGCGTGCTCAGGCAGTTGATGATGCCTGTCTCATTATGCGCGTCGACTCAACGAATGCCAAAACTGCGACCGGTTCGCTAAACACACGCTGCTGGACCAAGTAGCATCTGATTATACGGTCGCTTGCCTTAAAGGCCTGGGCAGAGGAAAGACCAAGGCCTCCGTTTTACCCGGTTGCTCAATCCGGGTATGGGCGCCCCAGGACTCCAGTTGTGCCACGACATTCCGCACCAACACCTCTGGCGCCGACGCACCGGCGGTAAGCCCGATTCTTTCCGCACCTTGCAGCCACGCCATATCAAGATCTTGCGGTCCATCGACCATATAGGCGCTGGCGCCCTGGGCCTCCGCCACTTCGCGTAAACGATTGGAGTTAGAACTGTTGGCCGAACCGACAACAATAACGACGTCACAATCCCTGGATAAGGACTTGATCGCATCCTGCCGATTCTGTGTGGCATAACATATATCGTCTTTCTTTGGGCCGCATATTTCCGGAAAACGCTCCTGCAGGGCCTTAATCACCCGACGCGTATCATCAACCGATAATGTGGTTTGTGTCACGTAGGCCAGGTCATCAGGATTCTTCACATCGACCGACTGCACGTCCTCAACATGTTCTACCAGATACATGCCATCGTCCGCCTGGCCCATGGTGCCCTCAACCTCGGGGTGACCGGCATGACCAATCAATATCACCTCTGTACCATGTTTCCTGTAACGCGCCACCTCCATGTGCACCTTGGTCACCAAAGGGCAGGTTGCATCGAAAACAGTTAAGCCGCGACGCTCGGCCGCATCACGAACCAACTTGGCGACACCATGGGCGCTAAAAATAGCCGTTGCGTCATTCGGAATCTGATCAACCTCGTCAACAAAAACCGCACCCTTCTCCTTAAGCCCGTCGACGACAAAACGATTGTGGACCACTTCATGACGCACATAGATAGGCGCGCCATAAATCTCCAGGGCACGTTCAACGATCTCGATGGCGCGGTCCACGCCTGCACAAAATCCACGAGGGTTGGCCAGTATCAGTTCCATATCTCTATTCTACCGAAATGATTTCAACATCAAACACCAGGTCATAGCCTGCCAGGGGATGGGCAAAATCGATAATCACTTCATCATCATTGAAGACCTGAACGACTCCCGCAATCTCATCACCCGAGGGCGTCTTAAACCCCACCACCAGACCCTCTTCCAGCTCAATCTTTTCGGGAAAATCACTACGAGGGATATGCTGGAGCTGCTCTTCCGCGGGACCATAGGCTTCCATGCAAGGCACCTCAAAGGTTTTTTTATCCCCTGCCTGCAAACCCAGCAGTGTGTTTTCCAGCCCTTCTATGATATCGCCCTCACCCACCACCAGTGTCATGGGCTCACCCTCTAGCGTGCTTTCGGCAACCTTATCCTGTTCGGCAAGTTTCAAAGTAAAATGAAACGTCACGCTGGAACCCTTCCCGACCTGACCTGCTTCTGTATTATTATCACCCATCACAAACCCTGCTCAGGTACTGTTTGCCGCGTTGTCCGCTGAGGCACTTTTTAGTATCCGCCACCCCACAGTATCCATAATCAGCAAAACGGCGCCCAGCGCAATCCCCGCATCGGCAATATTAAATGTCGGCCAATGCCAGGTCCGATAGTACCAGTCAATAAAGTCCACCACATAACCAAGACGCATACGATCCAGTACGTTGCCAATCGCCCCACCCAGCACCAGCATCAATGCCAGGGCGGTTTGCATTTCCTCAGGCTTGAGTCGACGCGCCATGATGACGATCGCTACACTCACCACCAGGGCAATAACGATAAAAAAGATATGTTGCCAACCGTCGGCATCAGCCAGGAAACTGAATGCGGCGCCCTTATTAAATGCCAGCACAAAATTAAAAAAGGGCATTACCTTGACGACAACATTGTCACTTAAGAAATGAAGCGCCAGCAATTTAGTCAACTGGTCCAGTATCACGACGACTATTGCCGCCCACCAGAACCTGGGCATGTATGGCGACATCAGGCAATCCTCCTTTGCTCGCCATTGCCTTCAATGTTTGTAATGCAACGACCACACAAACTCGAATGATTATCATGACTGCCGACATCTTTACGATGATGCCAACAGCGCTCACACTTTTTATTGGCCGATGGTATGACTTTGATCAACAACCCTTGCAGACCCGATTCCGCGGCATCTCCGGAATTCTTGTCCATCTGCTCTACAGTAACCTCGGAAGTAATCAACACGAAACGCAGCTCATCACCCAAGGTATGCAGAATATCCTGCCATTCCGGAGACGCATAGAGCGTGATTTCGGCATTCAGGGACGAACCTATTTCGCCTGCGATACGTAATCGTTCCAGTTCCTTGCTCACCGCTTCACGCATGCTAATGACTTGCGGCCAGTCAACAGACTCATCTTCTTTAGATTTTTCTGGGAACCCATACCACTCACCAAGAAAGATGCTTTGCTTGTGCTCAGCCGGCATATGTTTCCAGATTTCTTCTGCCGTAAAACTCAAGATGGGCGCCAACCACCGAACCAGTGCCTCGGTAATGTGATGCATTGCCGTTTGCGCGGAACGTCGCCCATGACTATCCACTTGCATGGTGTACATACGGTCTTTCAGGATATCAAGATAAAACCCGCCCATATCCACTACACAGAAGTGGTGCAATTTCTGGTAGATGCGATGAAACTGAAAGCTGTTATACGCCTCAAGGATCTCATCTTGCAATGTCCTTGCCTGCTCTACTGCCCATCGATCCAGCGATAACAGTTCCGGCATTGGTACTGCCTTACCGGGCTCAAATCCATCGAGATTGGACAATAGATAGCGCGAAGTATTGCGTACCCGGCGATAGGTATCCGTCGTGCGCTTGAGTATCTCATCTGACATACTCATCTCACTGCTATAATCCGTCGCCGCAACCCATAACCGCAAGATATCGGCACCCAGCGTCTTGATAATCTTTTGCGGCGCAATGGTGTTGCCCTTGGACTTGGACATCTTCAGGCCTTGCGCATCAATGGTAAAGCCGTGGGTCAATGCTGTTTTATATGGTGCTCGACCGTTCATGGCCACCGACGTCAATAAGGACGATTGGAACCAGCCCCGATGCTGGTCGGAACCTTCGAGATATAAATCCGCGGGTGAAACCAGGTCTTCTCTGACATCAAGCACACAGGCATGGGTCACACCTGAATCAAACCAGACATCCAGGGTATCGGTCACTTTCTCATACTGATCCGCCTCATCTCCCAGCAGTTCTTTCTTGTCTAACTCGAACCACGCATCAATACCTTTCTCTTCAACCTTCAGTGCTACTTTCTCCAATAGCTCATTAGTATCAGCGTGCAGCTCACCGCTTTGTTGATGCACAAACAGGGCGATAGGCACGCCCCAGGTGCGTTGCCTGGAAATGCACCAATCGGGACGATTCTCGACCATGCCTTCTATGCGCGCCTCACCCCAGGCAGGAATCCAGTTTGTTTCCTTAATGACCTTACTGGCCAACGGCCGCAAGCGTTCCATGGAAATAAACCACTGAGAGGTGGCGCGGAAAATAAGGGGCGTCTTGTGGCGCCAACAATGTGGATAGCTGTGCTCCATGGCCTCAACATGAATCAGCTTGCCCTGGGTCTTTAATACTTCCAGTACATGGTCATTGGCCTTGAACACGTGTTCATTGGCAAACAATTCGGTGTCTGGCAGGAATACGCCATTGGCGCCGACGGGATTATAAACGGCCAGCTTGTAACGTAACCCGGCCACATAGTCTTCAAGACCATGGCCAGGTGCGGTGTGCACGGCACCGGTGCCGGCCTCGGTAGTTACATGATCACCCAGAATAATGGGCACTTGCCGGCTATAAAAAGGATGATGTAAAAGCAGGCCTTCCATTGCCTCTCCCAAACAAGTGGCAACGATTTTATAGTCTTCAATCTGCCAGCGCCCCATCACGTCTTTAAGCAGGGGCTCGGCAATCAATAAGCGCTCCTTACCCAGCGCCCCATCACATTGAACGACAACATATTCGAGCCTGGCGTTCAATGCGACCGCCTGGTTCGCAGGCAATGTCCAGGGCGTCGTCGTCCAGATGACCACACTCAGCGGCCCCTCGCCTTCATGACCGGTGGGGTGCTCACAACAACTCAGGAACTGCACATCATCCACTACCGGGAAGCGCACATCCACGGCAGGCGAGGTCTTGTCGACATACTCCACTTCCGCCTCGGCCAATGCCGAACCGCAGTCACAACACCAATGCACTGGTTTATGACCCTTGATTACATGGCCTGCCTCCACAATACGGCCCAGCGTACGTATGATGTCGGCTTCATATTGATAATCCATGGTCAGGTAGGGATTTGACCAATCCCCCAGAACGCCTAAACGGATAAAATCTTCCCGCTGACGATTCACCTGTTTTTGTGCATAGTCGCGACAGGCCTTACGAAACTTGTCCGCCTCAACCTGGCGCCCGGCCTTACCTATTTTCTTTTCAACAGCAAGTTCAATGGGCAGACCATGGCAATCCCAGCCGGGGACATAGGGGGCGTCATAACCACTCATACTGCGTGACTTTACAACGATGTCTTTCAGGATTTTATTGACCGCATGTCCCAGGTGAATATCACCATTTGCATAGGGGGGTCCGTCATGGAGAATGTATTTTGCCGCGCCGGCACGGCGTTTACGCAACTGACCATAAACATCTTCTTGCTGCCAGCGCCTTAGGGTCTCGGGTTCACGTTGCGCCAGATTGGCCTTCATGGGAAAGGCTGTTTTCGGCAGGTTTAGTGTTTTTTTGTATTCTTTCTCACTCATAGTTATTCGTAGTCTTGCTGTTGCAGCCATGCCCTGGCATCGTCTATGTCCCGGTAAATCTGTGCCTTCATTTTGTCCAGCGACTCAAATCGCTCTTCATCACGTAGTTTGTGTAAAAAATCGACTTGAAGATAATGGCCATAAATCTCCTGGTTAAAATCAAATATATAAATTTCCAGCAAACAATGAGTGCCATTCACCGTTGGCCGCGTACCGACACTGGCAACCCCGGGCAGGGGTTCGCCTTTTAATCCAAACACCTCCACCACATAGATTCCAACCAGTGGCGTCACATCTCTATGGACGTTGATATTGGCCGTGGGTATGCCCAGCGTTCGACCCAATTTCTCACCATGGACAACGCGGCCACACATGCGATACGGCCTGCCTAACAATTTTTCGGCGGTCGATAAATCACCGTCAGCCAGGGCCTTGCGTATACACGTACTACTAACGCGATCGCCATCGACATGGAAGGTATGCAGATGCACAACCTCAAACCCGTGCTTCCTGCCCTGTTGCTGCAACAGGGCAAAATCACCTGCGCGGTCCTTACCAAAACGAAAGTCATCACCCACAACCAGGTAAGACACGCCAAGCTTACCTTTGAGAATATCGACAAAGGCCTCCGGCGCCAAACTGGCAAAATCGTCATTAAACTTGACGCATAACACCCTGTCGACGGCATAGCGACTCAAGGCCCGCAGTTTTTCCCGGAAGCGTGTGAGTCGGGCCGGACCCTGGACGGGCCTGAAAAACTCCATGGGTTGCGGTTCAAACAGCATCACCAGGGTGGGTAATCCCAGCTCCTGGCCCATCTCCGCCAATTGACCGATAACGGCCTGATGTCCCAGGTGCACACCGTCAAAATTACCTATAGTCGCCACGCAGCCGCGATGCTCCGGGCGCAGATTATGCAGACCTCTGATTAACTCCATGTGGGATGTTTGCGACTCAATCCAAAGCGCGCAAGATTACCGGCTCGCAGGCAACAGGTCCAGCAAGCCCGATGGAAATGAGCTCAGTAACTGACGGAAAATAAAGAAGTTATCAGGTGTATAGGCTCAAGCACGCGCCCAATCGGGGTCATATTCTTCTACCACCTCATTCAGCGGACGACGGCTGGCAAAATCCTGATCGTAAGGATAGAAGTGGCATAGCCTTAACTCCGGAAACTTCCAGCTCAAGTAACCTTCACCGGTATCAAAGTTCAGCAGCCACATACCCTTCACCACCAGTCCAAGACGCTCCATTTTACCGGCCCAGCGCTTTACAATAGCCTCGTACTGCGCCTCAACTTCAGGTAGCAGGGAATTGGTGGGCAGCATACATTGCAAGCGCTGCCGTACTGGATTCAGCTCCCGGTAGGCGGCAGCCGTTATGCTACTTACCAGAGGAAAAAGCGCCTGGGCCTCTGAGAGTGAAAAGACCCTGGGATTATCACTTGAACCAATTTGTAACATTATTTCACACGCACTCACCACATCTCTCCACTATACTTGTCTACGTGAGGGGTTGTATCTTTGCTTGTTGCAAGTGTCGCGGCCTTAACCCCAGTATAGCCAAACCCGCCGCATATGTTGTTACGCCTACACTTACCCACAAAGAAAGCCGGGTAATACGGGTCCACACATCTGCCTGTAGCCAGGCTGTAGTTTCCCCGCTAAACACTACGAGCACCAACCCCATCAAGATGGACGCCCCAACCACACGGAGCAAGAAACCTGGCCAACCCCCTAAGGGATCATAGACCTGCTCCCGCACCAGCTGTCGGAACAACAATCCGGCATTCACATAACTGGCCAGCGAAATCGCCAGTGCCAACCCGACATGCTTCAGCGACCACACCAGCAACAGACTTAAAGCGATATTCGTGCCAAAAGCGATCACGGCAATCCGCGCGGGGGTGCGTGTATCCTGACGGGCAAAAAAACCCGGAGCCAGCACTTTTACAAGGATAAATGCAGGTAAACCGGCGGCAAATGCCATTAGTGCCTGTGCCGTCATTTCCACATCCAAAGCATTGAAAGCCTGATATTGGAATAAAGTTGCCAATATTGGGCGCGCCAACACCACGAGACCGACGCTGGCCGGCAGTGCGATAACAAATACCCAGCGCAATGCCCAATCCAAAAGTCGGGAAAATTCCTCAGGCGAGGCCTGTGCGTGCTTACGTGACAAACTTGGCAGAATGACTGTTGCCAGGGCAATACCAAACACACCCAGCGGAAATTCCATCAATCGATCGGAGTAATAGAGCCATGAAACACTACCCGTCACCAAAAACGAGGCCAGCAGACGGTTCACCAGCATATTGATCTGCGCCATGGAACTGCCGATGATGGCCGGCCCCATGAGCCTGAAGACACGTTTCACGCCCTCATCCATCCTGAATCGCAATCGTGGTAGCAGGCGCACCCCATGCAAAAAGGGCAGCTGAAAGCCGAGTTGGATCAGCCCGGCCGCAAATACTCCCCACGCCAACGCCAGTACGGGTTGCTCCATGCGGGGGGCAACAACGGCGGCGGCAATAATCAGGGCGATATTCAGGAATACGGGTGTAAAGGCGGCGGCCGCAAACTTGCCGTAGGCATTCAAAATACCCGCCGCCATAGCCACCAGTGAAATAAACATCAAATAAGGGAAGGTAATACGCAGCATTTGTACCGTCAGATCAAACTTGTCGGCCTCGTCGACAAACCCGGGCGCCAATATCCACACCAACACGGGCGCCGCCAATACCCCCACCAGGGTCACGAGAAAGAGCAGGCCGGCAAACACACTGGCCATATGACTGACAAAGGCCTGCGTCGCCTCCTGGTCATCCTGGTGACGATAATCGCTCAGAACCGGGACAAAGGCCTGGGAAAAGGCCCCTTCACCGAAGATACGCCGGAAGAAGTTGGGAATCGCAAAAGCCACATAAAAGGCATCCGCGCTGACCCCGGCGCTGGCACCCAACAGCCTGGCAAACAGGATATCGCGCACCAGCCCAATGACCCGGGAGATCAGAGTCATGCTGCCGGTCACAACCGTGGATTGGAGCAGTTTCTTGGACACCTGTGCTGGAAATTCTCTAGG
>BTRG01000030.1:0-27949 GCA_036986275.1 Gammaproteobacteria bacterium | reverse complement strand
TAATTAAATCTTGTTTGCGGCGATGGCTGCTAAAGTCATCGCTGGGAGTTTGTAATGCATTATCGAGGACCAGTAGTTGGCGATTTTATGGGACGGCCCATATTCGCATCATGCGATCATTCCGGAACCACCTATATTTTTGACAGAATTGCCGATTGTGATGCAGAGGAAATCTTTGTTCAGGATCTGAAAGAATCAGAGATCTTTATTCAGCCTGGACTGATTTACAAGAAAACGGCATAGCCCTGAGACGGGCCACGTACTGAAGACTCCAACTCAGGCAGCCCCTGAGCGCCCTAACCCGGTTTTGTCTGTCCCACCATAAAACCAAATCATGGTGATTTCACTCCAGGCAGCTATCGAATAGACTGCCTGTTTGTGTGTCGTTTTGGTCGTTTCTGATCCATGATCTCAGTCATTCAAACCGATATCACCGCGCTCGACGTTGAGGCGATTGTCAATGCCGCCAATGAGTCGCTGCTCGGGGGCGGTGGTGTAGACGGCGCCATACATCGTGCCGCGGGGCCGGGTTTATTAGAGGCCTGCCGTGGATTGAACGGCTGTCCCACGGGTGAGGCGCGCATCACCCCCGGATTTGCATTGCCAGCCAGGTGGGTGATCCATACTGTTGGACCGGTGTGGCGTGGTGGCGGGAGTCAAGAAGCCGGGACGCTGGCCGCGTGTTACCGCAGTTCTTTTATCTTGGCGAAGGAGTACAAGATAAAGACCCTCGCTTTTCCCGCCGTCAGCACAGGTGTCTATGCTTTTCCCAAGGATCGGGCGGCGTCCATTGCCGTATCAGTGGCACGTGAGTATGAGGCATTCTTTAACGCTATTATTTTCTGTTGCTTTAGTGATGGCGACAAGAAGCGTTACCAGGAATTGCTGGCGTAGAAAGTAAAACGCCGCGTTTAACGCGGCATTCTTACGGAGTAAACCATGAAGGATTACCATCTTAAGGCCAGTTTCAAGCTGTAAGAGGTGGCCTCACCAGTTTTATCGCCTTCAGCCAAAACACTAACAATACCCAGTGCCATATTCACACCGGCGTAGGCCTTGCTCATGCCAAAAGTTTCTTCTTCAAAGCCGGCGAATACACCGGGGACAGGCTCAGCGGCTTCTGCTTTCGGCGTGCTGGTGACAGAAACGTAGCCGACCCCTGCGTAAGGAGTGAATAAGGCAAAGCCTTTGGAGATGGACAATTCCACGCCCGTGGTTGTCATATCCAGTTGATCGATGCCTGACAGTGCGCTGTAGGTGACGCGCAATGCCAGCGCCGGTGTTGCCGTGCCGCCTTCCATGAAGGCGTATTTCAATTCAGCACCGGTGATGCTGATGTCGGTATCGGAACCACTACCGACATAGGAGGCACCGATATCAATACCAAAGGGCAGGCCTTTGTGTATATGCACCCGCGGCAGGACGATGCTATCGATGGCCTCGCCATCGGAGTTGGCCAGGGCCCATTCCTTGGAATTGGGCAGACCGGTGGAAGTGGCCTCGATACCAATATCAAAACCCGTGGCGCCCAGTGGTTCCGCGGGGGATGTGGAGCGGTAGGCCACGACGGCTGCCAGGTCTTCCGAGAACAGTTTAAAGGTTTTCTGCTGGCCCAGATTCTGGATGCTGTCCAGGTTGTCTGCGGCGTAGGCGTTGCCAAGGCTGAACAACAGCCCGGTGAGTAATAACATGCGTTTCACGGTGCTCTCCTCATTGATACTGAAAGTCACTGGTCTGTCTGTTTTGGGCATAGCTATATGTGACTTCACCAGTCTTATCCGGAAGTGTAGCCCATGATGGGCTAAGCGGAAGCCGGCTTGTCGGCCAAAAGTGTGGCTTTATTCCGTGGGGAAGGCCTTATCCGGATTGAGGATGTTGTCGGGGTCAAAACTCTTTTTGATTCGGCCCATGACGTTAAGGGTTACCGCGTCTATTTCACGGGAGACATATTCTTTTTTTACCAGCCCCACACCATGTTCGCCCGAGAGTGTACCGCCCAGGGCCAACACAAGATCGAATACATCACTCAGGCAGTGATGCGCATTGTTTGACTGTTTGGGATCCTGGGTGTCATACAACAGGTTGACGTGAATATTACCATTGCCGGCGTGCCCAAAGTTAATGATCGGGATGCTGTATCGTTGGCTGAGCGTCTCAAGGCCGGAGAGAAGTTCAGGCAGGTGTGTTACCGGGACGACGACATCCTCGTTGAGTTTATTGGGGGCAATGTCACGCAGGGCGGGAGAAAGCGCCTTGCGAAGTCGCCACAATTCTGTTGTCTCTTCATCGGATGAAGCCGTATGTAAATCAAGCAATCCCTTGTTGTCTGCCGCTGCTTGTACGGCTGTAGCCGCCGCGGGCAGGGACTGACTATCGCCCTCTACTTCAATAATTAACAGGGACTGGGCTTTTTTCGGTAATGCCAGTGTCGTGTGTTCGCGAATAATATTTAGTGCGCCACGATCCATAAACTCCAGGGCGCAAGGTATGCCGGGTTGTTTCATGATAGCGACAATCGCAGCCGTGGCAGAATCAATATCACCGTAGAATGCACGCAATGTTTTCCTGGCCTCAGGTTTTGCGGAGAGCTTCAGTGTCGCCTCCGTGATGACGGCCAATGTGCCTTCTGAACCAATAAGCAAGCGTGTGAGGTCATAGCCAACCACGCCTTTTGAGGTGCTGACGCCGGTTTTTATTATCTCACCCGCACCGGTTACGGCGGTTAACCCCAGGACATGATCGCGTGTTGAACCATATTTTACGCCATATGGGCCTGCCGCATTCATGCCCAGGTTGCCACCTATGGTGCAGTATGCGGCGCTAGTGGGGTCTGGTGGCCAGAATAAGTTATGTTTACCGGCGCATTGCTGGACGGCTTGATTGATGACGCCGGGTTGCGCCCGCAGCAGACGGTTGTCAGCATCTATTTCTATGATCTTATCCATACGTTCCAGTGATAAAACAATGCCACCCCGATGTGGTACGGTGGCGCCGGTCGTGTTGGTGCCGCGACCACGAACGGTCAGGGGGGTATTGCTCTGGCGGCAGAGCTTTATAATCTCGGCGATCTGTTCAGTATGACTGGAAAAGACTACGGCATCGGGTGCTGCATGTCGCCGTGAGTTGTCCTGCCCGTATGGCCAGCATTCCGCATCGTCAGTTAATACGTTGTCGTGACCGACAATAGCGTAAAGTGAGCGAATTGTGGCTGTATCGAGAGGGCTCTTGTCAGGTGAGCTCATGTGGAGCGAAGTTTTTCAACCAATGCAGAGGTGGAGCGCTGGTAACGAAAAGGTATGGAATGTACATGACCGCCATGGTTGATAACATCTTCAGCACCAACAATGTCCTTGATCGCCCAGTCCCCACCCTTTACCAGATGATCGGGTTTGATGTGCTGGATAAGTTTCAACGGAGTGTCTTCTTCAAAGGCAATCACGGCATCGACACAGGCGAGGCCGGCCAATACCACCATACGGTCTTCCAGGATGTTGATGGGGCGCCCTGGTCCCTTATTGAGTCGGCGGACTGAATCATCACTGTTAACACCAATGATCAGACTGTGGCCCAGTGCCGCGGCTTCTTCAAGATAAGCAATATGTCCACGGTGCAGAATATCGAAGCAGCCGTTGGTAAATACCAGCGGTCTGGTGAGCGTGGTCAGATATGCATCCAGACTACTCATGCCATCAATAATTTTATTCGCTGTGCTCATCGGTCTATATATTCGAACAATTTGACGATACGCCGGACGCCTCGTGTGCGCTGCACAGCCTGCACGGCATAGTCGGCCTCTTTGGGTGTGACCAGGCCCATCAGGTAAACCGATTTATTTTCAGTAACGACTTTTATACGTGTCGAGTCAACCCTTTCATCGGCCATTAGATGTGTTTTTGCCTTGCTGGTCAGCCAGGTATCAGCACTTCGTTCCGTCAACGAACTGGGCGCGGCGATACGAATTTCATTAACGGTACGTTGTACGCCTTTAATGTTACGTATGGCATCCAGTATCTGGCCGCGCTGCTCTTGCCGGGAGATTTCTCCGGTAATCAGGACCAGGCCATTGACGCTGGTGATGTTGATATGGGTATTTTCGGATAGAGATTTATTCCGGCCGAGTATGCGATTTGCCTTGCGCTCTATGGTGCCATCATCCAGAAAGGCGCCCATTGTGCGCCTGTCATTGGAGACCACTATGCCGGTACCTGTGCCAATAACAATAGCAGGCGCACAGGCACTGAGGCTGTAGGACAACAACAGGCTGCATGTAATGAGACAGATTTTCTTCATGGCTGGCCCAGCAAGTGGGCATCAATAAGATCACACAGGCAATGGATAATAATAATATGGGTCTCCTGTATGCGCGCCGTCGAATTAACAGGTACGCATATATTCACATCTGTTGTATGTAGTCGGTCATTGAGTTCGCCGCCATCACGTCCGTTTAATGCAATACATACCATTTCACGCTCATGGGCCGCTTCCACGGCTTGCAAGATATTTGCCGAGTTGCCGGAGGTGCTGATAGCGAGCAAGACATCACCGGGTTGACCCAGGGCGCGCACCTGTTTGGCAAAGATATCTTCAAAGCGATAATCATTGGCGATCGAAGTAATGGTTGAACTGTCGGTGTTCAAGGCAATAGCCGGCAAGCCCGGGCGTTCGCTCTCAAAGCGATTAAGTAATTCTGAAGAAAAATGTTGTGAATCGCTGGCCGAACCGCCGTTTCCGCATGCCAGTATTTTTTTATCAGCCAACAGTGCCTTGATCATGGTATTGGCGGCGCTGGCAATATCAGGCAAGAGGGCTTCATGGTGTTGTTGTACGCTGTCCAGGTGGTCCTGAAAGTTCTTACGTGCTCGGTCTGTCGGCGGTAAATTATTCATGGTAATCATCTTCAATCGTGTCAGGCCTGGATAGCGTTCCTGATCCAGGAAATGTTGTCATCCCTAAGGGTTCCGGTAATCGCAACAATATCAAAACGGCAACCAAGATTACCAATACTGTTTTGTTGCAGGAAATGTTCTGCTGAGGCCAGCAGCTTCGATTGCTTGCGAGAGCCTATCGTTTCTTCAGCTTGACCAAAACGCCCGTTTTTTCGATAGCGAACTTCAATGAAGACCAGTGTGTCGTCATTCTTCATTATTAAATCAACCTCACCGTAAGGCGTGCGGTAATTTTTTCTGAGGAATTGGTAACCGGCTCGCTCCAGGTAATGGCGCGCTGCTATTTCGGCCTTAACGCCTTTTTCAAGATGCTCCGGCAGTGGACGGATCATTTCTGGATTTCAGTTGACCGGTATAATTATAATAACTATCCAGTAGTTTTGGTGAACCGCGTTTGAAGCGTGCCCACAATAAATGCCTGTGTAATTGCCCATCCTGATCCACGCTCAGGCCGCTGGTGACACCGTTGAAACGTATGGCACTGTCGCTGCTGATACGACCCAGATAGGGGATGATGGTATAGCTATCCATACCCAGCGCAAACAGTCTGTCCAACTGGGTCTGAGCGTAACGCCAGGCACCGCGGCCTTTTTTAAGATCGCCGAGAGCGCCGTTCTGCAGTAACATCCAGGGCATATCACCAAAGATCACACCGTCAAGATCCGCGTCCTTAATTGGGTCGGGTTTGCCCGTAAAAATATGGGATGTCGAGTACACCGGAACCTTTGAAGCGCGATGATAATTCAATTGTGGTTTGATGAGTCTGCCGTGAGCCGCGTTGGTAGCCAGAAAGATAGCCTCCACATCCTGACGGCGGCGGGGGGCAAACTTCAGTTTGCGTCGCAGTTCTTTTTCTAGAGCGTGATGACGCGCTTCGCTGTCGTTAATATTCAGCAACCGTTTTACCACACCGGAATAGTCGTTTTGGCCCAGTTCGAAAGACTGACTGTCCAGGATAATGCCGCCCAGGCTCTGCCAATGTTTTTGGAAGGCATCTTTCAGGCGCAAGCCCAGGGCGTTGTTCATATACAGTATGGTAACCATGCGCTTGCCATCCAGATAGGCGCGTTCGGCGGCCTGCACGGCCTCTTGTTCAGGGGGTAATCCAAATTGAAATACTGGTTGTCCTGACACATCTGTATCTTCTTCTGCGTGACTAAGGACCATGGTCGGGGTTGACAGGTCTGTGTTTTCAAAGAGCGCTTGTACGGATTCCCGACCCAGAGGGCCGACGATAAAGTCCGCGCCTTCGGTGACGGCCCGGTTATATACTGCAGCAACCTCGGTGTTGTCGACGCCTGTGTCATAGATTTTTATTCTTGGTTTTTCATTATTAGGATTCTTCTTGTCCAGGTACATGAAGCCGTCCCGAACGGCTTTGGCCGCTAATTCAAACTGCGAGCTAAGTGGCAGCAGCAAGGCGATTTGATACACGCGCCCGACAAAGGTAGGTCGTCGACTGGTCAGTGTTTTCAGAAAAGATTCTGTAATCTTGTGATGGGGGTGAGTTTGCTTCCATTTTCCAGCAACACTATTAAACTGATTGGGTCGACTGGCGCGGGCAATGGCCAGGTCCAACCAGCCGCCAAGCTCAGTGTGGTCGGTGAGATTGCGCTCCTGTTTGAGCTCACTAATGGGCAGAGTATTCAGTATCTCCCAAATTTCTACCTGGTTCTTGTCTATAAGTGTAATATCCGCCAGGTATTTCTCACGTTGAATCAAGTTGCCAACAGCGCCGATAGGATTTTCCAGTGCCAATTCCGCGACGGACTTAATATGGTAAATCTCGCTATAGAGCTCGGGATTCAGGTTGCGTGTAGCCTGGGCCTTGGACAGCAGACGTATTGCCTTCTCATACCGACCTTCAAACTGCGAGACTTGCGCCAGCAAGATGAGTTTTCTTGCAAGTATTGTTCGGCTCAATCCTTTGACCTTGATTTCCCTGAGCATGGCCTTGGCGCCATGGTACTGCCCGGCTTTGATAAGGGCGGCGATACTCTTGAGTTGATAGTGCTGCCGCCGCGGGCTGGTTTGGGTGTCCGCCAGTTGTTGGTAACGACTGGAGGCCAGGAGGTATTCGCCTTTCTCTTCGGCCTCTATGGCCAATTGTTCCGTGGGGGCTTCCGCGCGCTCTTCGATACGCTCCGGGACCGGTGCCTTGGTGACACAGGATGACAGCGGCAACAGCAGCGCCAATACTATGACGGGCACAAAGTGTCGCAGAAAGGAATTCGGTGTCATAAGAGTGGTTTCGGGTAGACTGGCTTATTTGGCCGCAGAGTATCTAAACCTGCGGGATGAGTGTCAAATATGGCTGCTGTGCTTTATGTTGTAGCAACACCCATTGGGAACCTCGAGGACTTGTCGCCTCGGGCGCAGTCCGTGCTGGGCAGGGTGGATGTCGTGGCGGCTGAAGACACACGTCACAGCGGACGACTGCTGCGCCATTTTAGCATAGCGACGCCAATGATTTCCTTGCATGAGCATAATGAATATTCCCGTATCGGTGGTTTGGTCGAACGTTTGCTGTCGGGCCAGTCTATCGCACTGGTGTCGGATGCAGGAACACCGCTGGTCAGCGATCCCGGACTGCAACTGGTGGCGGCGGCACACAAGGCGGGAATAACGGTCAGCCCGATACCAGGCCCCAGCGCTCTGACGGCCGTGTTGTCCGTGGCCGGCATGGCCATGCAGGATTGCCGGTTTGTGGGTTTTTTACCACATAAATCTTCGGCGCGGCGGCGGCAAATACAGGGATTCGCCAGCTATCCGGGCTCTCTGGTGATCTACGAGAGCCCCCATAGGGTATTGGATACGCTCAAAGATATGGTCACCATTCTGGGTCCTGAGCGTGAGGCGGTCATGGGGCGCGAGCTTACCAAAAAATTCGAGACGGTACTCCGGGCCGGTCTGGCTGAATTACACCAGGCCATTGCCAACGATGCGGATTGGCAAAAAGGGGAGTTCGTGTTTGTAGTCGGCGCTGCCCCGCAACCAGAGGCCGAGGTGGGTGCCATCTATAATGATGAGGATGAGCGCATCCTCAGGATACTGATGGCCAGTTTACCGACCAGACAGGCCGTGACACTGGCAACCGGGATTACCGGGCGCAAGAAAAACACGCTTTATCAACTGGCTCTGGATATTGAACGTCAGGGCCAGGAGAAGGCCTGACCTTGGCTAGATAAAAAAGAACAGAATCATGCCTGCTGGTAGCGATAGGCTGATGATGTGTTCCATGCGTTCGTCGAATGTAGGATTTTCCCTGAACTTGATAATGCCCTCTGCTTCAGCGTAATCCAATGCTTCTCTGACTGCGTCCTCTTTTTTCATGACTTGCTCCATCGATTTACCGGCTTCAACCCTCAAGGAAGTCCCCTTGTGACTATTTTCGGCCTGCCGGTCGCAAGCTGAACCCCTTGTTCAGCCTTATATGTAAACAGGTGCAAACCCTGTGCCAGCGTGAGCCCTTGAATCGGGGCCTGGTCCACATGGCAGGTGTCAAATTATCGACAGGGCGGAAATACGCTGCCATAAGGGGTAAACTAACTACGGGAGTCGGCCAGGCGATCGCCTCGTACCGACCCTGCTACACAGGGCACATCTATTAGTATAGGAAAGATTTACTACTGTGCACTGTGTATCCGGGTCGGTATGGGGAGGAAAGTCCGGGCTCCAAAGGGCAGGGTGCCAGGTAACGCCTGGGGGGTGCGAGCCCACGGAAAGTGCCACAGAAAATATACCGCCGATGGTTTTCTGGATTTCGGTCCAGAGAACACAGGTAAGGGTGAAAAGGTGCGGTAAGAGCGCACCGCGTCGGTGGCAACACGCGACGGCATGGTAAACCCCACTCGGAGCAAGGCCAAATAGAGGGGCTATGGCGCGGCCCGCGTCGTCCCTGGGTAGGCTGCTTGAGGTGCGTGGCAACACGCATCCCAGATGAATGGTCGTCCAAGACAGAACCCGGCTTATCGGCTGACTCCCATTTCCTTCCTTTTTTAAGTATGTTAGTACCAACTAATCTAAAAGCTTTGTGAGGACGATTGCCATCGATCCGTGTTCGCTAAACGTTTGTCTAGAAAGGGAAAAGTACCCACTAACTTTTGTGAAATTGCTTGACAGCTATTAATAGAGGTTACTATAGTGTCATGTAGTGGGGAAAAGTGGGTATTTGTGGATTAAAGGTGGGTAGAACCGGTCAATGTTACGAGGCGTCAACACATTAAATCTGGACAGCAAGGGCCGTATGGCTATGCCGACCAAGTATCGTGACAGGCTGCACAAGCGCTGCGAGGGCGCAATGGTGTTGACGGTCGACAGTGTTGAAAGCTGTTTGTTGCTCTACCCGCTGCCGGATTGGGAAGACATTGAGCGCAAGCTGGTGAAACTGCCAAGCCTTAACCGTCAGGCTCGACGCATACAACGACTGCTTATTGGCCACGCCACTGAGTGCGAACTCGATGCCAGCGGCCGTATTTTACTGATTACGCCACTGCGTGAGTTTGCCTTCCTGCAAAAATCCATTGTCCTGATCGGGCAAGGCAATAAATTCGAGATTTGGTCTGAAGAAACCTGGAACACCCGTCGTAGCGAATGGCTGGAGATGAATGATGACGACAATGAAGGGCTGCCACCCGAACTGGTTTCCTTGTCGCTGTGATGCAGTGGCCACTGTTTTTTTCCAGCAAGCAGACAGGGACTGATGCCGATGCATCAATCAGTGCTGCTGAAGGAGGCCGTGGATGCCTTGCAGGTAGAGCCGGATGGATTTTATGTGGATGCCACGTTTGGTCGTGGCGGGCACGCGCGAGCCATCTTGTCATCGTTGGGTCAGGGCGGACACATACTGGCCCTGGATCGGGATCCTGACGCAGTGCAGGTGGCCGGAGAAAGGTTTGGCGGGGATGAACGATTTGCGATCGAGAACAGGCCTTTTTCCATGCTGAGTGAAACGGTCAAGCAATACGGTTATGCAAACAAGGTAGATGGCATCTTGTTTGATCTGGGCGTTTCATCACCGCAGCTGAATGAGGCAGAGCGTGGATTTAGTTTTCAGTTAGACGGTCCCCTGGATATGCGTATGGATACGCGTACCGGGCAAACAGCCGCGCAGTGGCTACAACATGCTGCTGAGGAAGACATTTCCCGGGTATTGAAAGAGTTGGGTGAAGAACGCTTTGCGCGCCGGATTGCCCGCGCCATTGTTCATGGCCGAGAGCAGCGGGCCATCACACGTACGGGTCAGCTGGTCGAAATCATTGAAAATGCCGTGCCCACGCGTGAGCGTAAGAAGCATCCTGCTACAAGGAGTTTTCAGGCGATACGTCTGCATATTAATCAGGAATTGCAAGAATTGCAGCACGGACTCGAGCAGGCACTGGATGTGCTTGCACCAGGTGGCAGACTTGCCGTCATAAGTTTTCATTCGTTGGAAGACAGAATGGTGAAACGTTTTATACGCAAGCATTCCAGCAATGATGTGTATCCACCGGATTTGCCTATACGCGAGACTGATTTGATTCGGGCACCCTTGAAACAGATTGGCAAGGCCCGGCGCGCCGGCATGGTTGAGGTGCAACAGAATCCCCGGGCACGTAGTGCCGTGTTACGTATTGCGGAGCGCGTTACATGATGTGGTCAAGTAAGGCCATGCCTGTCTTGTTTTTCGCAATGCTGATTTTTTCTGCTGTAGTGGTCGGGACACGCCAACAGGGCAGGTCTCTGTTTACGCAGCTTGAAGAACTGCATGCTGAGCGCGATGCCTTAAACATTGAATGGGGAAGGTTGCTTTTAGAGGAAGGGACGTGGTCACAACATCATCGTGTGGAGACTACGGCGCGTCAGCGTCTGGGTATGGTGACCCCTGCACCTGATCAAGTCGTTGTTATTCAGCGAACACTTCAACACTAAGTATCATGACAAGAAAAAGAACTAATACGAATACGGGACGACAGACTGTAGTCATTGTGACGTTTGTATCTTTCCTGGTATTGCTAGCCATAAGGGCCGGTTATCTTCAGGTAATGAGTTCCGAATACTTACAGCAACAAGGCAAGGCCCGTTACTTGCGTGATGTTAAGGAGAATGCCGTACGGGGCATGATACGTGATCGAAATGGTGCACCATTGGCCATTAGTACACCAGTAGATTCGGTGTGGGCACATCCCAGGACATTTGGCGAGTCACGTGATCGATGGACACAGCTAGCAGATATTTTGCGAGTCAGCACAGGAGAGATATCACGTTCCTATAACCGGCACAGCGGGCGTGAGTTTATGTATCTCAAGAGGCATGTTACGCCACAGGTTGCCAATAAAGTAAAGGAACTGGCAATTCCCGGTGTCTATCTGCAACGTGAATACCGTCGCTATTATCCCACTGGTCCTGTGTCCGGACATGTCATCGGTTTTACAAACATAGATGACCACGGCCAGGAAGGGCTTGAGCTAATCTACGATCCGTTGTTGCGAGCTATCCCGGGAAAGAAAAGAGTGCTCAAGGACAGATTGGGGAACATTGTCGAGAGCGTGGAGAACATACGCCTGCCGGTACCAGGTAAGGATATTACACTAAGCCTGGATAGACGCATTCAATATCTTGCTTACAGAGAGCTTAAGGCTGCCGTCAAGCAACATAAAGCATCTTCAGGTTCTGTTGTGGTTCTGGATGCAAAGACTGGTGAGATTCTGGCGATGGTAAATGAGCCAGGATTTAATCCGAATAACCGCTCCGGATTGCGCAGTCGTTTGTTTAGAAATCGCTCAGTGACTGATGTACTGGAGCCGGGTTCAACCGTTAAACCTTTTACTATAGCTCTGGGTCTGGAGAGCGGCCGATTCAAACCGGCAACCCTGATTAATACCTCACCGGGCTTATTCAAGGTGGGTAAAAAAACAATCCGTGATACACATAATTACGGTTATCTGTCCGTGGCGGGCGTGTTAGAGAAATCGAGTAATGTGGGTGCGACAAAAATAGCGCTGGCAATGAATAAGAAGGAATTGTGGAAGCAGTATAGTGATGTTGGTTTTGGTAGTCTAACAGGGAGTGGTCTACCAGGTGAGGTGGTAGGAAAACTTAATGCCTCGAATCGATGGGTCAAAATTGACCATGCGGCGATTTCTTTTGGCTATGGTCTATCAGTTACACCTGTGCAATTGGCACGGGCCTATACGGCCATAGCAAATGATGGTGTGCTGTTGCCGGTAACCATACTTCTTCATGATGGAAATGAAATTGAAGGGAGGCGCGTGTTTTCCGTGACAACGGCCAGACGTGTGCGTGCCATGTTGGAGCTGGCTGTTGGCAGTCATGGTACCGGGGCAGCTGCGCAAGTACAGCATTATCGTGTTGCAGGCAAAACAGGCACCGTACACAAGCTAATCTCCGGATCCTATTCGGAGAAGAATTATATTTCCTTATTTGCCGGAATGGCGCCTGCTTCTGATCCGAGACTGGTGATGGTGGTAACGGTCGACGATCCCAGGGGGGGCGATTACTTCGGCGGTCGTGTAGCAGCACCTGTATTTAGTCGAGTGATGTCCGGCGCCATGCGGCTGCTGAATATTGCACCTGATGGTATGGAGCTCCCGAATGATCGCTATATCGTACAACAGAAATCCCGGGACACAGCTTAGGCCAGGCTGAATGTATGAATAAAGTAAAACTGACAAGCTTGTTGCAAGGAATAGCTAAGATCGAGGAGTCACAGGATCGGGAGCTTGTTGATCTTTTTCTGGATAGCCGGGCGATTATTCCTGGCGCTCTGTTTATTGCCGTTACCGGTGTCACCGATGATGGTCATGAATATATTGCTGCTGCAGTGGATCGGGGTGCTATTGCTGTGTTGTGTGAGAAAGAACCGAATACTATCTCACAAGAATCAGTTGTGACGGTTGTAGTAATAGAGGATTTGAAGAATCGCCTTGGTTTGATTGCTGATAGATTCTTTGGTTCACCCTCATCAAGGCTGAAGGTGATTGGTGTGACAGGTACGAATGGCAAGACAACATGCACGCAATTGTTGGCGCAGGCACTGAATATGTCTTCTCACGACAACAGTCAAAAGCATTGTGCAGTTATCGGTACGCTGGGTAATGGATTTATTAATGACCTTGAACCCACTCTGAATACAACACCGGACAGTATAACAGTACATAGATTGTTAGCGCAATTTGCTGATGCCGGTGCAGAATATGTTTGTATAGAAGTGTCATCACACGCGTTGCATCAAGGAAGAGTAGACGGCGTGTGTTTTTCCACGGCTGTGTTTACTAATTTAAGTCGGGACCACCTGGATTATCATGGAGACATGATGGCTTACATGGTATCCAAGTCTCAATTGTTTTATATGCCAGGATTAAGATCTGCAGTTATTAATGTTGATGATGAGTATGGCAGTAAGCTTTATAAGGAACTCAAGGCTCGTAATGAGCCACAGTTGCTATTGCTTGGTTATGCTGCTGAGCAGGGTGATATCAAGACCAATGTTATCAGTACATCAGAAAAGGGCCTGTTACTCTCGGTTAACATGGATAGTAAGCAGATTGAAATTGAGTGTCCCTTATTTGGCAAGTTTAATGCCATGAATATTGCTGTAGTGCTTGCTGTTCTACATATTGAAGGTTATAGGCCTGAAGAAATGCCAGCTATTATCAGCCAGCTCCATCCAGTCCTGGGGCGTATGGAATGTTTTAGAGCAAGTAATACACAGCCCATGGTAATCGTGGATTATGCACACACCCCGGATGCCCTATATCAGGCCTTAGAGTCAGTGCGTGAACATTGTACTGGAGAGTTATGGTGTGTATTCGGGTGTGGTGGTGACCGCGACAAGGGTAAACGTCATGAGATGGGCGCTATAGCAGACCAATATGCTGACCGCGTGGTGGTGACTAATGACAATCCCCGGACAGAGGATCCGGATACCATCATTAATTCCATTGTTGCAGCTATGAAGCATAAGCCAGTTATAGAAAAACAGCGCCGCACGGCTATCCAGTATGCGGTGACACACGCCAGGCCAGATGATGCAGTGTTAGTTGCTGGTAAAGGTCATGAAAATTACCAGATTATCGGTACTGAGAAAATTTTGTATAGCGACAGGCAGACTGTACTTGATCTTCTAAGGGAGGCTGCATGATGTCTATGTCGGTTGCAGCCGAATCCATGCAAGGGGTGCTCAGCGGTGAGGATGTGATATTCACCGGTGTGTCAACCGATACCAGGACAACTGAACAGGGCGACCTGTTTATTGCCCTGCGAGGTCCAAAGTTTGATGGCCATAACTTTCTGGCTCAAGCCATATCGAAAGGGGCCATCGGCGCTGTTCTTATAAAAGAGTTGGCAACAGCCTTACCGTATATCAAGGTAGATGATACGCGCATAGCCCTGGGTCTACTTGCTGCCTACTGGCGAATACATTTTAATATTCCGGTTATTGGTGTAACCGGGAGTAATGGCAAGACAACTGTAAAAGAAATGATAGCCACCATACTGTCATGCAAGGCGCCTTGTTTGGCAACGCAGGGTAATCTGAATAATGATATTGGTGTACCACTGACCCTGCTGCGCTTGCGACGCAAGCATCGTTCAGCAGTGATAGAAATGGGCATGAATCACTTGGGAGAAATAGCCCATCTCTCCGGTCT
This sequence comes from Gammaproteobacteria bacterium, assembly GCA_036986275.1. Classification (GTDB taxonomy): domain Bacteria; phylum Pseudomonadota; class Gammaproteobacteria; order Acidiferrobacterales; family SZUA-150; genus BTRG01. The sequence continues at coordinate 13,353 of BTRG01000030.1, read as the reverse complement.
GGTGCGGCCCGACGTTGGCGTCATTACAAATGCTTCAGAGGCCCATCTGGCCGGTTTGGGCAATGTCGCGTCTGTCGCAGCGGCAAAAGCAGAGATGTTCTCGGGGTTGGCGGAAAATGGTATCGCAGTGATAAATGCCGATGATCCTTATTGCGAATTCTGGAGGGAACAAGCTAAGAAACAAACAGTAGTTACGTTTGGATTTTCAGATCAGGCTGATGTTAAAGGTGTTTATCATCCTGATGTCAACGGTTGCCGTCTCATTGTATCCACCAACAAGGGGGAAGTATCCATGAACTTATCTGTATTAGGTCGACATAACGCTGCCAATGCCCTGGCTGCGACTGCTGCATCGCTGGCTGCCGGCGCAGATCTGGCCGATATCAAAACCGGTCTTGAAAAGCTTCGTGCGATAAATGGACGTCTCGAAGTCAAGCATGGAGTGAGTGGTGCCAGGATAATTGATGATACCTATAACGCCAATCCTGCTTCATTATCAGTTGGGCTGGAAGTACTCAAAGAGGCCCAGGGTGAACGCATACTGGTATTGGGAGATATGGCGGAACTGGGTGACTTGGGTCCGGACATACACAAGCGTGTCGGTAGGCTGGCAAAGAAAATCGGAGTCTCACGTTTGTTTGCACTTGGCGATCTTACAAAACACACCGTACAAACTTTTGCCAAAGGTGCAGGACATTATGCGAGTCATCAGGAATTGGTTGAGTCACTAATAGATTGCCTGCATTCAGATACAACTGTATTGGTGAAAGGTTCAAGGTCAATGCATATGGAAAATGTAGTCGAAGGGATTGTTCGCAGGCAGGAAGACTAGAGGAACGTTCACATGCTTTATTATCTCTTCAATATACTTGCTGATGATATAAGTGCTTTTAATGTATTCCGCTACTTGACTTTTCGGGGAATCCTGGGCGTGCTGACATCGTTACTGATTTGTCTGGTGATTGGTCCTGCCATGATACGTCGTCTGAATCGCTATCAAATAGGACAGACGATAAGGGATGATGGCCCGGAATCGCATCTGGCTAAAGCAGGGACGCCCACCATGGGTGGCGCATTGATACTCGTTGCCATCAGTGTTTCAACATTATTGTGGGCCGATTTGAGTAATCGTTTTGTTTGGGTGGTTTTGTTGACAACCCTGGCCTTCGGAGTGATTGGCTGGGCTGACGATTATAAGAAATTGGTGAATAAGGACCCTAAAGGTATAGGCGCTATAAAAAAATATTTCTGGCAAAGCCTGGCAGGGATCAGCGCAGCCTTGTTTCTCTATTCCACGGCAGGTAGTGAAGCCGAAATATCCTTGATTGTTCCTTTCTTTAAGGATGTGTCGTTATACATGGGTCCAATCTATGTATTGTTTGCCTATCTCGTTATTGTGGGTTCAAGCAATGCAGTCAATCTTACCGATGGATTGGATGGTCTTGCCATCATGCCTACTGTCATGGTAGCGGGTGGTCTGGCGGTATTTGCCTATGTTACCGGCCATCTAAACTTTTCCAGTTATCTGGGTATTCCTTATATTTACGGTGTGGGCGAAGTATTGATTTTTTGCGGTGCCATAGTCGGTGCAGGTCTGGGATTCCTCTGGTTTAACACGTATCCAGCCATGGTGTTTATGGGTGACATTGGCGCGCTGGCTCTGGGCGCGGCTTTGGGTATTGTAGCAGTGGTCGTGCGGCAGGAAATTGTTCTGTTCATCATGGGCGGCATTTTTGTAATGGAGACTGTCTCGGTAATCCTGCAGGTCACTTCTTATAAGTTGATTGGTAAGCGTATTTTTAGAATGGCGCCATTGCATCATCACTTTGAACTTAAAGGTTGGCCTGAACCCAGAGTGATTGTCAGATTCTGGATTATTACATTGATACTTGTGTTGTCCGGTCTGGCAACGTTGAAGATCAGATGATCAACTTGGCGGCGGAGATGGAAAAAATGGAAACACATAAGGCATTGGTAGTCGGGCTGGGTAAAACCGGTTTATCCGCTATTGCGTATTTGTGTCGACAGGGCTATTCCGTGACCGCAATGGACAGTCGTGATTGCATGCAGGTTGCAAAAGAATTTATTGAACAATGTGAAGATTTACAAATAAGAACAGGCCCATTTCCGTTAACGCTTAACGAGCACTATTATATTATAGTAGTTAGTCCCGGTGTACCATTGGTTGAGCCGTTTCTGGTTGATGCACGTAATCAGGGCCTGGAGATTGTAGGTGATGTGGAATTATTTGTACGCGACGTGAAGGCCGATGTAATTGCCATTACGGGTTCTAATGGTAAGAGCACAGTCACAACACTTGTCGCGGAAATGTGTAGAGCGGCCCATCTTCAGACTGAACTGGGTGGGAATATCGGGGTGCCGGTATTAACGCTACTGGAAAAACCGCAACCAGATATCTATGTACTTGAATTGTCCAGTTTTCAACTGGAGGCAACATTCAGTTTAAATGCGCGTGCGGCCGCATTTTTAAATGTTAGCCCGGATCATATGGACCGCTATGACAGTCTTGAAGAGTATTGTCGCGCCAAGCAAAAGATATTTTCCGGAAATGGAGTCATGGTACTGAATGCAGATGATGCCAGGGTTGCAAGATTGGCCAGGGCAAACCGCGAAGTAATCTATTTTGGTTTGAGCGCGCCCGAACGTGAATGTGATTTTGGTTTGATGGATAGAAACGATGAACAATGGCTGGTGCATGGTGATCGTGCCATTCTTCCCGTATCCGAGGTAAGACTTGTCGGCCAACACAACATAGCCAACGCCCTCGCTGCAATGGCACTGTGTAGTGTAATAGGCGTGTCGTACGATGCCATGAAAAAGGCATTGCAGGAATTCTCCGGATTGCCACATCGAACAGAAGTGATTGCAGACCAGGATGGGGTGCTGTGGGTGAATGATTCCAAGGGCACCAATGTCGGTTCGACAATCGCTGCCGTGCAGGGGATAGATAGAAATAAGGTAGTTCTTATTGTCGGCGGTGAAGGTAAGGGCGCGGATTTTAATGAGCTCAGGGAGCCCGTAGCGGCTAAGGCCAGAGCAGTCATTGTCATAGGTCGCGATGCCGCATTGATTGAGAATGCCATTCGTGATGTTGCTGATGTAATTCATGCCAGATCCATTGATGAAGCCGTTACCAAGGCCGGCAGTATTGCCAGGACTGGTGACGCAGTGTTGTTATCCCCCGCCTGTGCCAGTTTTGATATGTACCGCAGTTTTGAAGAAAGAGGTGAGGCATTTCGTCAGGCCGTTAAGGATTCACTGGCCTCTAAGGTAAAAATGGATGACTAGTGCAAGCGTTAATATTTCTGCAAGTCGTGCTGCAGGATATCAGTATCCGCAATGGGATCCCTGGATTATGTCCAGCCTTATTTTATTGCTGTCTCTGGGGTCGATAATGGTTTATTCGGCATCGATTTCAATTGCAGAACAGACGACAGGAAATGCATTTTATTTTATAAGTCGTCATATTGTGCATGTGATTTTGGGTCTGGGATTGATGGTTCTGGTGATGCATATGCGTATACGCCAGTGGGAGGCTGCGGGTCCTTTTCTGTTGCTAACCGGCATAATATTATTGGTATTGGTCGTGGTTCCAGGTATTGGTGTCAGTATTAATGGAAGCTCTCGCTGGTTGCGTCTGGGTATATTTAATGTACAGCCATCTGAGTTCGTTAAGTTGGCAATGGTGGTCTATGTTGCCGGCTATCTAGTTAGGCACCAGGAAAAACTGAAGTTGTTTGTACCCGGCATACTTATGATAGGTCTCGTAGTCGCTATCGTAGGTGTGTTGCTGTTGCAAGAACCTGATCTGGGAACCGTAGCGGTGATATCTATTACCGTGCTAACTATGATGTTTCTGGCTGGCGTGAGATTCTGGCACTTTATGGCCATTGTATTTGCCGGAGCCGGCAGCATGGTTGCCCTGACTTTGATATCCCCTTATCGCATGAACCGCGTAACAGGTTTTCTTGATCCCTGGGCAGATCCATTTGATGCCGGTTTTCAGTTGGTACAAGCACTTATCGCATTTGGTCGAGGCGAGTGGTTTGGAGTCGGTCTCGGCGCCAGTATACAAAAACTTTCTTACCTGCCTGCAGCACATACTGATTTTTTATTTGCAGTGTTTGCCGAGGAATTTGGACTATTAGGTATTTTACTGGTGATCGTTTTGTTTGGTGTACTGGTAACGAGGGCATTGATAATTGCCAGGTCGGCTGAGGAAAGTGGTCAATTATATGCAGCGCGTCTTGTGCAAGGCATAGCTGTATGGTTGGGTGCGCAAGCCATGATAAATATGGGCGTTAATATGGGAGTTTTGCCAACCAAGGGACTTACGCTGCCTTTTATGAGTTATGGAGGTAGCAGTATTTTATCAAGTAGTATTGCAGTCGGTTTGCTACTGATGGTGGAAAGAGAGTTGCGAACACGAACCTGGAGACGACGTTGACTGGCGCAATAATTTTAGCAGGTGGTACGGGCGGACATGTCTTCCCGGGCCTTGCTGTTGCCAGAACACTGATGGCAGAGAATATGAAGGTGACCTGGATCGGTACGCGATACGGAATAGAAGCGCGTACTGTCCCGGATGCTGGTATTGAGCTTGATGAAATCACTATCAGCGGACTACGCGGTAAGGGTCTGCTTGGCTGGTTATTGTTACCAATACGTTTGGGACTGGCTGTAATTCAATCACTTTACATTATTAATAAGAGGGAGCCAGGGGTAGTACTGGCCATGGGCGGGTTTGTATCTGGCCCAGGTGCTATCGCAGCATGGTTGTTACGCAAACCTTTAGTAGTACACGAACAAAATGCCGTTCCTGGTTTGACGAACAGAATGCTGGCCTTGATAGCAGACAGAGTGCTATGCGGATTTCCTGATGCTTTTGGTGAGGCTATAGCTGCAAAGCATGTTGGTAATCCTGTAAGGGAAGACATTATTGCTATAGAGAGACCGGCAACTCGTCTGAACAGGCAGGACAGTACAATAAGAATACTGGTAATAGGCGGTAGCCAGGGCGCCGCTATGTTTAACCGTATTATGCCACAAGTGTTTCAAACATTGCAGAATCACTTGTTACTCGATGTCTGGCATCAATGTGGTGTGATGCAGGAACAATTAACTCGGACCAGCTATGCTGACCTGAAGATAGGCTCCAGAGTTACAGCATTCATAGAAGATATTAACGAGGCTTATTCCTGGGCAGACCTTATAGTGTGCCGAGCAGGTGCGATGACAGTCAGCGAGATATCTGTTGTAGGTATAGCTGCCATTTTGGTTCCGTACCCGCATGCGGTGGATGATCATCAAACTGTTAATGCTCGATTCTTGTCAGAAAGAGGTGCCGCGATTCTGATTAATGAATCGGAGTTCACAGTCAATCATGTAGCCGTACTGATTCGTGAGTTTTCAGAGAATCGGGATAAATTGGTTGAGATGGCGCAGGCCGCATTGGCCTGTGCTATGCCGGATGCTACTGAGGCAGTCGCCGACTGTTGCCGGGAGCTTGCCCATGCGTAATCAGGTCGATCGTGTTCATTTTGTAGGCATTGGTGGTGTGGGTATGTGTGGCATCGCCGAGGTATTGGCAAACCTGAAATATAAGGTATCAGGGTCGGACCAGGGTGAGAATGCGAACACAAAACGCTTGCGGGAGTTAGGTGTAAATGTACATATCGGTCATGATCCTTCATTGGTTGAAGGTGTGGATGTCGTGGTGATTTCATCAGCAGTGAACAAGGAGAACCCTGAAGTTGCCGCAGCACTGGAAAAGAAAATCCCGGTAATACCCCGAGCGGAAATGCTGGGTGAGCTTATGCGCTTTCAGAAAGGTATTGCAGTAGCAGGCACGCATGGCAAGACCACCACCACAAGTCTACTTGCATCGGTACTGGCAGAGGGTGGGCTTGATCCAACGTTTGTGATCGGCGGTCGCTTGAACAGTGCCGGCGCCAATGCACGACTGGGTAAAGGTGAGTACCTGGTGGCGGAAGCAGATGAAAGTGATGCATCATTTCTCCACCTGCATCCTGTGATGGCGATTGTTACCAATATCGATTTCGACCATATGTCAACTTATGGCGGAGACTTTGAGCGACTGAAGCAGACCTTTGTGGCTTTTCTGCACAATCTTCCATTTTATGGTCTCGCTGTCATGTGTATTGACGATGAGTCAGTAAGAGAGATTATTCAGCAAGTTCATAAACCGTTGTTGACCTACGGTTTTAGTGATGATGCAGATGTTCAGGGAAGAGAAGTCAGACAAAAGGCCGGCCGCATGTTTTTTAAGGTCTCAGTTCCGGGTATTCGGGATTGGCTGGGTGTTACCTTGAACTCACCCGGTCGCCACAATACCTTGAATGCCCTGGCAGCCATTAGCGTGGCCTATTCCCTGGATATTGATCCCGCGAAGATAGCCGCCGGATTGGAAAAGTTCCAGGGCATAGGAAGAAGGTTTCAGATCAATGGCTCAGTTCATATCGATAGTGGAGACGTTTTGTTTATTGATGATTATGCACATCATCCCACGGAACTACGGGCAACCATAGAAGCTGCAAAAGAGGGTTGGCCAGACAGAAGGCTGGTGGTTGCATTTCAACCGCATCGTTATACGCGTACGCAGGACTTATTCGATGACTTCAGTACCGTTTTGGCCGATCTGGATCAGCTTGTGGTAACAGATGTTTACGCCGCCGGTGAACGACCGATTAGCGGTGCCAGTGGACGTGATCTGTGTCAGGCCATACGTGCACGTGGTCGATGTCAACCGGTATTTGTGAGTGAGATAGAGTTATTACCGCAAGTGTTGAGTGATCTTGTGCAGGCAAATGATTTGGTACTGACTATGGGAGCCGGAAACATTGGTCAGATTGCCGCAGCTCTTCCAACAAATGTAGAGGCGAAATTAATATGAGCGTCTCATTGCATAACCAGGAACTACGTGGAGAACTTCTTCGTGCTGAGCCCATGAGCAAACATACCAGTTGGCGCGTGGGCGGCGTGGCAGATCAGTATTACAAGCCGGCTGATCTGGAAGACTTGTCCTATTTTCTGAGGCTGTTGCCCAATAATGAACCCCTTTTCTGGATAGGACTGGGCAGCAATTTACTTGTACGTGATGGCGGTATACGTGGAACAGTTATTGTTAGTAGTGGCTTATTGAATAAATTGTTGTTGGTGAATGATGAAACGGTGCGTGCAGAGGCTGGAGTCGCCAGTGCCAAACTGGCCCGCTTCAGTGTACAGCAGGGGTTGACAGGCGCCGAATTCTTTGCCGGCATACCAGGAACAGTGGGCGGTGCCTTGGCAATGAATGCAGGTGCATTTGGTTCTGAGACCTGGTCTGTCGTGAAAAGTGCGGAAACCATGGATCGACAGGGCAAAATAAAAAAACATGCTCCTGAAGACTTTGATATTGCTTATCGTCATGTAGCTGGCCCAGAAGATGAATGGTTTGTTGCCGCTTATTTCAAGCTTGCAAGAGCAAGCGGAGATACAGGCCGTGAAAGAATTAGATCTTTACTTGCCAAACGTGGGGCGACGCAACCGACCCAGTTACCGAATGCTGGCTCTGTTTTCAAGAATCCCGAGGGTGATTATGCAGCACGCCTGATTGAAGCGAGCGGTCTCAAGGGTAAGTGTATTGGTGGAGCTTGCGTTTCGGAGATGCATGCCAATTTTATTGTAAACAATAACCTGGCTACAGCTAATGATATTGAAGAATTGATTTATTACGTACAGCAGGAAGTCGAATGTAGCCAGGGTATCAGACTGGAACCGGAAGTGCGGATTATTGGAGAAGCCGCATGAATCCCTTACGTTATGGAAAGGTCGCGGTTTTGATGGGCGGCATCTCTACAGAGCGGGAGATATCACTGCTAAGTGGTGCGGTGGTAATAAACGCCTTGCAGGCCGCGGGTATAGATGCTCATGCGGTGGATGCCGATCGTGATGTTCTGAATCGATTGCGTGAGGGAAATTTTACGCGTGCCTTTGTCATGTTGCATGGTCGATGGGGCGAAGACGGTGTAATTCAGGGCGGACTGGAACTGATAGGGATGCCTTATACAGGCAGCGGTGTACTTGCATCTGCATTGGGTATGAACAAGTCCCAGTGTAAACGTATCTGGTCCTCTATAGGTATCCTGACACCAGAATATATTGAGATCTCAAATGGTGATTCTATTGATATGGAGTCTGTTGCATTCGACTTTCCTGTTGTGGTGAAGCCGACATCTGAAGGATCAAGCCTTGGCATGAGTCTGGTGACCGAAATGACAGAGTTGCAGGCTGCAATGAATAAGGCGTGGCAGCATGATAGTCAGATCCTGATAGAACGCTATATAGCTGGAAAAGAATACACTATCAGCATCCTAAATGATGAACCTCTGCCAACAATTTGTGTCGAGACACCCCGTACGTTCTATGATTATGAGGCCAAGTATAAACAGGACAGTACTGTCTATCACTGTCCTTGCGGTTTACCAGACGATGCCGAGCATATCCTTCAGAATATTGCCTTGCGTGCATACCGGATCATAGGTTGTCGCGGTTGGGGACGTGTAGACATCATTGTAAGTGAAGAGGGTGCACCTTACGTACTCGAAGTAAATACCGTTCCAGGTATGACCGATCATAGTCTGGTACCTATGGCTGCCAGGGTCTCTGGATTGTCTATGCAGGGTCTGGTGGTATCAGTTCTGGAAAGTAGCATGACAGGAGTTCCATCATGACAGCCCTGTTGTCAAAATTGAAACCCTTGTTACAGATTGATAACTCCATCAAGGCATTGATTGTTATTTCAGTTTTGGTAGCTTCTCTTATTGTTGTGGACTGGCTGTTTCGTTCTGACACATTCCCTGTCGAGACAGTGAGTTTTGAGGGTGAATTCAATCATGTGACACGCGGCCAGTTGGAGCAGGCCATACGGCCTTATCTTACGGATAATTACCTGGTGCTGAATCTTGAGCAGATCAAGGTAGACATAGAAAAGTTGCCGTGGGTATTTCGCGCCTCGATTAGGCGGTCATGGCCTTCAGGTCTGCACATATCATATCTTGAACAAGACCTGGTGGCCAGATGGCTGCCAAATGCCTGGCTAAATCGTTTTGGTGAGGAGGTCAGGTTAAGCAATTCATATACAGACGAATCGCAACTACCAAGTCTGGCAGGGCCTGCGGGTACTGGCAAACAGGTGTTACATACCTTTCATATGTTCAGGGACATATTGGCAAGAGCGGGGCTATCTTTGACAACATTACGTCTGACACAACGCCGGTCATGGGAGCTGGTTGCGGGAAGCGTAAAGAATGATAACGGGTTTCAAATTGTTATGGGTAAGGAGAATGAAGCGCAATCACTAAGACGATTCAGTGATGTGTACAGCCAACAATTTGCAGCGAAGAATATATCACCGGTTCGTTTCGATCTTCGGTACACAAATGGATTCTCGGTTAACTGGGGAAAAATATTGGTATCAAAAGATTGGAAAGCGCTGAATGGGCGCATTACGGAGAAGGGGTAAATCATGTCCAAGAGAGATCATGATAAATTGATTGTTGGTTTGGATATAGGAACGTCCAAGGTTCTGGCAATAGTGGGCGAGGTATCGCCAACCGGTGAGATAGAAGTGATTGGTGTAGGTCATCACCCGTCACGTGGTCTGAAAAAAGGTGTTGTCGTGAATATTGAATCGACAGTGCAATCCATCCAGCGCGCAGTAGAGGAAGCGGAGCTGATGGCCGGTTGTCAGATCCACTCTGTGTATGCCGGTATTGCAGGTAGTCATATTAGCAGTTTTAATTCTCATGGCATTGTGGCGATCAAAGATAAGGAAGTGGGGACCAGCGATGTCGAACGAGTCATAGAAGCCGCACGTGCTTTAGCCATACCTGCCGATCAACGTGTGCTGCATGTGCTGCCACAGGAATACATCATTGATAAACAGGAGGGGATACCTGAACCAGTAGGCATGAGTGGTGTGCGTCTGGAAGCCAAGGTGCATGTGGTTACAGGCGCAGTAAGTGCCGCACAAAATATTGTCAAGTGTGTACGTCGCTGCGGACTTGAAGTGGATGACATCATTCTTGAGCAGCTTGCCTCCAGCCTTTCAGTCTTAACGGAAGATGAAAAAGATCTTGGAGTATGTCTAGTAGATATAGGTGGTGGGACCACTGACATATCTGTTTATACAGAAGGTGCAATTCGTCATACCGCGGTGATTCCTATTGCCGGTGACCAGGTGACGAATGATATTGCCGTGGCATTGCGTACACCTACGCAACATGCCGAAGAAATTAAAAAGAAATATGGCTGCGCCCTGTCACAGTTACCAACCCCTGATGAGACCATAGAAGTCCCCAGCGTGGGCGACCGGCCGCCACGGCAATTATCCAGGCAAACCCTGGCGGAGGTCATAGAGCCGCGTATTGAGGAACTGTTTAATCTGATCCAGGCGGAATTGCGTCGCAGTGGTTTTGAGGAGGTCATAGGTTCCGGGATTGTACTAACCGGAGGGAGTTCCAAGCTTGAGGGCATGATGGATCTGGCGGAAGAAGTATTTCATATGCCGGTGCGTATGGGTCTACCACAGTATGTTGGTGGCCTGACCAATGTGTTTGAGAATCCTGTTTATGCAACGGGTGTAGGGCTGGTGATCTTTGGCGCCAAGCATCAGGACGGTACACGTTACTTTGATCACGCCAGTTCACAACCGGGGATCAAGGCGATGATAGCAAAGATGAAAAGCTGGTTTCAGGGCAATTTTTAGTGTGGAGAGCAGGTACAGGGCAGTAAGACATGTCGATTAATTTATTAATTAGGAGGTTGAATTATGTTTGAGTTAATGGATACCTACGACCAACAAGCGGTATTGAAAGTCATTGGTGTCGGTGGCGGTGGTGGTAATGCCGTGGAACACATGGTGGCTGCCAACATAGATGGAGTTGACTTTATCAATACCAATACCGATGCCCAGGCACTGAAACGCTCAAGTGTTCCTACTGTATTGCAGTTGGGTGCCAATCTGACCAAGGGGCTGGGGTGTGGTGCGAATCCTGCTATCGGCCGTCAGGCGGCTGTTGAGGATCGTGAGCGCATTGCTGAAGTGCTGGCGGGCGCGGACATGGTGTTTATTACGGCGGGCATGGGCGGCGGCACCGGTACCGGTGCGGCGCCCATCGTTGCCCAGGTTGCCAAAGACCTGGGCATTTTAACGGTAGCCGTTATTACCAAGCCCTTCCCGTTTGAAGGTCCCAAGCGCATGGGCATTGCTGAACAGGGGATCAAGGAATTGCATGAGTATGTAGATTCCGTGATTACCATTCCCAATGAGAAGCTGCTGACCGTATTGGGCAAACAAGCCAGTCTGTTGGATGCCTTTGCCAAGGCCAATGAGGTGCTGCAAGGCGCCGTGCAGGGGATCGCGGAATTGATTACACGGCCCGGCTTGATCAACGTTGATTTTGCCGATGTGCGCACGGTGATGTCAGAGATGGGTATGGCAATGATGGGCTCGGCCACGGCGTGCGGTGAAGACCGGGCCGCGGAGGCTGCCATGTCGGCAATATCCAGTCCTTTGCTGGAAGATATCAGTATCTCCGGTGCCCGCGGCATACTGGTTAATGTAACCGGCGGTCTGGATCTGTCTATTGGTGAACTGGAAGAAGTCGGCAACACCGTCAAGGAAATGGCCTCCGATAATGCGACTGTGGTTGTGGGTACGGTGATCGAGCCTGACATGCAGGATGAGCTGCGGGTGACGATAGTGGCGACCGGTTTGGGCCAGGAGACACGACGCAAACATCCATACAAGGTTGTCAAGACCGGCACCGACCCAGGCGGGTATTTGGATATCCCGACTGTCATTAGAAACAAGCAGGAAGAAAGGGCCGCAGTGTCCGCCGAAGGCGCGATGGATTATCTGGATATCCCTGCATTTTTAAGGAAGCAAGCAGATTAGAATGAAGTAATATACTGATACAAAAACGCAGCATTTCCGGTGATTTCTGGTTTTTTATTGCCGCTGATCGGGTTTGTGCTGCTGTTTGCCTCGCACGGAATTGGGATGTACTGGACAGCTGAGGTTTTTTGGCTTTAAATACAGGGTCTTCCGTGGGAAATTTCAAGACCTTGTAAACAACACGGCAAAGTGTATGCAGAGAGTGGGTACTCGCTCTATAGTTAAAGCCTGCACAGAATATGCCGTATATAATGATAAATGGTCCAGCAACGTACATTACGCAATTCCATCGGTGCGACGGGGGTAGGGTTACACACCGGCCGTCAAATCGAATTGACACTGTGCCCGGCGCCTGAAGATTCAGGCATTGTGTTTCGCCGTGTCGATCTGGAACAGCCCGTGGAAATCAGGGCTTGCCCTGATAACGTCGCTGATACTCGTCTGTCTACCTCGCTTTGTTATGCCGATACTCGCGTCTCGACCGTTGAGCACCTGATGTCAGCCCTGGCAGGTATAGGTATAGATAATGTTTTTGTCGACGTGAACGGCCCTGAGATCCCTATCATGGATGGCAGTGCCAGTCCTTTTGTTTTTCTGGTGGAGTCTGCCGGACTGCTTGAGCAGTCCGCACCCAAGCGTTTTATAAGAATCAATAAGGCCGTTACCGTGAGAGAGGGTGATAAATGGGCCAGTTTTGAACCCTATGAAGGGTTCAAGGTTTCCTTCTCTATCGATTTTGATCACCCTGTTTTGAAAGAATCAGAGCAAAGTGCAACGGTAGACTTTTCTACCACTACCTTCGTCAGAGAAGTGAGTCGAGCGCGCACGTTTGGTTTTGTTAAAGATATTGAAGGTCTGCAGGCGGCCGGCCTGGCATTGGGCGGTGGGTTGGAGAATGCCATTGTGCTGGACGCCCAGAATATCGTGAATGATGATAGCCTGCGTTACGAAGACGAATTTGTACGTCACAAGGTCCTGGATGCTATTGGTGATCTTTACTTACTGGGCCATCCGCTGGTGGGCGCTTTTTGTGCGCATAAATCGGGACATTCTTTGAATAATCGATTATTAAAGGCCTTGCTGGAGGACAGCAGTGCCTGGGAGCTGACCGTACTGGATCAGGAAGACCCTACATTTCAATTCAAGCAGGCCGCCGCAGGATAAGAGCAGGCCGCTAGGTGTGAGGAGCAAGCAGTAATGAATGTCATGTTAATTTCGCGCAGTGTCGGGAATTCCCGTCACGTTACGTTGAACCACTACCAAGTCCTGGCCATCTCCCTCATTGCCATCGTCGGCCTGCCGCTGTTCTTTGGCACCCTGTTCTTCCATATCCAGGGCATGCTGGACCGGCAGTCCGGACTCGCCGATGCCAC
>BTRG01000029.1:0-28039 GCA_036986275.1 Gammaproteobacteria bacterium | reverse complement strand
CACGGCGATAGGCCAGTGAGAATTGCGGATCAATACCCTCCATGGCGCTACTCTTTCTCAGACTCCCGACAAGGGCTTTCTTCCACCATTTCTCCAATACCGCTTTTTTCGGTTTACTAGCACGACCGTGTATCCCAATTATGATTTTTGCCATAACAACCTTCTTGTGGCCAGGCCTGTAGTTAAGGTATTGCCGCCAGAATATACAGAATGCCTGTAAGGATTTGTATTGTCCCGGAAACTATTGTGGTGGCCGCTTTCATTCCGGCAAGCAAGACCGGTAGAATCGCGTCTATATGTCAAATAATGCAGGAATGAAACTATGGTTCTGACACCCTCAACCATGCTGCCTTTAGGTACCCCGGCGCCGGATTTTTCCTTGCCCGATACCCGGGGCAACACGGTAACCTTATCTGATTTTACCGGAAGCGCGGCCTTGCTGGTTATATTCATGTGTAACCATTGTCCCTATGTCAAACACCTGGCGGCGGCCCTGGCCGAGTATGCACGTGACTACCAGGCCAGGGGTGTGGCTATAGTGGGAATTAGCAGTAATGATGTAGCCAATTATCCCGATGACAGTCCCGAGAAGATGGCCCAGGAAGTGGCAAAGGCCGGTTACGCTTTTCCCTATCTCTATGATGCCAGCCAGAATGTGGCCAAGTCTTACAGGGCGGCGTGTACGCCGGATTTCTTTTTATTCGACCAGTCGCGTAAGCTGGTTTATCGGGGTCAGTTTGACGGCAGCCGACCCAGGAGTGACCTGCCTGTTACCGGCGCCGATCTGCGTGCGGCTACCGACGCCGTTCTTGCCGAACAGCCCCCCGTGAGCGAACAAATTCCCAGCATGGGGTGCAATATCAAGTGGAAACCGGGCAATGAGCCCGACTATTTTGGGTAACAGTAAATGATCTATCACCAACAATGAAGTATTGCTGTTACTGCGGTGAGTTGGTCGCGCTCAAAATACCGGAGGGTGATAATTTACCGCGTCATGTGTGCGAGACCTGTGGCGAGATACATTACCAGAACCCCAAGATTGTTGCCGGCTGTATCCCTGAATGGGAAGACAAGATTCTTCTGTGCAAGCGCGCCATAGAACCGCGTTACGGGTTCTGGACCCTGCCTGCCGGTTTTATGGAAAATGATGAGACCACCATGGAAGCCGCTGCGCGGGAGACCCTGGAAGAGGCCAGGGCAGCTGTGGACATTAGAGAACTGTATTGTCTGTTTAACCTTCCTCATATTAATCAGATTTATGTCATGTTCCGTGGTTGTTTGTTAAATACGGATTTTGGTCCGGGCAGTGAAAGCCTGGAAGTGGGTCTGTATCAGGAGCAGGATATTCCCTGGGGTGAAATGGCTTTTCCGGTAGTGCACGAGTCTCTGAAATTGTACTTTCAGGACAGGGCTGCAGGACAGTTCAGGTTTCGTGTCGGGGACATTACTAAAACAGCTGCATCACCACCGCAATATGAAGTGAAGATTTTGCAGTCGTAGTAATAAACAACCCCGCCGCAAGCGGCGGGGAATAGAACCCCAAGGGATTCAATTTACGTAAAGATAGTAAAATAGTTATGGCAATCTTATTTTCAAATGAGTGGATGATGTCTTTTGCAAGGATTTGGAACAGCGACAAGGAGATTCGTGGCAATCTGGCAAAAGCAGGGTTTACCGCCACTATTGTCTATGGTTATCAGGACGAAGACAGGCCGCGCGGTGTGCTAATAGTGGAAAATGGCAAGGTTACCGTAGCAGGAGAATATACCAGCCAAAAACCAAACTGGGATTTGCGTGCAGACCTTGAGCACTGGCAGCGCTGGATTATGGGCGGATTTGGTTTGGTGAATCTGGGTACAGCAGCCGCAACAGGCCAACTGAAATTTATTGAGGGGGATTATCGTCAGATGGTGCGAGATGCCCGCCTGGCATCGCCCTTTCTCAAACATTTTGAACTCATGACCAAGGTCAAGACCGAATTCAGAAAGTAAGCTGTCTTTGCCGTTTATAGGGTTTCGGACCAGAAACCGGCATCCAGTTTGTAGTCTATATACCACAGAAAGCGGTTAAGCAGCCTGCCTGAAAACACGGCGATGGCTGAGAGTGCTAATGCCGCACCAATTACTATATGAAACTGTTCCAGGCGATCGCCCAGTACCCATAACAGTACTTCATACTCCTCTTGGCCCATTTCCCCTCCTGATTCTAGTGATTTATATCCCGTGACGGACGCCCTTGATTCTAGCAGTTTGCAAGAGAATCAGTAAGGCAGGCTCCCGTAGCAACAAAAGCAACCGTCCCCGCGACTGGTTTCGCGGACGACTTGTTGGTAATTGCGATACCCGGTTATCGACCGAAGGTTTTGATGGCTTTAACGGGATTGGGCGCTGAAGAGGACCCCTGAGGCCAGCTATAAACCAGGTTGAGTAGAGGGCCGTAGGCCTCGGTCTGTAGATCGCGAAATTCTACCCCCACCCCCTTGTCGGAGCTGAAGACCACATCGCCACTCACGGTTAGCACCGGGTTGCCGGCCTTATTGCGGAGGATCAGTTTGACCGGTGCATTGATAGGCAGGGCCGCGTCAGGCGTGGAAACAAAACTGCCACCAAAACCAATATTCTGTGTGCGGCAATTATTTACCGGCAGGTCTTTGTAGACCATGGTGACGTCCATATCGGTCTTATTTCTCGGCAGCAGTCGCTGCTCAACACTGCGTGTTTGAATCATATGTCACCCCTTACAGAATCTCTTATACTTAGCGGGCCGTGGCGCTGATTATTGGTTTTGCGCATCCGGGTCCGCAAAGGATCCCTCTTGTTTATCACAATATATCAGAGAATGATGCTAATGGTGAAGAAGGGATACCCGGGGATTATGCGGCCATGACCGCAGTGTTGGACTTGATTTTATAAATCATGGACTTATTACCAATACCTTGCACTGTTTCTATTTCTTGAGGATGCCATTTATGAAGTTATTGTCACAGATGAGTCGCATAGGCCAGGGATTGGTCAGGCTGTATCACCCGGAGACATGGCGCTCCCGTGGCTGGGTGTGGGCCAGTGGCGTCGTGGTGTTCACGCTGTTGGTGGGGGTCTTTGTGCTCAGCCTGCTTTGGGGTGCTGAGCCGTCGCGTTTTGATGTGGTGGATCAGGCCCGCGCACGCGCCGGGCTGGGGGATGACCAGCCATCGCTGGTGACTGGCTATGTAATGGGGGCAACCCTGGCGCGTGTGGCCGAGACCCTGCTGGATAAACCGGGCGGCTATTTAACCAATGACAAGCTGCCGCCAGGGCTGGTGATGGATAATATTCCGAACTGGGAGTTTGGTGTGTTGGTGCAAGTACGGGATCTGGCGCGCGCCCTGCGTAACGACATGAGCCGCTCGCAGTCTCAGTCCATTGAAAATGAAGCCCTGTCAGTGGCGGAACCCCTGTTTAATTTTGATAGTGATTCCTGGGTGCTGCCGGCCAGCGAGAGCCAGTATCGCCAGGGGATTCTTGCAGTGGATGAATACTTGCGTCAATTGTCCGGAGTACAACAAGGTGATGCCCAGTTCTTTGCCCGTGCCGATAATCTGCGGGAATGGCTGGTGGTGGTGGAAAAGCGCCTGGGCAGTTTATCCCAGCGTTTGAGTGCCAGCGTTGGCCAGATACGCATTAATACGGATCTGGCCGGGGATGCCGGTGCGCGCGAGGCTGCCCCCGGGGCCAAGGAAATCGAGGTCAAGACCCCATGGATGGAAATTGATGATGTTTTCTACGAGGCCCGAGGGGCGGTCTGGGCCATGATACATTTTCTGCAAGCCGCCGAGATCGATTTTGCGGATGTCCTGAAAAAGAAGAACGCATTGGTGAGTCTACGCCAGATTATACGTGAACTTCAAAGTACCCAACATACCGTGTGGAGTCCTATGGTGTTGAATGGCCGTGGCTTTGGGTTGGTGACCAATTATTCCCTCATCATGGCAACCTATATTTCCCGTGCCAATGCAGCGGTGATCGATCTGAACAATCTTCTGGTGCAAGGTTAAAAGTTAGAAATGGATGTAGCATCCTGGCAACAGCGATGGCAAGAGGGCCGTATCGGTTTTCATCTTACCGATGTGAATCCCCTGCTGATCAAGTACTGCCATCGATTGGGCTTGCAGCCAGGTGACAAGGTGCTGGTTCCGTTGTGTGGCAAAAGCCGGGATATGCACTGGTTGCATGGCCAGGACTATGCCGTCACGGGCGTGGAGTTAAGCCCGATCGCAGCAGAAGCATTCTTTAAGGAAAATAATCTGCATGCCTGCGACCTGGCGGACGGTCGTTTTACTATATGGCGTCACGCAGAGTTGGAAATCCACTGTGGCGACATCTTTGAATTTTCGAATGAGGGCGGTGATGCCATCGCGGCCTGTTACGATCGCGCCGCCCTTATCGCCTTGCCTGAGACCAGGCGTTCCGCGTATGTACAGCATCTCACGCGCTTACTCCCGGTAGGGAGTCGAACGTTGCTGATTACGCTTGAGTACAAACAGGATGAAATGCAGGGGCCGCCTTTCTCTGTATCGCAGTCGGAAGTACAGGGGTTGTATGGAAAGGCTTTTGATGTGGAGTTGCTGGAAACCCTGGATGCGCTACAGTCATCTCCGCATTTGCGGGAGCGAGGTGTGACCCAGCTGACAGAATCTGTTTATCTGCTCACCCGGCGCTTACCAGAACAAAGTCCAGGTCGCGCCGGAGTGACGAAGCCTTTTTCAACACCATAGCTATAGCTAGTGGAGCAAGGTGCGGAATCTTACTTGCGGGATGACAAATCCGGCGACCTTTTTAGTTCCCGAACGGGTTATATTTTCTGTGGGCTCACCTGCCCAACGCGTTGCCCGCCCCAGTGTGAGTGCGGCAAGAATTCCTACCAGGAACCATACAATAAACAGAATCCACATTATCACGATCCTCACGTTAAGCGGCGAGATCAGGAATACCTGAATAATGCGAGTCTCGCTCCGTCGTCTATTAGAATATTATTATATGTTTGGGTTTCACCCGTTGTTGCGAGGATGAATCTACCACTTTGACCCGATAAGGCCAGCGTTTCAAGACAAACGCTCAAGGTCCGCGGACCGGTGGTGGCGGTTATCCAGGAAAGGCTTGCACTGGCATGCGATTCTGGCACTCTAGTTCGGGGAATCACCATCACCACGGGACAAAATATGCTGCTGCATCATGCCTTTATCGAGACCGCCAAGTCATATGGCAACAAGCTGGCTTTTATAGACCGGACCGTCGGGCGTGAACTGACCTATCACCGGGCATTGATTGCATCCTTGTTATTAATGCGCCGATTCCAGCGTTATGACGATGATTATCTTGGCATCATGCTGCCTACCAGTGCCGGCTGTGGACTGGCCATGCTGGCGACACAAATGGCCGGCAAGGTGCCGGTGATGATTAACTACTCTACCGGCGCAGATCGTAATTGCAGTTATGCGCAGGAGAAGTGCGGCTTTACAACGATTATTACTTCCAGAAAGTTGTTGCAGCGTATCCAGTGCCCGGAAATGGAGGGTATGGTTTTTCTGGAAGATCTGGTGGCGCAGGCAGGATCGACAGAAAAGGCCTGGGCCGCTGCCAAGGCAATCCTGCCCGGGCCGCTGCTTAAAAGGGTTGTGGCCGGTGGTCGTGAAGACGAAACGGCCTTGGTCCTGTTTACCAGCGGCAGCGAGAAAGCACCCAAGGCCGTAGAGCTGACTCACCAGAATATCTATTCTAATGTCATGATGGCGGCCAAGGCTTTTGATTGCACGGATCAAGACCGCATGTTGTCGGTGCTGCCCTTGTTTCATGTCTTTGGACAAACCACAACCTTCTGGTTACCCATCGTGAGCGGCATGACCATGGTGATGCTGGCTAATCCACTTGAGTTCAAGACCGTGGCCGGGCTGATACGCAATGACAAGCCTACCGCGGTAGTGGCGACACC
Source organism: Gammaproteobacteria bacterium (assembly GCA_036986275.1). GTDB lineage: Bacteria > Pseudomonadota > Gammaproteobacteria > Acidiferrobacterales > SZUA-150 > BTRG01. The sequence continues at coordinate 22,072 of BTRG01000029.1, read as the reverse complement.
ATATTTTTTAATTGGTTACCTTAAACATGCCAAACCGGCCGATTTTTCCGGCCTGCGATTGGTCGTCGCGGGAGCCGATAAATTACCCGACTGGTTACGGCAGGTCTTTGCCAGGGATCACAATGTCAATGTGTTGGAGGGGTACGGGGCAACGGAAACCGGACCCGTGGTGTCGGCCAATACTTTCGAGGCCAACAAGCCGGGCAGTATCGGGAAGCCACTTGCCGGTGTGGAGGTAAAAATTATTGATGTCGATTCGGGTGAGGAAGTGGCGACCGGGGAGGAAGGCAAGATTATGGTCCGCAGTCCTTCGGTCATGAAAGGCTATCTGGGTGATGTGGAAGAAACGGCCTTGCGTATAGAAGGGGGCTGGTATGAGACGGGTGACATGGGTTGTGTCGATGAAGACGGGTTTCTCTGGCATCGGGGTCGCCTGAAACGCTTTATGAAGATCGGCGGCGAGATGGTGTCATTGGTGCAAGTGGAAGAGGTGGTGCAGGAATGGTTACCGGAAGGGGTGGAATGTTGTGCCGTGGAGATCCCTGATAGTAAACGTGGGGGTAGTGTGGGTCTGGCACTGACTGTAGAGGTGGACAACAAGAAAATGCTGGGCGATCTCGGTAGCAAGATCCCCAAGCTGGCCACACCCAAATATTTCTGTGTCATGCAGGAGCTGCCTAAAATGGGTAGCGGCAAGATCGATTTTCGTGCCACCGAGATGTATGTGCGCAAACACCTGGGCCATGCGTAGTCGCCAACTGGTGGCTAGAAGCCGCGCGCCTTGCGCAAGGTTTCGTAGGCCTGGCGGATTTCATGGGTCTTTTCCGCGGCAATTTTCATCATCTCTTCCGGCAAGCCTTTTGCAACCAGTTTATCGGGATGGTGCTGATTGGTAAGCCTGCGGTAGGCCTTCTTGATATCGGTTTTGCTGGCGCCTTCATTCAGATCCAGCACTTTGTAGGCCTCCTTGAGCGGGTCCAGACCGGGCTTGTCTGCCATGCCTGTATGGGGACCGTGTTGCGCCTGTACCAGCGCAATAAGGTGTTCCAGTTCATGCGCGGAAAAGCCAAGTCGTACACATAAGGTATCTAATACCGATCGCTCAGTCGTGTGCAGGATGCCGTCCGCCAGTGCGGCATGGATTTGTATCTCCAGGAACATCTGCAGCAAGGTATGACGTCTTCGGCATTCGCGGCGGAATTGGTCGACGATGTCATTAAAGGGGAAGTCACTACGTTTGCCCTGATTGAACAGTGCCATGGCTGCGCGCTTCTGCTCGGCATCAAGCTGCATCTGTGTCATGACCGATTCCGCGAGTCTGATCTCATCCCGGGAGACATGGCCATCGGCCTTGGCGATATAACCCATGATGGAGAAGGTGGCGGTAAAAAAGGCGGTTTGTACGCGTTCGCGATTGCCAGGCGCAAAGCCGGCCTGTCCGCTGGCATTGAGCCCATGATCAAATTGATGCCCGGCCGCTGCACCCAATATTGCGCCGAGCGGCCCACCCAGCATAAACCCAAAGGCGCCACCGATGACTTTGCCCCACCAACTCATTCTCGTTCTCCTATCGCTTCAAGTTCCCCATTCTAACGATAGCCTGTTCGTTAAACAAAACAGGGTTGGTGATATTGATGCGGCAGGGCTTGAAAACCATGAATGCGATACGATATCTACCTATACTGCCTGTTACGATTGGGCGTAATGGTTAATTGCTAAGGAGGCGTTATGTCGAATCCGGGAGAATTTTCTGAGCAGATAAAGGAGCATCTCACAGAGCATGGTATCTGGGTACGCGCCCTGTATATGGCATTGTTTGCGGTAATCTATAGCGTTGCCAAAGTGATCCTGGTGGCCGTGGTGGTATTCCAGCTGGCGGCTAAATTGCTTACCGGCAAGGTAAACGGACAGTTGTTGGGTTTGGGAAAAAATCTCAGCGTTTATATCTATAACATCCTGCTGTTCCTGACTTTTAACTCAGAAGAAAAGCCCTATCCTTTCGGCGACTGGCCAGGCGAATCAGGCCAGACGGCCGCCAGCAAAAAACCCAGCCGCAAGAAGAAGAGCAAAAAAGCGCTGAAGGAATCGACAGAGACGTCCGAACCGGAGAGTGATAGCGGCACAACCTAGCAGGCTGCTCGCTAGGCCTCAGCAATTTCCAGTGCATTGCCGTCGGGGTCACGACAAAACAATGCCGCCCGATCGGATCGGCTAAGCGTGTAGTGCCAGCCGGCTCTGTCGAGAGCGGATCTTGTCTTGTTCAGATCGGTTGTTAGTAAAGCAATATGTCGATCACGTCCGCCATGTTCAGGCCGTTCCAGTCCCTGATCCGGATTGGGTAATTCCAGCAGGTGTATTGACTGTTGTCCTGCCGCCAGCCAGGCACCGGGGAAGCCCAGGTTGGGACGATTGAGCTGTTCCATGTCCAGGATCTCACAATAGAACTTCAGCGATCGCCCGGTATTGCTAACCAATAAACTGGCATGATCCAGGCCCAAAAATGCCATGCTAGGCCCCCTGTGTGTGTGCGGCAAGCATAGCGCTTATGAAGTCCATAAACGCATATAAAATACCGCATAAAATGTAGGTGCTGTATTTTCACCACTTGTCGGATCAGGAGGCAGGCTAAACCGCGGAATCTGGCGAGCCTGGCGGGCTTGACCTATTATTAGGAACATAAATAAAGCGCGGGATTCAGCGGGCACAAGGACCCACGCAGTCAGGAATAATGAATTTGGCAACTCAAAAATCGGGGTTTGGGGCTCTGCAACTGGTCAGTGGTTCACCTTCGTTAGGGGGTGAATGGTCTGCGACCATAAAAAGCCTGGCGACCGTAGTGGCCGGCTCTTTTACATTGTTGGTGTTGACCTGGTTTGTCTTGCCATATGTGCAAACATTGCCTGTCCTCCTGATCAAGCTTTTTGATTATCTCCCTTTTGTGCTTTTACTCAGCGGTATGGCCCTGTGTTGGCGTTTTGGGCGAACACGCCTGTTCCTGCTGATGGTGTGGTTGGCAGCCTTGCACATATCAATACATAGTCTGCCGGGTGAGGTGAATGTTCAGCAAAGAACCATTGCCTATGTATTAATGGCAGTGTTGTCACCTGTGAATGTTGTTCTTATCGTACTGTTCAAAGAGCGTGGCATCTTTACAAAGTATGGCTTCATGTGTCTGGGGCTGGCAGCCTTGCAAATTGCCATGGTTGCCGGTTTGGCTGTAAGCCAGGCCACCATGATTACAGTTATCGTGAATGCCCGTTTTGATGCAACAGGTATATTGAGTTACTTGCTGGTGCCACAAGTAGCGCAATTGTTGTTCATTGCCTCAACAGTTTTTTTACTGGTAAGACTTGTCAGGCATCCAACGGTAGTAGATGGTGCTGCCCTGGCCAGTTTGGCGGCCATCCTGTTAACTTTGCAAAGCGTGGGTATGGGTGTGGCAGGCAGTCTTTATGTGACTGCGGCGAGCATTATCCTGCTTCTTGCCGTAGTGCAGGACTCCTATAACATGGCCTACCATGATGAGCTTACCGGCTTACCGGGTCGGCGTGCGCTTAATGAAGATATACTGAAGCTTGGCGGTTGTTATGTTATTGCCATGGTGGATGTGGACCACTTCAAGAAATTTAATGATAAATATGGCCATGATGTGGGTGATCAGGTGCTGCGTTTTATTGCCGCACGATTGGGGGCGGTACGAGGTGGAGGTAAGGCCTATCGTTATGGTGGCGAGGAATTTACATTACTTTTTCCGAACAAGACCTTGTCCGGTGTCGCTGACTTCATCGTGCCCCTGCATGAGGCCATAGCCAATTCACGATTCCAGATACGTTCGCGACGTCGACCTCGTAAGGCTCCGAAACATAGGCCCCGGCGCTCATCTTCTTCCAGGGAAGTGGCGATTACCGTCAGCATAGGTCTGGCGGAACGTGATGAGCGTTACACCAATACAGAGCGCGTACTGAAGGCGGCTGACAAGGCCTTATATAAGGCCAAACGAGCCGGCCGTAATTGTCTCTACAGCAGGACCGGTGGCGCCTATCCAGCCTGATAAGCAACCCCTGCCGTTGTTATAGTTTTAGTTTGGGACATAATATCGGAAAGCAGGGAAGTATTAAAAAAGAGCAAGAGCGGCGACGGGCCTCATCAGTGACTGTAAATACTGAAGAGCAAAGTAGCCCGGATGCACCACCCCCATCCCAGCCTTCCCCCTTCCAGGGAGAAGGAGCAAAGCAAAGTAACCCGGATGCAGCGAAGCGTAATCCGGGGGCAATACATGAGAGCCTAATACATCCCGGATTCCACTGTGTTTCATCCAGGCTACATACTGGTTTTACGTTAACAGCATGCGACCAGAATCCGTTCTGGGTTCTGGAGTGTGGGAATAACGGAAGCCACCTCGTTGGGTTAGGTGCACATACCCACCAGGGTCAATCTTTACTCCCATAGCCAAGCGTGCGCCGTAACCCAACATTCCGCAAATTTCAGGTTCTGCCGTTGGGTTACGCTACGCTCAAAAAAAGCCGATGAACAGAAAGTATGGTTGTTACGCATCGAACCGCAACGATCGGGCAAAGAAATTAATTTAATAGCAACTCACTCGGCCTCTGAGCAGGCAGCCTTGACCTGACATCCATCGCCGGTATCGTTACACTGGACTCCGTGTTAAACCGATTGAGGCGCGCCTTGATTAATCAGTTGCATGTACAAACTTCCGGTCCCGGCTTGTATGAATTTACGGGCCAGGTTGCCAGTATTGTTAATGATGCTGGCATCGAAGAGGGTTTGTGTAACTTGCTGGTGCAGCATACCTCTGCCAGTCTTGTCATTCAGGAAAATGCCGACCCCTCGGCCCGGCGCGACCTGGAGCAGTGGTTATCTCGTCTGGTGCCGGAGCATGATCCACTCTATACACATATACAGGAAGGCGCCGATGATATGCCGGCCCACATCAAGTCAGCCTTGACGGCCACGACCTTGTCAATACCCGTGAGTGAGGGCCGGTTGGCCCTGGGGGTCTGGCAGGGCCTGTATCTCTGGGAGCACCGCCTTCGTGGCGCCAGGCGTCATATCGTGATGCATCTGGGTACATAGCCGGTACACGTCTATGAAGAGCGAGAGTTGGGAATTTGATGATACAGGACTGGTGTTGAAGGCCTTGTCCTTTGCCGCGGAAAAGCATAGGGATCAAAGACGCAAGGGTATCGAAGCATCCCCTTATATCAACCATCCTATTATGTTGGCCAATGTCTTGTGGCATGTGGGTGGTGTCAGTGATGCGGTGGTGATTGCCGCGGCCTTACTGCATGACACTGTTGAAGATACCCAGACCACACCCGAAGAACTGGAGCAACAGTTTGGCAAGCAGGTTTGCGACATTGTGCTGGAGGTGACAGACGACCAACACCTGCCACCGGTGTTGCGCAAACGCTTGCAAGTCATCAAGTCGCCTCATACCACACATATGGCCAAGTTGGTGAAGTTGGCGGACAAGATTTGTAATGTCGGGGATATACTGGATGCGCCGCCAACGGGTTGGACCCTTGCGCGCAAGCGTCGCTACTTTGATTGGGCCAAGGAAGTGGTGGATAGCGTACGCGGTACCAATGAACGACTGGAATCCGAGTTTGACGGAATATATGCCAAGCGTCCGTAATTTCCGTTTTTTATGAATGCTGCATCCAGCCTTCCTTACGGTAGTTGGCCTTCACCGTTCGCAGCCAATGAACTGGCTGCCGGCAATATACGTTTATCACTTCCCTGTATAGAAAACGGAAACCTTTATTGGCTGGAACAGCGACCTGCCGAGGGTGGCCGTACCGTGCTGGTGTGTCAGACAGCCCAGGGCGAGAGAATGGATATTACTCCGCAAGGTTATGACATACGCTCTCGCGTTCATGAATATGGCGGCGGTGCTTATGTGGTTCATGAGAATGAAATCGTATTTGTGAATGCTGAAGATCAATGTCTTTATCACCAAACGGTAGGGCGCTTACCGCAAGCCATTACCAAAGCAGGGCCCCATCGTTACGCGGATTTGGTATTTGATGCACAGCGTCAGTTGATATGGTGCATCAGGGAGTCGCATGAGGGAGAGGGCGAGCCCGGGAACTGTCTAATCCATGTTGATCTTGAGACAGGCAGGTCCCGAATTGTTGCTGATAATGCCGATTTCGTCGCCTCACCCTGTTTGAGTCCGGATGGCAGGCGATTGGCCTGGCTGTCCTGGTCGCATCCCGATATGCCCTGGGACAGTTCTTTGCTGTGGGTCGCAGATATTAATCCAGACGGAAACCTGACAGCACCCATTCATATTGCCGGTGGCAATAACGTTTCCATTTTTCAACCGCGGTGGTCGCCTGGCGGTCGGTTGTTTTACATATCCGATGCCTCGGGGTGGTGGAATCCCTGGTGCTGGGACGGCGCCGAGTCGTCACAAGTGTTGTCTATGAAAGCGGAGTTCGCCTTACCGCAATGGGTCTTCGGTATGTCAACCTATGCCGTGCTGGCCGATAACCATTTGCTATGTAGTTATAGTCAGCAGGGTAGTTGGTATCTGGCGCATGTCGATGTGGTGAATCAGGGAATAAAAAATATAAATCTGCCCTATAGTGATATCAGCGCTATAGGTGTTGAAGGCGACGTTGCTGTTTTCCTGGGTGCTTCAATTACAGAGAATCAGTCTATCGTGAGCATGGATTTGGTGTCAGACAAACATCGCTCTATAACCAAGAGTGTTGCCGGTGAGGGTGAATGGATCTCTGTGCCACAGGCAGTTTCCTATGCTGATGCCAACGGTGAAGAGGTTTATGCATTTTATTATGCACCACAAGGCAGTGTGCAGGCACCGGCCTCGGAGCGGCCGCCTTTGCTGGTGGTATCCCATGGCGGACCCACTGCTGCCAGCAGTAATGCCTTTAATTATAAGATCCAGTACTGGAGCAGTCGCGGTTTTGCCGTGCTGGATGTGAATTATCGTGGCAGCACCGGTTTTGGTCGTGCCTATCGTGAGTGTCTCAACGGTCAGTGGGGCCTAATCGATGTGGCGGATTGCGAGACCGGTGCGCGGTGGCTGGGAGAGCAGGGTTTGGCGGATACGCATAGACTTGCCATACGAGGCAGCAGCGCCGGCGGTTATACAACCCTGTGCGCCTTAACTTTCTACGACACCTTCCATGCCGGGGCCAGTCATTATGGTATAGGTGATCTGGAGGCATTGGCGCGTGATACCCACAAGTTTGAATCACATTACCTGGACAGGTTAGTGGGGCCGTACCCGGATGCGATAGAGATCTACCGATCGCGTTCTCCGGTTCACCATGTCGAGCAATTACGTTGTCCGGTAGCGTTCTTTCAGGGTCTGGAAGACAGGGTAGTGCCTGCAGCGCAGGCCGAGGCCATGGTGGCCGCAATAAAAGACAAAGGCATTGCGGTTGCCTACATGAAGTTTGCCGATGAGCAACATGGTTTTCGAAAGGCGGAAAATATTAAGGCGGCGCTGGAGGGCGAGCTGTATTTTTACGGCCGTATATTCGGCTTTGTGCCCGCGGACACATTGCAGCCTTTACCTATTATGAACTTGGCCTGATACTTTCGCGGTCTGGGACAAGAGGGTCCCCACACCAAAGACCAAAACCCCAAACATCTTTCAGTGCCCAGGCCACACCCGGGTGCAGTATCCGGGCTGGTGCTCATCCTACAATACTGGAATAGACGAAGAGAATGCAGAGACGCGCCCCACATATTCGAAATAATACCGTGGGAGGTCGTTCGTGCGTGTCCTGCGCGCCCGAACGAAGTGACAAAGTGCCCTTGGGGTGCCCGCGACAGAGCCCACCCCATGAGCACAGCGAGTGCCTTGGTGTTTTTATACTTCCTTTGCATTGTGCCCTTGGTGCGCTTTATCCAGGCCACATGAATAGGTTTGAGGATGGGGTACTAATTAGTTTGCGGCAAGACGATTAAACCAGGATGATTGTCCATACCATTGTTCAAACTCCGCCGCCGGACAGGGCGGGGCGAAATAGTAGCCCTGTGCCAGGTCGCATCCCAGTTCCTGCAGGAGAAGCAGCGCCGCCTGGTGTTCCACTCCCTCCGCCACTACCGTGAGCCCCAGGGCGTGCCCCAATTCGATCGTGGCACGAACAATGGCGGCATCATTTTCGTTGTCAGACAAATTCATGACAAAGGAGCGATCGATCTTGATCACCGATACTGGCAGTTTTTGAAGATGGGCCAGGGAAGAATAACCGGTCCCGAAATCATCGATGGAAATCTTGATACCCTGTTCGTGGAAACGGGACAGGATCTCCTCGGCGCGTAACGAATCGGCCACAATCATGCTTTCTGTCAACTCCAGCTCCAGCCAGCGCATGTCCGCGCCTTGCTTGCGGACAATGTCTTCGATTTTATCCGGTAGCTGCCGATCATGCAGGCTGCGGGCCGACAAATTCACCGCGACGTCGAGTTGCAGTCCCATCTGTCTCCAGGCCTTGACCTGGCGCATGGCCTCGTCGATTACCCAAAACGTTAGGGGTTCGATGAGCCCTGTCCTTTCCGCCACGGCGATAAACTCATTGGGCGATATCAACCCCCGTTTCGGGTGTTGCCAACGGACCAGTGCTTCGGCGCCGCGCACGGTTCCGGTTCGCAGATCGATTTTCGGCTGATAGTAAACAACCATGTCACCACGCGCGATGCCCTTGCGCAGTTCCCCGGCGAGCGTCAACTGGTTCAGCGTGTCATGTACGAGATCGTCCCGGAAAATAACACAACTACTGCCTATCCGCTTGGCCTCGTACATGGCAACATCCGCATGCCGCATCAGGTCCGTGCTGTTATCGCCGTGATCAGGAAACAAGGCGACCCCGAAGCTGCCCCCGAGCTGCAACTGCTGGTTCTCGATGACAAAGGTCTGTTCCATCACATCATGGAGCTTTTGGGCGACAATCTCGATCACCTTTTTTTGTGCAGCCGGCAGAATTATCGCGAACTCGTCACCACCAAGCCGTGCCACGGTGTCAGACCGGCGCATGGTCGCTCGCAGACGCACTGCTATTTCCTGAAGCACAAGATCCCCCGCCAGATGCCCCAGGGTATCGTTGATTTCCTTGAAATCATTGAGGTCCATAAGTAGAAAGGCGAATGATGACTGGTTCCGTTGGCTGGACGCGATCGTTTGTTGTAGTCGGTCACTGAGGAGCATGCGGTTGGGTAGTCCGGTCAACGAATCATGGGATGCCAGATGTTCCATCGAAGCGGTCTGCCGCATGAGTTCGCTACGCATGAAATTCAGATCTTCGACCAGGTCCTGTAACTCGGTAATGTCGGACTTCACCTCCAACTGCTCTTCGAGCTGACCCGACGCGATTTTGCGTGAGGCCCGTCGCAGATGCTCAAGCGACCGGGTCATCCTTTTACCCCAGAAAAACACGAGTAAAAAACTCAGAAGCACATAAGCGGCCGCCAGATAGAGGCCACGGTTGTTTGCCAGCGCTATCTGCGCTTCGGTAGATGTCTCGTCATAGCCCAGCCGCAACTCACCGCGCCGGATTCCGTTTCGATCGACCAATGGCAGGCCGGCATAGTAGACGTCGTCCCCATGCCGGTCATAGAAAAAATCCTCCTTGAAGTCCCGCCGTTCCGGCTGGTCAACGGCGTCGGCCACAACCCTGCCGTTTTGATCGGTCGCCTCGGCAAAGACGACATGGCCACTGAAAACGGCATCGTCCAACAACTCCTGTACACGCTTCGTCTCCCATTCCTCAATAATGAGACTGGCGAACCGGGAAGCGTTCAGACGTACATGCAGAACAAACTGGTTTTGATATCCTTGTTGGACGATGTACAGCACGCCCCCGAAGAGCAGCGGTAGCATCACAAAGTGGATCACCAGGATCCCAAGCATTAACCTGCCGGTGAAACTGCGCCGAAAACGCCTTAGTGTATCGATCCGCGCCATAGCTCTTGCAGCACCTTGATTCCGGGTGTGGTCTCCACGGTTGCAGCCCACATATAGGTAATCGCCCCTGGTCTGGCCTTCAGCGTGCCCACCAGGCTCTCGTGATCGGAGTAGCGCGGCGGGCGTTGGCCGCCCGACCTGAACACCCTGGCAAGCAGCAACCGCTCGTAGTGGCGGGCGGACATAAAGACGTTTTTCTGAAGGAAGACCTGGTAAAGCAGCGCATCGGAGACATTAATCAGCGGTTCAATGCGCTGCTTGTCCTTTACCACCGTTATGCCGATAAAGGTCTTGCGTATCTCGGTGCGATCGAGTGATGGGAGGGTTGAATCGGCGGCGACCACCAGTACCAGGCGCCGACCCTCATCAGCAACGACGTTGCCGGCGCTCCCCAGGAGGAGCAACCAGAAACTTATGTTAATGACCGCCCGCCTTGCCATCAGGGGAAAACGGCCGCCCACTTTGCCACGACCTGATCGTATTGACCGGCGTCAATCCTGTTATCGGACAACTCGAACCTGACGGATTGATGGCGCGTCAACGCATAGTTTATCCCTGCTACCACACGTTGCGTGATAAAGGTGGGTAACAATGACAAGTAGGCATCGCCCTCGGCGCCGGAACTGCCTTCAAGTCGACCAAAGAAAGTCCACTCGGATCGCCAGTCATACTCCGCCTGCAGGTAGGCGCTGGTAAACGAATCGCGGGCGCTTCCGCCCGCCCGCCGCAGGGTATTGTCGACATAGAACCCTGCGCCTAAAATGCGCGTCCGGTTCCACTCCCGGTTGACAAAAGCGCCGACAATTGTTTGATCCACTTCGTTGATCGGTGGGGCTCCGATCACGGGAATCTCGGTGTAGGCCGCAAACACGCCGGTCTCGTCGAGGCTAAGGTCATTCGGCGAATAGGAGATACGCAGCACCGTGCTCGGCTTATGGGAACCGCTCGGACGTAGGAAATCCACCGGCTCCAGGCTCTCGGCGAGCTGCGGCCCGGCCCCGATCGCCCAGGCGTACCGCAGCACGCGATCTCCGAGCGGTCGCCGCCCCTCTAGCAGCAGACCGGTCAGGTGCGATGGCAATGACCCGCCATGCTCGTCATAAAGGGTCACGGTTGGCCGGCTGGCCGCGGTCTCCAGATAGGTCCCGTGATGAAAAGCGGTATTCCAATACCCCAACGGTGCATGATAGCGCCCCAGCCACAACAGGGTGTCGGGCCGAACCTGCCAACCAAGTTGTAATCTTTCCAGATCCAGATCAGAGTTCTCATTATTATTGGCAAATAATTCACCCAGAATACGCATACGCCCATAGTCCTTGGCGTAAAAAAGGTCGACGGCCAGCCCGGTATCGCTATTGTCCAGCCCGCTGTCGGCGGGCGGATCCGGGCGGTAGGCCCCTCCCGCTTCCAGAAACACCAGGAACTCGCCGTCGGCGCCCGCGGCGGGCGCCAATGACGGTAGGACGGCCAGCAACAAAAAGACCAGACCCAGGACATCGCACGCCCTTCTCCAACAGGATTCTCGGTAACCACGGTGCCTTGAATTCAATGAATATCCTCCTTGATGCTATGCGATAGGGTGGTTATCGCTAGCCTTGCCAACACACAATATTGATGCCATTTCCAGCACATCACTAAAATATCGGCAAGATTGGTAGACTCTTGAAAAGAAAGGGGGCCTTGATAACCACGGATATATAGCCCCTTCTTCCTTGGGAGGGTGTTGTAAAAACACAATATTCGCAGGTCAAGCAGAGCGGCCCAATTTATTGATTGTTCAGATACATTTGTTGGGTCCGTCGCTTCGTTCCTTGACCCAACTACTTTTACAGCACTCTCCTTGAGGGAGAATTTGCCATAGGATACCCGTAGAGATAGACGACGATTCGGAGGAATTCCCAGAATGGCCTGTGGGTTATGGGCTCAAGGCCGTCTGTCCGGCATCCACGGATGATGCGGTCTACGGCGGCTGCGTTCCACGGTTTTGGAACCGGGGCGTTTTGATACGCTCCCGTACTACGCTTGTGCCACGTGTCGCGGCTTCTACGTGCTCTTCACTTTTGTACAGTAAGTACTTATGCCGCGATGCACACGGACGACATACATGGATATATTAGTGTCGCGCAACACAGGATGTCGGGAGCGGCTGTGTGAGAGCGGCCATCATCTGGGATTCTGGCGCAATACAGGCTAGTCGTTGTTCTCAGAGAGTTTGTACCATTTGGCTGCTTCCTCGGCATTCTTTTCGACGCCTGTTCCTTGCTCATACATCATGCCCAGGGTCATTTGTGAGCCGGCCAGACCCTGCTCCGCGGCTTGTTTAAACCAGGATGCAGCCTGTTGGGCATCCTGTTGCACGCACTCACCGTGCATGTACATAAATCCCATGCCATGTTGGGCCAGGGCATGCCCCTGTTCCGCGGCACGCAGCATCCATTTAAGTGCGGCCTCATCATTCTTGACGCCACCCAGACCGTTCTGGCACATGACCGCCAGACGATACTGCGCTTCGGCATTGTTTTCTTCAGCCAATGGTGACAGTAGTTGCATGGCCTTGGCAAAGTGTTTGGTTTCAAAGGCGGCAATGCCGCTGGATAGGTCCATTTCCAGTTCAGACATGATGGTCTCGTTGTGTCATCGGGTGGGGGAGCTTGCCTGATGTATTGCGGTCACGGCAAGTAAAAAAAGACCTGGATTACTTGTGTAATAGTCAGTGTGTCGTATCAGGCAACGCCCGTGATAGGCAGATGGTCCGCGGGGTTGATGGAATAGTGCTCCGGTTCCAGGACGGTAGAGATTTCATAGATACCGCCATTGGGGGTCCGGTCCGTCACCAGGTTGATAATACGTCTCTCGGGATAAGGCTGTTGATCGGCCCGGTAGACCAGGGAGACACGGGGTTTCAGGCGACGTTGCCGGTTCATCGTGGTAACGACACCTATATCGCCGGTATTGAGTTCAACGAGACTGCCAATGGGATAGACCCCGACACACTGTATAAATTGTTCCACTAAATGGGCATCGAAGGAGCGCTGCCGCAATTTGTACATTTCCCGTAACATCACGTGCGGTGGCAGACCTTTGCGATAAACGCGGTCACTGGTCACGGCGTCATAGAAATCCACAATGCCACCTATCAGTCCAAATAGTCCGATGTTATCGCCCTTGAGGCCGGACTTGTAACCACTGCCGTCAAAACGTTCGTGATGACAGCGCGCCACTTCGATGGACTGAGGCGGGATGTCAGTGGTGTTTTCCAGTATTTCCACACCTAGTGGCACATGCTCTTCCATTAACAGCGCTTCTTTCTGGGTCAGTTCGCCCGGTTTATTGAGCACATCGAGGGGGATTTTCATTTTACCCATGTCGTGCAGCAAAGCCCCCAGGCCCAGTGCCTGCAGTTGTTCTTCCTCAAAACCCAAATGGCGCCCAAATACCAGCGCCAATACGCAGACACGCATGCTGTGTTCCGCCGTGTATTGATGGACGTGTTTGAGCTGGCTGTAGCAAATCAGGGCATCGGGGTTACGGATAACACTTTCGGAGATTTTATGTACTGTCTGCTTGGCAAGATCGGGTCGCAAGGCCTTGCCGAGACGCACGTCTTCCATGATTTCGGAGATTAGATTCTGGGCAAATTGCCTGGTTTCCCCGATTTTCTCTATTTCTTCTTCCAGCGTGGTTTTGTCTTCATAGATTGTGTGCTGATGGGGTTCCACCGATTTCTTGAGAATCTCGAACTCAATCTTTTTTTGCTCGATTTCATTAATTTCGGGATCGCCCGGGACTTTGCGCACGCTGCGTAGGGTGGGGCTGTCAAGCTGTTCGACCCACTGAGTGTCTATGTAGACGAATTTGCAATATTGCCTGAGCTCATCGATGTCTTTCTGGCATCGGACCTCTATGCCCTGAAACAGGAATGGGGTTTCCAGCCATGGCCTGTCCAACTCCGAGACAAACATCCCGATTTGCAGATCTGCGATATCAATTCTTTTTTTCATGGCTTGTGCGGACATAATCTTGCGCTCAGCGTACGTAACGTTACCGAAATAGAGCTGCAAGCATTACGCCATAGAGTAAAGTCCGGTTATTTTGAATGGTAATAATTTGTAAAATAACAATAGGCCGAAGAATATATTGTTTAAATACAGCATGTTATAGTAATATCCAGTTTCAACCAAAGTCATTATTCGACTCACTCTTGTTGCAGCCATTTTGCGATATTCGCTGAAGGGCTGGCAAGTGCAATAAAAGGGCACATTCCATGAGGTTATTTATAGCCGAAAACCGGGCTTTTTGCTTGTTAATTACCAGGGTGTCTCGGTAGCGTCTGCCCATGCACGGCAATGCAGAACGAAACACGCAACGTTACCGATTGGTAGAAACCCGGCTACAGACCCGTCTGGACCACAGTACAACCCGTTGTCAGCTCTGTTTATGGCGTTGCAAGCTTGGCCATGGCCAGCGCGGATTCTGTCAGGCCCACGTGAACCGTCACGGTACGCTGTATAATCTCTCCTACGGAATTATATCGGCCATCGATATTGGTCCAATAGAGGCCAAGCCCGTACGCCACTTTCGACCGGGGACACGCGCCATGTCGGTGGGCAGTTTCGGCTGCAATTTTCGCTGCCAGGGCTGCCACAACCTTGAGATTTCCTGGGGTGTCTCGGCCCTGGATGCGCTGGCCAGGGGCGAATCCACTCAGGTCTATGTCACACCCCATGAGCTGGTGGATGCGGCCTTGCGTCACGGGGTAGAGGGTATCGCTTTTACCTTTTCCGAGCCTGCCGTTTGGCTGGAGTATGTGCTCGATGTCTCCCGGATTGCCAAGGCGGCGGGTCTTTATACGGTTTATGTCTCGAACAGTTTTGTCACGGAAGAGGCGTTGGAGTTGATGGCGCCGTGGATGGATGTGTTGTGTTCCGATATCAAAAGTCTGGATGCCGGTTTCTATAAGGATCTGTGCGCCGTCGCGGATGTGAATGCCATATTGGCATCCATTGCCCTGGCGCAAGAGCTGGGGATACATGTAGAAACACGTACCAATATTATTCCCGGGAAAAATGATAGCCCCGAACTCCTGCGTGCCATTGCCCAGTGGATAGTGGGCAGGCTGGGCGTCGACAGTCCCTGGCATATCACGCGCTTCTTCCCGGCCTATGAACTGTCACATTTACCCGAGACTTCGTCAGAGACGCTGGTCCTGGCGCGCGAGATTGGCACGGCCGCCGGTCTGAAGAATGTGTATATTTATGATGACATGGGCTGCGATTGCGCACGGGACAATATGCCAGTCGCCGCTTATCTCGATAAAGACAAGGCCGCGTTGGACGCTATCAAGAAATGCGATCAGGCCTGTTGTGGGGATGAAGGCATACTGCTAAAGAAATATGAAAAAGGTTAGGGTCTTATGCATCAGGGATGGAGGCGATTCCAGGCATCCAGGGCGGCCACCTTATACGCTTCCGCCAGTGTCGGATAGTTAAAGACCGAGTTCACGAAATAGTTCAGCTTGCCACCGAGGGCCATGGCGGTTTGGCCGATATGCACCAGTTCGGTGGCGCCATGTCCGACTATGTGTACCCCGAGCAGGGTGTGGTCTTCTATATTGATGAGTAGTTTCAACAGCCCTTCGCGAACACCAAGAATCTGTCCTCGCGCCGTCTCACGGAGGCGGGCCACGCCAACCTCATATGGGATCTGTTCCTTCATGAGTTCCTGCTCGGTTTTACCCACTATGCTGATTTCCGGTACGGCATAGATGCCGTAGGGCAGGTGTGACATGTTTTGTTCCTGTGGTTGCTCAAAGGCATGCAGGGCCGCCAATCGCCCCTGTTCCATGGAGGTGGAGGCCAGGCTGGGAAAGCCGATGACATCACCGGCGGCATAGATGTGATCCACGACCGTGCGATAATGTGCGTCGACCTTGATCAGGTGGCGACTATCCGCTTCCAGGCCGGCATTCTCCAGCTTTAATGCCGCGGTGCATCCGGTGCGTCCGGCAGCAAAGATCAACATTTCACTGCAAACGTGTTTACCGTCGGCAAGTGTTACTATGACCTTGCCCTGATCATTTTTCTTGATGCTGCTGATCTTGCTGCCGAGACGGAACAACATGTTGTTGTCGCGTTGGTAATGAATAAACTCTTCCATGATCTCCTGGTCAATAAACGGCAGCAGGGTGTTATGTTCATGTACCAGCGTCACTTGTATATCCAGGGTGTTGAATATCGTGGCGTATTCAATGCCTATAACACCACCACCAATGACAGTCAGAGACTTGGGAATCTCTTCGAGATTGAGGATGCCGTCGGCATCGACTATTGCTTTATCGTCAAACGGGATGTCAGCGGGTCGGCGGGGTCGAGTGCCCGTGGCAATCAGGATTTTTTCAGCATGAAGTTGCGTGATGTCACTGCCCGGGCTTTCCAGTGCCAGCGTGTGCGGGTCGGTAAAGGATGCCGTACCGTAGAAGACCTTTACGCTATTGCGGGCCAGTTGGTCGTGTATGAGCTCAACTTCGTGGCGTATGCAGGTATCGAGTCGTTGCTTGAGATCTTCGGCCGTTATGTCGGCTTTCAGGCGATAGTCGCGACCATAATAGCCTCGTTGTCGCCAACCTGTGAGATAGAGGATGGCTTCTCGCAGGGTCTTGCTGGGGATGGTGCCGGTGTGCAGGGCCACGCCGCCCACCAAATGATTGCGTTCTATGATAGCGGCGCTTTTGCCAAGTTTGGCAGCCTGTATAGCGGCCCGTTGGCCGGCGGGGCCGCTGCCTATCACCACCAGGTCAAACATTTGCATGGCCAGCATCCTTGTAGCTTCAATACCCTGTATATCGAATGCTAGCCGAATTCCTTGATGACGCAAACGGGTTTGCCAGTGTTTGGCAATAGTTGTTCTGGGGTTATTAATCTCTGAGGGTTGTGTCCCCGCAGTTTGCCTAAAGCGCCTGCTATTGGTGCGGCGGAGTGGTATTACGTCTTTAAATAGGGGGTAAAATATCCCGCACCTTTAGGCGGCATATGATTTTTCTCCTTCCCCCTCCCAGGGGGGGGGTGGTTCTCCGGATGATACAACCTGCCATCCTGAACGTTGACCCCCCCCTTACAAGGGGAGGGAACAATGGGTAACCCGATCGATGCGGTTCGCGGGCTCACCGCATCCTACGTGAACTACTTTGCTTTGCTCCTTCCCCCTTCCAGGGGGAAGGCCGGGATGGGGGTGGTTCTCTATGGGTACATGGTGCCCGCCGTGGTGTTCGGGTAGAACCCCGGATTACGCTACGCTGCATCCAGGTTACATATCTATTATGCGATACCCTCAACAGGAGTATTCACATAACACTGAACCAATAGGTTCTGATCAGGTCACAGTGCTGACTGATGAGTTTGCCGTCTATGTCTTGAAGGAATGTGCATGATTATAAAAACCAGGAAACCCTGGGACCTCCCTGCCTCGGAAGTTACCGATGAACGTCTCTACCGACGTCGTCGGGAATTTATTCAAGGGGCCATGGCGCTGGCCTTATCCGCCCGCTTAGGTGTTGCCTGGTCAAACACCAAGACACGATTCAAGAATGTGCGCCGTGGGCTCTATGGCACGACGGAGAAAATGACGCCTTATAATGATGTCACCCGCTACAATAATTTTTATGAGTTTGGCACCGATAAAAGCGATCCCGCCAAGCATTCTATGGATTTCAAGACCCGGCCCTGGAAAGTAAAAGTTGATGGTGAGGTCAAAAAGCCAGCTGATTACGACATTGATGACCTGATCAACTCGCATGCACTGGAAGAACGGATTTATCGTCTGCGCTGCGTCGAGGCCTGGTCCATGGTGGTACCCTGGATAGGCATTCCTTTGAAGGATGTGATTAAACGTGTAGCACCCACCTCCAGGGCCAAATATATCCAGTTTGAAACCTTGTACGATCCTGAGCAGATGCCGGGGCAAAAACCCGGTCTGTTCGGGTCGGGCTTGCAATGGCCTTATGTGGAAGGTCTGCGCCTGGACGAGGCCATGAATCCACTGACATTGCTGGCTGTAGGTCTGTATGGTGAAGTGATGCCCAACCAGAATGGCGCCCCAATACGCCTGGTAGTGCCATGGAAGTATGGGTTCAAGAGTATCAAATCCATTGTCAAGATGCGTTTCGTCTCGCGGCAACCCGCAACGACATGGAATATCGCTAACCCCGGAGAGTATGGTTTCTATTCCAACGTCAACCCCGATATCGATCATCCACGCTGGAGTCAGAAAAAAGAAAGGCGTATAGGTGAAGGGTCGTTTTTTACACCCAAGCGCAATACCCTCATGTTCAATGGCTACGGTGAGCATGTCGCCCATCTTTATCGCGGCATGGACCTGAAGAAGTTTTATTAGCATAAAACATCAGGCAGGCTGGAGCCGTACTGGCATGACATTGAATAAAATATTGTTAGGTAAGGCAGTGTTGTTTGTTGTTGGCCTGGCCCCGCTTATCTCCCTGGTCCTGGGTGTTGTTCAGGATGAACTGGGCGCAAATCCTATCGAATACCTGGCGCGCGCCACTGGCGATTGGACCTTGAGATTTCTGATGCTCACCCTGGCCGTTACGCCAATAAGAGAAATCACAGGCTGGCGGGTGTTGCTGCGCTACCGGCGCATGTTGGGTCTGTACGTTTTTTTCTATGCTTGTCTGCATTTTAGTATTTATGTATTTCTGGATCTGGGCCTGAAGTTCAGTGATGTATTCGCCGACATCGTTAAGCGGCCCTATATCACTGTGGGTTTCACTGCGTTCCTGTTGTTGGTCCCGCTGGCGGCAACTTCCAACAGAGCGATGATTCGCCGCCTCGGCGCCGGTCGCTGGCAGCGCCTGCACCGTCTGGTCTACGCCATCGCCATGCTGGGTGTTTTGCATTTCTGGTGGCAGGTGAAATCCGATCTGGCCCAGCCCGTCATCTACAGCTTAATACTGATCATATTACTCGGATATCGGGTCATGGTCCGTAAGGTGGCCACTGTAACTGCCTGATTTTATTCCCTTCCTGGGTTTTTTATGTATTAGCTTTTGCTAATATATTCTATCGTGAACCACTTCACGGGAACTTCGGCACTCAGCGTTTTATGTTGACTATAATAAGTAAGTCAACTGTAAGCTCTGGGGTGCTAGCCTCAATGCTGTTATGCATGAAATATTCTCGGGAGAGGTGTATCCGTCATGGCGAAATCAACCGCACTAAATTTAAATCAGTCCTATTCTGCATACTATCGATGGTTGCAAACAGGTTTTATCGCACTGGTCATAGTGCTGCTGCTTACAGGCTGCGCCCCAGATCCGGAAGGAAAGAGTGGAGCTGGAGATACAAGTATTAGCGGTTTGGAGATGGCCACGACTATGAGCGTGGTGGCGCCTGTGAATAACCGGACGACACGTGCTCGGCAAAAGCCTTCACTCACCAGGGCAAAAGATTTATTAAATCGATATATCACCACGCAATCGTTCTCACCGGAATCGGACTATGTGCAAGACAAGGTATCTGTTTCTGTCGACGATGAAACCGGTGACATCCTGGAAGGACTCAATATGATTCTGTGTTTTCTCGACCAGGCCGCAATGGGGGACATGGTCAATCGCGGGCCCTACGTCGCCTATTTGAATCCCGGCGCATGCCTTGCCGGGGCAGATGATTTCGGTAACTTCAGGGTTGTGGCGGAATCCGTCAGGGCATTCGAGCATTCTCCGCAATATGTCAGTATGTGGGTGCCATTCAGTGATTTTCTTGGCAATACCGTATCAGGTGGTTTCATCTTGCAGCTTATTGTATTTGATGAGCCCAGCGATGCGTATCCCTACGGGCGTTTCGAATTGAAGATGGGTCTGGAGGTTAGCTCAACCGACCCGAGTTTTGATCTGGGTGCATCGAATGCGTTAATGAATATTCGAACCATAGACCGTGATGATGGCAAGATAGAATTTTTCATGATTTCGGAATCCGGTGACCGTCTGGTGCAAAACTATGACAGTTACGACTTGTCATCCGTTGATGTGGTGCTGGATGACGTTAGCGGAGCGTCGGGCGCCAGCAAGACCTTTGACCGAGAGATAAAAATCGTGTGTAAAGCAGCCGATGGAACAATCATTTACGAGGGAGACCCGACGCCCTGTACCGATGAGCTGCAACTTACACAGAGTGGATATGAAATCGTCGTGAGTCCGGAGTATTTCTATCGTCGACGTACTGGGCTGATCAACAACTCGGAGGCCTGTTATGATCGAGCGAATCCGTTCCTCGACATCAACTACAATCTTTACTATGAGCAAGGCGGTGTTATCAATGGTAAAACGGTTACGGCCGGGCAACGTGTCGAATTGTTCACCGGTCTTGGTTTTGAGTATCAAAATGAATTCGGCTGGATGAGTCAGTGGGGGCTGAATTGGTATGGAGATGGTCTGATACCCGATGGGGCCACCATTCAGTCAGATGACTATGTCGAGGGTCAAACAAGCAGCCTTGTTGTCCATGCATCTGAAGGTGAAATGACCCGTGATGTAGGAAAAAGTCTATTGATCTCTGACCTGGTCGGTGTGCAGCTCATAGCGGATTATGGCGATTCAGCCAATTATCCCGGCGTCCCCGCTGCCATAGGGGCCGGCATAGTCTGGGATACCTTTGGCAGGGGACCCGGCAACTTTACGGTAGGCGGTGTTGCCTTCGATGATTGGGTAGTGGAACTGAATCCGGTTTCGTTGGATTTTGAAGTTACAGCCGGCAGGACAAACACAGCCGCGGGATGGCCACCGGTTTATGTCTATACACCGGTTACCCCCGCGGTTATCAACGAACCTGTCGGTAGTGCCGGTACCATCAGTGGCGCCAGGTTGCAGGTCAGGCTTGGTGATTATGGTCAAAGGTATTACTACGATCATGACGCGACACTGGCAATTGCTGACCGTGTTGCCACATATAAAGATAGGGGGGGTGATGTTGCTCCCTGGCATCGTGATATTTACACTGTAGCAACAGACACGGGATCACAGACTACCTTGTATTGTTACTATAATTGCCCCATAGGCGGCATGTTTGCGCCACTGGCAGCAGATGCACTGTATTACCCCAGTTTTGGTACTGCTATTGGTTCCGTTGGCAGTATTACTCAAGCGATCAATCTGATACCTACTGAGGGTGGTTTGCGTACCTACGACTTTCGCACGACTGGCAGGAAGTATGAACTGATCGACAATACCAATGGTCAGCCTGTCGCGCTGAGAGATGTCAGTGGCATAGTAAGCAGCTCAGTAAATGGCGGTCCACTGAGAGACACGGCCCTGCCGCTGGCGGATATGTATCACAGTGCCTTGAATCCGACCGGTACAACTCAATCCGGCGATGCCGATACGCTTGCTGTCGGAGAGATTAATTACGATTGGCGTACGGGACCCGAGGAATATCAACGGGCTTATGTGTTGACGGAAGGTACTGCCTCAGGGCCGGTGCTGGTCTTTGATGACGATCTAAGGTTCAACTATGTACACAGCCTGCTGGAAGATGCCAATGATGTCCTGGACATCCCTGAGGTCGAGGCCCAGGATGGCTTGCCGAGTTCACTTTATTATGACAACTACCTTGGCGGATTTCCTTATTTTGAATGGCCCTATGTATCCACTAGTGCCACGTACAAACCGAGTGTGAGTGCCGTTAATCCGGTAGATGGTGTCGTGCTCACTGACGAGAATGGCGACAGTTATGTGTTAAAGGCAAAGTATGTGTATCAATACTTTAAGGAGTTTGTGGATGCTGGGGGAGTCCCTGATGTCAGCGGTTGTCTGGCGAATCTGGATTTAACAAAAACAGATTCCCTTGTGTTGCCGTCCTTGGAAGATCTATATAGTCTCAGCATAACCTTCGGTGACTTGCCTATCAGTGTCGATACACCGGCAGCCGTCATTGAAGGCGAAGTTAAGTAGATTTGTGGGTTTAATGAGTTTTAATAGAATGCAGGGGGTAGTGGAGACGCTACCCCTGTGTTTTTTTACATTGTTTAGGTATTTCATACCCAGGGCAGAAGTTATGACGAATACAATATACTCATGCAATTATTTGTTTTCGCTGAGAAAAACGC
>BTRG01000028.1:0-28564 GCA_036986275.1 Gammaproteobacteria bacterium | reverse complement strand
TAAAACAAGACCATACCATGTTATTCATAACATGACTTCGCCAGTCATCACGGTACAGACAATGCTGCGTTGTTCTCGTGGACCATCAAACTCACAGAAAAATATATTCTGCCAGGTACTCAACCCCAGTTTACCTTCCAAAATAGGTATAGTCTCTGAAGGACCAACCAGGCCTGATTTAAGATGGGCATCACCATTACCATCCTGGGTATCGTGCAACCACACTCCTTTAGGTATGATCTTGCGCAAGAAGTTAATGACATCCGTCTGCACACTATCATCCCAGTTCTCCTGAATCATAATGGCTGCCGTTGCGCCTTGAGCATAGATATTGACCAGACCATTAGATATACCGCTCTTCTGAATTACAGCCTCGACCTGGCTTGTGATATCAACAAGTACTTCCCGCTGTCCAGTGCTTATGGAAATGCATTCACGCATGACAATCCGCTCCAAAATGTGTGCTATTCCCCTATATAGCAGTAACAAATATCTTCTGCTATACAGAAAGTATATTGTAAACGTAGTCCAGCATTCTAGATCAGGAATACAACATGCCTAACTCCCCTATCATTCGCGATGTCATGACATCATATCCCTATTTCATTGATATCAATGCATATGTAAACAGCGCAAAAGTCATGTTGACCCAGTATAAGCTGAGGCATTTACCGGTTAAACAGGACAATGAGATCGTCGCATTGATAGGCTTGCGCGATATTGAAAAAGCGGAACTGCACGGCGTCGATACTTCCATTGGCACCAATACTACTGTCAAAGATATTTGTGTCGCCGCTCCCTTGCTTGTCGAACCCGACACACCTTTAAAGGAGGTATTGGAAAAAATGGCTGAAAAACATATCGAATGTGTCCTTGTAGCGAGTGACCACCATCTCGAGGGTATTATGACCACCACAGACATATGCAGGCAATATGCCAATCTTCTGGACTAGACCTGAAAACCAGTTACCCCTGCACTGATTCTATTGATTTGGGGCACTGGACTTCCTTTATTCTTTATTTTGGATCATCTCGAGTGAATAAACGCAAATGATCTTCACGTATCAGCTACTGTCATCTCAGACAATTTATTAAGCGTCTTCCAATTTCTTGTAGTCGCAGAAACACCAAGCCTTTTCTCAATTACATTGTTGTTCAGTTTGGTTTTGCCATAGCCACCCGGACAGTGAAGGTAGATTTCCTTTCCTTTAATAACAAACTCATCCTTCCCAGAGTTAATCTTGCCGAGATCGTTGCTGACGGCAGGCCCTACCGTATCCGACAAGAATGTTACATGAAGCTTACTAATATCGACTTTCTTGCTCTCAAGAAACGGGTTGTTTCTTAATATACCCTGAATAGAAATTGGCCTTCGGATGATGACAGGAACATCAAAACCAAATTCTGTCATAATGTTGCTCTCAATATTCTCGACTAATTGTCTAACGTTGGATGCGTCCGTTTTAAATATCACATTACCGCTCTGGATGTAGGTAACAACATTACTAAATCCCATAGACTCGTAAAGTGCCTTTAGGTCCTTCATGAGTATTTTCTTTTGCCCGCTGATGTTGATACCGCGAAGCATGGAGATATATTGAGGCATGTTTTTGTTTAGATTGTTAACTATAT
Source organism: Gammaproteobacteria bacterium (assembly GCA_036986275.1). Lineage (GTDB taxonomy): Bacteria > Pseudomonadota > Gammaproteobacteria > Acidiferrobacterales > SZUA-150 > BTRG01. The sequence continues at coordinate 26,932 of BTRG01000028.1, read as the reverse complement.
CGCGTTAAACCAGGGCTGTTTTATTCCTCGCCTGTCGCGACCGGTCGTCCGGCATCGGTAATCCATTCACTCCAACTGCCGACATAGAGCCGGGAGCCTTTCATGCCCGCCACTTCCATGGCCAATACACTGTGACAGGCCGTCACGCCGGAACCGCACATGTGGATGACGTTCTCGGGTTTAACATCTGCCAGCAAGTCGTTGTAGAGTTCCTGCAGCTCATCAACCGGCATGAGGTCGCCACCGATGTCGAGGTTTTCATCGTAGGGGTTGCTGATCGCGCCCGGGACATGGCCGGCGACTTTATCCAGCGGTTCCACTTCGCCGGTAAAACGTTCTTCCGAGCGCGCATCGATCAGGGCCTTGTCATCATTATCGACGGCCGCTTTTGCCGTATTCGCATCCACCCATAGCGCATCTCTGATATGCGGTATAAAGGTAACAGGGTTAATATCGGGCTTATCCTGCGTCAGCGGTCGCTTTTCCCGTATCCACTTCGGCAATACCCCATCGAGCAAGGCGACATTGTCATGTCCGAGCCAGCGCAACAGCCACCACATACGACAGGCCATGGAACCGAAGGCATCATCATAAACAACCACCTGTTTAGAGTTATCGATACCCCACTCGCCCAGTTTCTTCGCCAGTGTTTCAACATCGGGCAAGGGATGGCGGCCAGTGTCTTCCGTTACCGGTGCGGCCATATCATTATCCAGGTGTGCATAGCGCGCACCCGGAATATGATTTTCATCATAATCGCTCCGGCCGGCTTCAGTATCGGTTAGGGTAAAACGACAGTCCAGCACTACCCAATCAGAATCATGCAGATGATGATTCAAGGCCTCGGTATCAATGAGTGTTGTGTAAGGCATATCTACTGGTTCTTACTATTAATGAAAAACGGGCAGCCTGGGCTGCCCGTAAACACCAGCCTGAATTGGGCTTAGTAACCGCCTTTACGGCGCGACTCAGGTAGACCACCAATGCGGCCGGCCTGTTTGCTGGGATCGCGCGGGAAAAGATTATAAAGATCCTTTTGACCCAGCTTCTCGCCCCATTTTGCTGACATCGCCTTAACGATGTTGCGGGTGTTGGGCTGATTACCGTTGTTATTAATGAATTCATCGCGCAGGTAGTTGATCAGGTCCCAATGTTTTTCCGTCAGTTCATCGACGCCTTCTTCTACGGCTATTTTTTCCGCCAAGCTTTCATTCCAGTCATTGACATCGACCAGAAAACCGCTGGCTGTGGTCTCTATGGTTTTTCCATCATGCTCCAATGCCATGGTACTGCCCCCTTATTTTATGGCAAGTTAATCGAAATCTACCGCATCACCTGCGCAGGTGATACTTCGCTAATGCCCTTGTGCGGGATAAACAGGCCACAACCAAGATGGCGGTGGCTTCCGAGTCCGCGTTGCTGCAATGTTATCGAATCTTCCAGTCTAAGTCCCGCCACCATCAGGCTGCGCGCTGCCACCTGGCCGTCGGGCGTGTGGATAGTATGCACTCTTCCGGGCAACATCTTCTCGGGTCGTATGCCCAGCACCTTGAGCTCGGCAATAATATTGTCCATAAAGCGTCCTTCGTCATCGGAATCCGCCACAATATAGCGCGAAAAGATTGTTGTTATTGTTGTCAATGGGCGTGTTCTGGCCTTGATGATTTGCAGTTCATTGCCGGCCACGTCCAGCGTCTGTCCAACCAGGGCCTCGGCCTCCTGTATACGGTGCTTGGGCAGGCGCAACTCCAGCTTGATGCGGCGCGACAACTGCAAGAGCTCATTGGGAGCCTCCGGCCGCATCCAGCCATTGCCGAATTCGAGAACATGAATCGGATGCACACCCGCCGTGGGCTCATCTTTCAGCCAGGTCAGCTTAGTCGACAGGGCCTGGTATAAGGCATGGGCATGGTCCACGGGTAAGCTGCGACAGCGTATGCCATAGACCATGTCCATGACATCATCGGATACAATATGCTTTTCCTGTTTGTCGTCGTCCCAGTACATCAGTTTAGCGGCAACTTCTCCTGTAAGGCCTCACGATCAAACCACCAGCTGTCCTGCACCATAACATCGACAACATTGCGCAGGCGTGGCAGAAATTGTGCGGGATCGTTCAGCTTCAGCTTCTTGATCCATATATCGAACTCATCCTGGGTTTGCACGTTACTATGGCGTCGGGCTACGGTTCCCAGCATGTTATTCGTAAAAAATTCCAAGTCTTCCTTCATCTTGCCTTCGGCACGCAGGTCCACGATATAACGTGCGGCCGTGGCCGCCAGAGCAGCACCATCGGAATCGTCAGGAGTTTCGTCGATGACATGTTCCAGCAAGGCCACGCTCAATTCAGGATCGATCGGATAGGTAACAGCCAACCAAATACCCTGACCCAGGGCCGGCAAGGTCTCGTCGTGATCGGCATTAAACATTATGTCACAGGCAACCACGGCCTGTTCCCACTCTTCGACTGCGATCGCCTTATCAAATTCCCGACGCGCCAGTGCGTAGCCTTCACTCATGCGATCCAGATCCACCAAAATGGCGGCACGGTGTAATTCGAGTTTAAGTCTTTCCTCGGCACTGGCATCGTTCGGTAATTCACGAAGACGGTCTTCCAGTGCTTCCATCTGTTGTTCCAGGCGCACTGTAGACTTGACGGCATCTTCGGCGTCGTCAGCATCCTGCATGCCCTCTTTGTTGTTCAAATATTTCATATTATGTTTTTCATCAGTTTAATGGGTAATGGAATTGACGCCAACAAAAGCGCCTTCAAGCTGATCTTCCCAATTGGCCGGGGTATCGGGATAAGACGGTTTTACATCGATCTTGAAAAAGATGGCGTGATCAGTACTTTTACGCACGGCTTCCAATAATTCCTCAAAAGTATCCATATCGTGATTGCGCATCAGCACTTCACTGAGGTAAAGCATGTTCGACATGACACTCTCCTTTTATTTGATAAGCCCGGTTCCGTTGATACGGTCATAATACCGGGCACGATATAACAATCTTTGGCTCTCAGGCGCCTCACCTTCCACAAACGCCGTGCGACTGTGCAAAACGTTATTGCATAGCAGGCCCTGCCCTGCTGTTAGTTTATGGCGAAAGATATATGGACTGTCACCATTCATAAATGTTTCCAGCCAGGCTGCTGCTGCCTTTGTTTCAGCATTGTCCTTCCAGATAATGCTGCGTGTACGCGCGGTATAACGCATATGCAGCGCCCCTGTATTCGTGTCCACCGAAAACACCGGCCCGGTCCGGGCGGGGCGATCGATCACGGTATCCTCTCCGTTAGCCGGGATGGTCATGGCGTCTGGCGCCATCATTGCCGCGACATATTCCGGGTACTGATCACGCATATATAAGTATACGATTTCATGATCCAGTAAGGCATTCTCACCATCCTGTAGTGCCGGCCGTACACTATGCAGCAGCAGAGCCCGTATACAGTGCTCAGGAGTGTTGTAGTAACCATCGGTATGCCACAGCATGCGCTTGTCCGAATATGGGATATAGCCACGCTTGAGTTTGCCGGGTACCACGGTCAACGACGTAATACCGTCATCATCCGCCAGCATATTGGGGTCTAGTCGTTGCAAACCAAGGCTTGCCCCTATAGATCGTGGAGTCTCTTTTTGATCCACGCCCCGGGCCGTAACATAGACGGCCATATTGGTTTTCCGGCAACATTCCACCAGGGCCTGCTTTTCAGAATCCAGCAGAGCGGCCGGATCGCTGACCTCTACCAACAGACTCTCTATAGTCTCCGGATATGCCGCCAGCTTGCTATCGCGCCAACGCAGATAGGCGTCCTGATTTTCAAGCGAGAAAGGATTCTGTATGGCGTGCAGCATGATTCACTATGTATGGGCCGGTTGCCGGACAACTGGACCCAGACTACCAGGGTGCCGGAAATGTATGCCAAAATCTGTCACGAAAAAAGCCCCTCCTTGTGGGGACATGACAAGAATAGAGAAATACTGCTTGCGTCCTCAATGAGGAAACTACTTTAATAAAGCTAAATATCCTATTGTATTTAATAGGTTTAATCATCATAGAACCTCTCTCAAACCCCTCATCCGTTAGCGGGATATATCTCTTTCGGGGGGTGTAAAGTAATTTTTATACACCTCTAAAGAAAGATTTTACCTTGGGCAGCAAGGCGTCTAGACTGCGCCCAACTGAAAAACAGGGTGGGTGTTTCAGTTCCATATTCAAAGGTGCATTTAAGGTGCCTGTGTGTGGAACTTAATACTCTCCCTGATTAGGAAATGGAGCCTGCCCCAAGCCGACTCCACCATCCGATTAAAAAATTTGGAGGTCCCAAATGGCCGAAAACAAACCTAAGAATCCGGAAAAGCACTGCACTTACCTTCCTCCAGAATCAGAGAAGAAGTCCAGTAAACCATTTTATGATACACCGATGCTGGATCAGCTTGAAAGTGGTCCCTGGCCCAGTTTTGTTACCAGCATCAAACGCATGGCGATGGATAACGATATGGCCATTGATCTTCTCGGCCAACTGGAACATTCCTACAACACCCGTCTGGGCTACTGGAAGGGTGGCACGGTTTCCGTCTTTGGCTACGGTGGCGGCATTATCCCCCGCTTTACCGAACTTATGGGTGCCGACGATAAGCCCATGTTCCCAGAAGCTGCCGAATTTCACACCATTCGTGTCATGCCGCCCGCGGGTATGCATTACACAACAAATCTCATACGCGAATTCTCCAATACCTGGAACAAATACGGCTCCGGAATGATCGCCTTCCATGGTCAGAGCGGCGATATCATGTTGATCGGCATGGATCAGCACAAGATTCAGGATTGCTGGGACGAGATTAACGAAATGGGCTTCGATATGGGGGGCGCCGGTCCCGCTGTGCGTACCAGCATGTCATGCGTGGGTGCTGCCCGCTGCGAACAGTCCTGCGCCAATGAGCAGAAGATTCATCGCCTGCTGGTTAACAACTTCCTGGACGATATGCACCGTCCAGCCCTGCCCTACAAGTTTAAGTTCAAGGTCTCGGGCTGCCCCAATGACTGCATGAACTCCATCCAGCGTTCCGACATGGCTTTGATTGGAACCTGGCGTGATGACATGAAAGTGGATCAGGCTGAAGTCAAGAAGTACGTTGACTCCAAGGGTGCCAAGTACGTCGTGGATAACATCATCAGCCGTTGCCCGACCAATGCCCTGTCACTGAACGATGACGATACCCTGGATGTAGACAATCGTAACTGTGTACGTTGCATGCACTGCATCAACGTCATGACCAAGGCCCTGAGCCCGGGTGATGACAAGGGTGTAACTATACTCATGGGCGGCAAGCGTACTCTGAAGATCGGCGACACCATGGGTACTGTTATCGTACCGTTTATGAAGCTGGAGACCGACGAGGATTATGAAAGCCTGGTTGAGCTGGCTGAAGAAACCATCGACTTCTTTGCTGAGAATGCGCTGGAGCACGAGCGTACCGGTGAAATGATCGAGCGCATCGGCCTCGTCAACTTCCTGGAAGGCATCGGTGTGGACGTTGATCCGAACATGGTTAACCATCCTCGCGCCACTTCCTACATCCGTATGGATGACTGGGACGCCGAAGCCGAGAAATGGAATCAGCATAAGGCTGAGGCCGCCGGCTAACATTAAACATTACATTAAGGCCTTACCCCATCGGGGTAAGGCCTTCGTATAAGCACATACCTGTTACATTATAAGGTTATTACTGGAGGCAACCATGGCAGATACTCCTCGCCAACCGATAGAAAGCGGTACCCCGGATCCATTTCAGTACATGCACCCGACATTGTTGAAGAATTTCGGTGCCTGGAAATATCATGAACGTCCGCGTCCGGGTGTTTTGCACCATGTCGCCAAAACCGGGGATGAAGTCTGGACCGTTCGTGTGGGTACCCAGCGCCAGCTTGGCCCATACGAAATTAACCTGCTATGCGATATCGTTGATGAATATGGTGAGGGTTATCTCCGTTTCACCATACGCTCCAATATAGAAGTGATGGTGACCGATGAAGCCAAGGTAGAGCCCCTGATCAAGGCTTTTGAGAATGCGGGTTATCCTGTCGGTGGTACAGGTCCGTCCGTGACTATGATCTCTCACACCCAGGGTTGGTTGCATTGTGACATCCCCGCTACCGATGCGGCCGGTGTCGTCAAATCTCTTATGGATGAACTGCATGATGAGTTCACCAACGAACGCATGCCTAACCGCGTGCACATCACGACATCTTGTTGTCAAATCAATTGCGGCGGTCAAGGCGACATCGCTATCAACATCCAGCACACCAAGCCGCCGAAAATCAACCACGACCTCGTGGCCAACGCTTGCGAGCGTCCTACGGTTGTGGCCCGCTGCCCGGTCGCTGCCATTAGACCTGCAATGGTCAACGGCAAACCTTCTCTGGAAGTGGATGAGAAGAAGTGTATTTGCTGTGGCGCCTGCTTCCCGCCGTGCCCACCTATGCAGATCAACGATCCTGAACATTCCAAGCTGGCGATATGGGTCGGCGGTAAAAATTCCAACGCCCGCAGTAAACCCAGCTTCCACAAGCTGGTGGCTGCCGGTCTCCCGAATAATGCACCGCGCTGGCCCGAAGTTGCGGCGATGGTAAAAAAGATTCTCAAAGTTTATAAAGAGGATGCACGTGATTGGGAACGCGTAGGCGACTGGATAAGCCGTATCGGCTGGCCGCGTTTCTTCGAGCTTACCGACCTGCCGTTCACCAAGTACCACGTCGATGACTGGACCGGTTCTCGTTACACGTTGAACGCATCCACTCATATCCGCTTCTAGGGAGCGATGCAAATGAAGTTCAGTATTATGATAAGTGAAGGACCTTATACGCATCAGGCCTCTGACTCAGCCTATCAGTTTATAAAAGCCGCCCTGGCAAAAGGTCACGAAATCTATCGTGTCTTCTTCTACCATGACGGTGTCAATAACGGTACGCGTCTGACCACGCCTCCCCAGGATGATCGCAATATTGTGACACGCTGGTCTGAACTGGGCGAAAAACATGATCTGGATCTCGTTGTTTGTGTTGCCGCGGCTCAACGTCGTGGTATTGCCGATAAAGACGAATCCAAGCGTAACGGCAAGGATGTCGACAACATCGCTCCAGGTTTCCGTATCTCCGGGCTGGGACAACTTATTGAGGCAGGCATACAGGCCGATCGCCTCATAACTTTTGGCGACTGACACGGGGAGAACGAAAATGTCTACAGGCGTAACAAAAAAATTTCTTTTTGTTAATCGCAAGGCCCCGCATGGGACCATCTATGCGCTGGAGTCTTTGGAAGTCGTATTGATCAGTGCTGCGTTTGAACAGGACGCGAGCATGGTGTTTACCGACGATGGCGTGTTTCAGATTATCAAGGGTCAAGATACCAGCGAGATTGAAACCAAGAATTTCTCATCGACCTACAAGGCTTTGGGTGACTTTGAAATCACCAAACTCTATGTTGATACAGACTCATTGGCGGAACGCGGCCTGACAGCGGATGATCTGATGCCACTGACCTATGAAGACGAGGATGACGATTACGCTGAGAAGCCGTCTATCCGCCTGATAAACCGCGCTGAAATCGCTGATCTCATGGAAGATCAGGACGTGGTCCTGAGTTTCTAAGGGGAATAAACGATGTTACTACATACTGTAAATAAATCGCCCTTCAATAACAGTACACTGGAAAGCTGTCTGCAGATGTCCAAAGACGGTTCCGGCATACTATTTATAGAGGACGGTGTTTATGGCGCCATCACTGGCTCCAAAGTGGCCGCAGCCGTTGAAGCAGCCGTTAAGTCAAAAAAAATCTACGCACTCGGACCTGATCTGAAGGCCCGCGGTATAGGCGATCGTGTGATTGATGGCGTTGAAGTTGTCGATTATGCCGGCTTTGTAGATCTTGCGACTGAGTTTGATGGCATTGAGGCCTGGCTTTAATTTTAACGTTCGATTTAGATTGAACCTGAATAGGAGATGTAACCATGGCGACGATTGAAGTTGCTGGCCAAACTATTGATGTAGATGAAGAAGGTTATCTGGAAAACCGTGATCAGTGGAACAAGGAAATCGCCACTGAAATGGCCAAGCTTGATGACTGCGAACTGACCGATAATCACTGGGAAGTAATCAAGTTCCTGCGTGAGTACTACGAAGAGTACCAGATCGCTCCTGCTGTCCGTGTGCTGACAAAAGCTATCGGCAAGAAGCTGGGTAAAGAAAGAGGCAACAGCAAGTACCTGTACGAGCTGTTCCCTTATGGTCCAGCCAAGCAGGCTTGTAAATATGCCGGCCTGCCCAAGCCTACGGGTTGCGTATAAGCTGTTTGTTGTATCGATGAGCGGGGTGCCATGTTTGATGCCACCCCGCTTTATCTAACGAGGGTACTTGGAGTTAACGATGTCAGCTGTCACGCTTACGTACGGGATATTGTTTTATCTCGCGACGATTGTCCTGATCGTCGGTGTCGTATTCAAAATTATACAGTATACGACCACCCCTGCTCCTTTAAAGATTGCAACCACCCCTGCACCGATAAGCATGACAGGTGTGGTCTGGCGCATAACCAAAGAAGTCACTATCTTTGCAAGCCTGTTCAAGTCCAGTAAGTGGACCTGGATATTTGGCTGGATGTTTCACTTAGCATTGTTGCTCGCCTTTTTCAGACACCTGCGTTATGTCATGTCTCCCGATTTCTTTTTGCTCCCCATCATCAGCCTGAATCTGGTGCAGGCAGTGGGCAAGTACGCCAGCTTTGCCATGCTTGCCGGACTGATCGGTCTGTTCGGTCGCCGCATGTTTGTGGATCGCGTACGTTATATCTCCAGCCCTTCCGATTACCTGATGCTGCTGTTGCTATTCTCCATTGCGGGCACCGGGATGTTGATGGTCTTTGTTTTACCTACCGACATCATCATGCTGAAGGCCTTTGTCTTGAGCCTGTATATGCAACCTTTTCGTTTCCTGCCACTGCCGGCCGACGTTCTGGTACTGACGCATCTGGCCCTGGTTATTTTGCTGATGTTGATTTTTCCAGTGAGTAAATTGCTACACGCTCCGGGTGTGTTCTTCAGCCCGACGCGCAACCAGGTGGATAACCCGCGCGAACACCGTCATATACAGGGCTGGACAGCAGACGATACGGCTACCAGCAAGCCAGTATAAGATTGTTTATGTTATCGGTTAATTAGAGGACTTACGTCGTGGCCGATTTTGAAATACCAAATACTGCAGAATATACGGTTGTCCCCTTAATCCAGGAAGGCAGCATGGCACACAGCCAGCCTTTCGTTGCCAAACCCGGCCACCAGGAAGGCTGTGGCTTTCCGGGTGAACTGGTCGATAACTGGAAAGAAAAGGCTATCGCCAAGCTGGGTGATATGGCAGACAACTCACGTGCCCTGCGTGTCTTTCTTGATATCTGCGTCAAGTGCGGCGCCTGTACCGACAAGTGTCATTATTATCTCGGTACCGCCGATCCCAAGAACATGCCTGTCGCTCGCCAGGATCTGTTGCGTAAAGTTTATCGTCGCTATCACACCTTCACCGGCAAGTTCTTCGGCGCATTGGGTATGCCGGGCATGGTGGGCGCCGCCGAACTAACGAAAGAAGTACTGGATGACTGGTATATATACTTCCATCAGTGTTCACAGTGCCGTCGGTGTTCTGTTTTCTGTCCTTACGGTATCGATACCGCCGAAGTTTCCATGGCCGCCCGTGAAATCATGGATCATATCGGTCTGGGCCAGAAATACAGCAATGAAATTATTGCCAAGGTACACAAGATTGGTAATAACCTGGGACTGCCAGAAGCCGCACTGAAAGATACCCTGCTCGACCTCGAGGAAGAGGTCAAAGACGAAACTGGTGTCGATGTGCGCTTCCCGGTAGATGAAAAAGGCGCCGAAGTGCTCCTGATTACCCCCTCGGCGGACTTCTTTGCCGAACCGCATATTGATGGCCTGATAGGTTACGGCAAGGTCTTCCACCAGGCCGGTGTAAGCTGGACGGTCAGCTCCTATGCCTCAGAGGCCGCAAATTTCTCCATGTTTATTGGTAGTGGTGACAACCTGAAGAAGCAGGCTTTGCGCATACGTGAAGCCGCCCTGGACCTGGGTGTAAAGCGCATTATCGCGGGCGAATGCGGTCATGCCTGGCGCGTTGCCTATAACTTCTGGAACACCCTGGCCGGCCCCTTTGATTTTCTGGATTCCAACTATCCGGTACCACAACATATCTGTGAGTTTACTTACGATTTGCTGCAACGCGGTGCGTTAACAATCGACAAGGAAGCCAACGATAACCGCATTATTACATTCCATGACTCATGCAATGTCGCACGTGCCTCTCGCATGGGAAACATGCCGGGTGGACAATTTATTATTCCACGCGAAGTCATCAAGGGTGTGGCCAATCACTTTGTGGATATGGCGCCCGATACCATCCATGAAAACACTTTCTGTTGTGGTGGTGGTGGTGGTCTGCTGACCGATGACTTGATGGAGCTGCGCGTCAAGGGCGCCCTGCCCCGCATGAGCGCCCTGGAGCAGGTCATCAATGAACATGGCGTAAACTATCTGGCAGCGATATGTGCAATCTGCAAGAGCCAGTTCACCAAGATGCTGCCCTACTACAAGCAGCCCATGGATATGATAGGTAGTGTGCATCAACTGGTAAGTACTGCAATTCAACTGGGTACAAAAGAGTAATCACTTTAACTATATGGGTGTGTCTACGCGATTGCGAAACACATTTGACTAAATACAGATAATTTTGGAGACAGATGTATGGCGACTCCTGCTGACAAAATGAAAGACGGACAAACCGAATATACCTTCCGTAAATACAAGGATGGTGATCATGAACATCGCCCCTGGCAGCAGGAAATTTTCGATGCAGACACTTCATACAAGTGCCCAACTTATGTACACAAGACGCCTCCCTGTCAGGGCAGCTGTCCTTCAGGTGAAGATATACGTGGTTGGCTGAACATTATTCGTGGTATTGAAAAACCATCTGATGATACCCCTTGGCAGGAATATGCTTTCCGTCGCTCTACAGACGCCAATCCTTTCCCCTCAGTTATGGGTCGTGTTTGTCCGGCCCCCTGTGAAGACGGTTGTAATCGCAATGAAGTTGATGACTTTGTGGGTATCAACTCCGTTGAACAGTTCATCGGCGATTATGCCCTGAACAACAAGCTGACTTTTGAAGCTGGCGCCGACACAGGCAAGAAAGTCGCGATTATCGGTGCAGGCCCTGCCGGTCTGGCTGCCGCATACCAGCTACGCCGCAAGGGTCATGCCGTCACCATCTTTGACGACCATGATGAAATGGGCGGTATGATGCGTTATGGCATACCGGGTTATCGTACACCCCGCGATGTACTGGATGGCGAAATGAATCGTATCATCGATATGGGTGTAGAAAAACGCATGAAGACCCGTATAGGCGTTGATATTTCTATTGAACAACTCGAAAAAGATTTTGATGCCGTGCTGTTTGCCATTGGCGCCCAATCCGGACGCGCCCTGCCCGTACCCGGCGCTGATGCCGACAACTGCATCACCGGTATTGCCTTCCTGGCTGCTTTTAATGAAGGCCGCCTGCAGGGTGTAGCCGGCAAAGTCATTGTTATCGGTGGTGGTGATACCTCCATCGACGTGGCCTCAGTTGCACGCCGTCTGGGCAAGATCAAGAACATCAACGAAAAAGACCGTCCCGAGAATATTGTCCTGGGCAATACGGCTCACGATGTGATTGATATTGCCAAGCGTGAAGGCGCGGACGTATTACTGATGTCTCGGCAGCCCATCGAGAAGATGAATGCCGCCCAGCATGAAATCGACGACGCCAACCGCGAAGGTGTGGAAATTCGTGGTGCAATCGCTCCAGTTGAAATCATCAAAGGCGATAATGGTCGTGCCACAGGCCTTAAGGTTGCCCAACTGGATTACTCAAGCGGTAAAGCTGAAGTGGTAAAAGGCACTGAAGAAGTTATCGATTGTGACCTGGTCGTTGCCGCTATTGGTCAAACCGGTAACCTTGATGGAATGGAAGACTACGGTAATGATCGTGGTCTGATGGATGCCGACAAACACTTTCAGATGCCAACCAAGCCCGGCTTCTTTGCCTGTGGCGATATTATCCGCCCACACCTGCTGACAACCGTGATCGGTCAAGCCTCTATCGCCGCTGATAGCATAGACCACTATCTGAACAACGAAAATTTAGGCAAGCGTCCCAAGGTGGATGTACATCACTTCAACCTGCTGTCCAAGCTGCGTGAATCGGGCATGGAACCTGAACATTTTGATCAAGCTGGTGATGATGACACGCGTCCAATCGACCGAGGGCAGCGCGGTACCTCGGAAGCCGGTAAGGGTGTGGGTGGCTTTGCAGTGCATAATTACGAAGATCGCTCTGGTGCGGAAATCATTGCTTCTACAGAACTTTTCCTGGGCCACTTCGAGCACGAAGATCGCTACAAACGCAAAGAAACGGTTCCGGATAAAAATGAAGTTCTGGGTCACTTCCAGGAACGCATTGCCGGACTGTCCGAAGATGAAGCTATTGCAGAATCCAAACGTTGCATGAGCTGTGGCATGTGTTTCGAATGTGATAATTGCGTCATTTACTGCCCACAAGATGCCGTGCTGCGTGCGCCCAAGGATGAGAACACCATGGGTCGCTATGTGTATACAGACTACACGCGTTGTATCGGCTGCCATATCTGCGCTGACGTATGCCCGACCGGTTACATCAAAATGGGTCTTGGCGAATAAAAGAGGTTAGCTCATCATGGCTTTATTCAGAGAACGATGCGCACAATATGTGGCGATAGCCGTCTTGTTTACGGCCACATCGGTATTTGCCGCTGACACCCCCAACACGCTACTGCCAACCATCAACATCACGCAGGGCGAGAAATGTGTTGAACCCACTGATGTGATACGCAAGGAGCACAAATATTTCCTGCTGCACCAGCGGGATAGCACATTGCGCGAGGGCGTTCGCAGCAAGAAACACAGTCTGAAAAACTGCGTCAACTGTCACGCTGATCCAAAAACTGACAGCGTCATAGGTGAAGAGGGCTTTTGCTCAAGCTGTCACAGTTATGCTGCTGTAACTATCGACTGCTTTAGCTGCCATACTGATAAGCGCGAAAGCAATGCAGCATCACTTAAATAACTACGTATCGAGGAAGCACCGATAATGAGCCTCAATCGTCGCGAATTTCTAGGCATAGGCGCTGCTGTTACCGCGGGAGCTGCCATTGCACCCGGCATTCGTCTTATCGAGCTGGTCCAGGCCCGCTCTCTTGAAGAAGCCGCCAGCGCTCAACAACGCTGGGGCTTGTTGATTGATACAAATAAATGCACCAGGAATTGTACTGCCTGCGTGGATGCCTGCTTTGTCGAAAACGGCATTGGTAATAAGGGGCGTCCTGCAACGGATCCACAATGGATACGTAAAATCGAGACCAAAGACCCCAGCACGGGTTACACGCATTCTTTACCCGTGCTGTGCCAGCATTGTGACTATCCCCCCTGTGTTGATGTCTGTCCTACCGGCGCATCCATGAAACGTGCCGATGGCATCGTCCTTGTGGACAAACATATTTGTATTGGTTGTCGGTTCTGCATGATGGCCTGCCCATACAAGGCGCGTTCTTTTGTTCATGAAGTGATCACCGATCAAAAGGCCTATGCCCCGCGTGGGAAAGGCACCGTTGAATCCTGCACCCTGTGTGTGCACAAGATTGATCGCGGTGATGGCACTACAGCATGCACGGAGGCCTGTAATAAAGGCGGGCATCAAGCCATAATATTTGGTGATCTGAAAGATCCAAACAGCGAAATTTCCAAGAGCCTGAGGGAAAAAGGAGGTCGCCAGATCCGTGCAGACCTCAAACTCAATACCGGCATTCGTTACCAGGGCTTATAAAAGGCGCATCGATATGAGCAAGATTCAGTACGATACAATTGAAGGTCGCAGCACAGGATTTCTGATGTTGTTGGGGATTTTCGGGGCCATGGTTCTTGCTGCTCTGGGCGCCTCCTACTTCATGGAACATAACGGTCATTACGTCACAGGTATGAGTAACCAGATCGTCTGGGGAACACCGCACGTGTTTGCCGTATTCCTGATTGTTGCCGCCTCAGGCGCCCTCAATGTTTCCTCTATCGGGACCGTATTTGGCAAGGCAATGTATAAACCCTTGTCCCGGTTATCCAATGTCTTGTCGCTGACACTGCTCACCGGGGGTTTGATGGTGCTGGTGCTGGACCTGGGCCGGCCGGACCGCATAATCATAGCCATGACCTATTACAATTTTAAATCCATCTTTGCCTGGAACATGATTCTGTATAATGGTTTCTTCGTTATCGTCGGCATCTATCTCTGGACCCTGATGGACCATAACGTAAAGGGCTACGCCAGGACCGCGGGTATGGCTGCCTTTATCTGGCGCCTGACGCTGACAACCGGTACCGGCTCAATCTTTGGTTTCCTGGTCGCGCGCGAGGCCTATGATGCCGCCATTATGGCACCCATGTTCATCATCATGTCCTTCTCTTTTGGTCTGGCCTTTTATTTGCTGGTATTAATGGCTGCCTACACATGGACAGGCCGTCCACTGGGCGATGCCGTGGTAACACGACTAAAAAACCTGTTGGGTGTATTCGTAGCGTCGGTGCTCTATTTTGTGCTGGTCTATCACCTGACCAATCTGTATGTCACGGAGCATCACGGCGTAGAACGCTTCATCCTGCTCGATGGCGGTATTTACACCCAGTTATTCTGGATTGGACAAGTTATAATTGGCGGCATCGTCCCATTGTTGATCTTCTTTACACCGGCCTTCGGTAAATCACGCGCAGTACTCTCCCTGGGTGCCGTACTGGTAATTCTGGGTGGCCTGGCCCAGATGTATGTCATCATCATTGGTGGCCAAGCCTACCCCCTGTCCATGTTCCCGGGTATGGAAGTCAGCAGCAGCTTTTATGATGGCGTCGTTGCCAACTACACACCTACTCTGGCCGAGGTGTTGCTGGGTCTGGGCGGTATAGGTCTGGCCCTGGCCGCGACGACGTTTGCACTAAAAGTCCTGCCCCTGTTGCCACATAGCCTGGCCGATAAGATCGCCGACCCCCACTACAAGGCCGAATCCGCTTAACCACCTACAAATTCTCCGTATACGGCCGGCACGCTGTCGGCCTATACTCCACCGAAAGGAGATTAGGTATATGGCAGTTTCCGAACACCCTTTCGCGCAATACGTACGTATACTCGGTAAGGGCCGAAATGGTTCGCGCAGCTTCTCTCATCAGGAAGCGCGGGATGTTATGCGCATGATCATGGCCGACGAGGTCACACCCGAGCAATTAGGCGCGGTATTAATGCTGATGCGTGTTAAGGAAGAAACCCCGGAAGAAGTGGCTGGTTTCGCCGAGGCCATTAAAGATTCTCTGGATCTGCCGAAAGACCTGCCCGACGTCATGGTGGACTGGTCTTCTTATGCCGGAAAACGCCGGCACCTGCCCTGGTATTTACTCTCGGCCCTGTTGCTGGCGGAAAATGGTATCTCGATATTTATACATGGCGCCAGTGGACATACGGCCGGGCGCCTTTACACAAAAGATGTTCTCGGTCTGCTCGGGCTGTCCCAAGCCACCTCGCTGCAAACAGCCGCCTCGCAGCTGCGTGATAATAATTTTTCCTATATCGATTTAGAACATTTGTCGCCAAGGCTGCATCATATTATCGAGTTGCGCCCGCTGTTGGGACTGCGCTCCCCCGTTCATACGGTAGCGCGTCTGTTAAATCCCTTCAGTGCTTCCCACGTCATTACCAGTATTCACCATCCGGGATATCACCCCATCCACCAGCAGGCCTCCAGATTGCTGGGGCATCAACACGCTGCCGTTGTCAAAGGCGAAGGGGGCGAGATTGAACGCAACCCGGATATGGCCTGCCTGGTTAAGACCTTGCATGGCGATGTCATGACCGACGAGGAGTGGCCAGCCATGTTCAAGAGACGCCATGTTAAACCAAAATCTCTGGAACCTTCCGAACTGGTCGCGGTTTGGCGCGGTGAGCAGGACAACGAATACGGGGTGGCAGCCATTACCGGTACCGCGGCGATTATCCTGAAAACCCTGGGCCGCGCAAACACTATGGAAGAAGCCGAGAAAATAGCGACAAACATGTGGCAAGCACGATCGCGAGAGAAAGTGCCTGCCGCCGCCTGATTTTCATATGGCAAAGCTGTTAATTTCTGCCGCCCATAAATCCTCAGGCAAAACAACGGTCTCCATCGGTTTGTGCGCGGCATGGCATGCTGCCGGCCATCGCGTACAGTCCTTTAAAAAAGGCCCTGACTACATCGATCCATTGTGGTTGCAGCAGGCCTCGACACGTCCATGTTATAACCTGGATTTCTTTACCCAGGAACTGGATGAAATCCGGCAGACCTTCACTTCCCACGCCTATGGATCCGATATGGCGCTGATTGAAGGCAACAAGGGTCTCTATGATGGCGTCGATCTTTTGGGCAGCAATTCCAGCGCCGCCCTGGCCAGGCACCTGGATTGTCCGGTGGTGCTGGTCATTGATACACAAGGCATTACCCGCAGTATTGCACCGCTATTATTAGGCTTCCAGGACTTCGATAAAGAAGTCGACATTACCGGTGTCATACTCAATAAGGTGGGCGGTTCAAGACACGAAAGCAAACTGCGCAATGTGATTGAACATTACACGGATATCCCGGTATTCGGCACCATACAGCGGGACAAAACACTGGAAATCAGCGAACGCCATCTTGGCCTGATTCCCGCCAACGAATCCGATGAAGCAGACAGATTGATTGCTCGCCTGGCCGAGGCAATGACCAATCAAATAGACATTGATGCCTTGCTTGCCGTCGCACAGACTAAACCCCTAGGACCTGATAATGCCGAACCACAAACGATACAGAACAAAGAGAAACTGCGCATAGGCATCACACGCGATGCAGCCTTTGGTTTTTATTATGCGGATGACATTGACACCTTTCATCGCGAATGTGAACCGATTTTTATTGACACGCTGCATGACAATACCTTGCCGGCAATTGATGGCCTGTTTATTGGTGGCGGTTTCCCCGAGACTCAAATGCAGGCACTGGAACACAATAGTACTCTGCGCCAGGCCATTGCCGGCGCTATTGAGGCCGGCCTGCCCGTTTATGCCGAATGTGGCGGCATGATGTATCTGACCGACAGCATAACGTGGCATAATGCACATCATAAAATGACGGGCGCTATACCTGCAAAAACAATTATGCACGACAGGCCCCAAGGCCGAGGTTACGTACAATTACGCGAAAACAGCAACTTTCCCTGGCCTGCGCATCCTGGGTCTGAAGAACTTAATGGGCACGAGTTTCACTATTCCGCGCTGGCAGATATTTCTCCACAGTGTAAATTCGCTTATGACGTCAGCCGTGGTACTGGTATTGTCGATGCGCAAGACGGTATTGTCTACAAGAACGTATTGGCCACCTATGCGCATCAGCGTCATACCCGAAACAACCCCTGGATACACAGATTCCTGTCATTTGTATCCAGTGTAAAAAACGAACAACGCCCATCCCTTCATTTATCAGCACGAGATATTTCATGATTACTGTTACTGATGCCGCCGCCGGGCAAATACTCTCTTCCGCAACAGAAAGCGACATGCAGGATATGGTCTTGCGTATTGCCGTCAAAAAAGATGATAGCGGTGCCTTTGAATATGGCATGGGCTTCGATAATTCCGTTGAAGATGATATTCATATCTCCCTTAAAGGTATAGATATAGTCATATCACCGGCTTATGAAGAATTACTAAAAGGGACGACACTGGATTTTGTTGAACTGGAACCCGGTAAACCCCAGTTCATTTTTATGAATCCGAATGACCCGAATTACATACCTCCCGGCAGGGACAACTAACAGACCTGATTTCTTCAATTCATATTCATGAGCACGGAAATCCTTAAAGAACCCGATAGCGCACACCGCGGGCGTTTGCAAAAGGGACCTATGGTTTTATTGGGGGCCGGACTCTTCGTTTTGCTGACATTATGGATAAGTAGTACTGCTCTGGGCCTGTTCCTTCCTGCCTACTCGGGTATGATGTTCCAGGCACAACTTATATTGATCGTGCCTACGTTGATACTGGCGCTGTTGCTAACCAGAGTACTGTATAAATACTGGTTACGGCCATTGCAACAACTGCAGGCCTGGACTCAACGTATACGCGCAGGCGACCTGGAGACCAAAGTCCCCCTACCCGAATCCGGCGAACTCCGTGATATTACCCGTGATATCAATAATTTGAGTCGTGAGCTGTCGTCGCTGATAGTAGAAATGGACGGCAAGGTGCGCGCCCAAACTGAACATATCGCCGCCAAATCCCGCTCCCTGGAAATTCTATATGATATAGCGACTGATCTGAGTATTGCCAGAAATCTGGATGAAATGCTGGAGCAGTTCCTGGAAACACTGATGGTACTCGTTGACGCCCGCGCCGCGACTGTCAGACTGCTAACTGATGACCACAAAACCTATATGGTTGCCAGTCTTGGCCTGTCAGAAACCGTTACCAAACAAGAGCAATGGGTGGACGTGGATCGCTGTCTGTGCGGCCATATATCAAAGATTGGTGGCATAGGGATACAATACGGTATAGAAGAATGCAACCAGTTTCTGAATTGCGCCATGGTGGAAGGCGAATGCAAAGAATTAATCGTAGTGCCGTTACAATATCGTGACCGTATACTTGGTGTCTATAACCTGTTTCTCGCGCGACCCAGTTCCGAGTTGGGCAAGGACGTCAGGGATTTGTTAAATAGCATTGGCAAACATCTCGGTCTTGCGATAGAAAAAAGTCGTCTCGATGACAAGGAACGACGACTTTCCATTATGGAAGAACGCAACATGATTGGAAACGAGCTCCATGATTCGCTTGCACAATCACTGGTCAGTATGAGGCTACAGGCAAAAATGCTGGGCGAATTACTTTACAAAAAAGACCTGTTGTCCGCGCAAAATGAACTCAGAGGCTTACGCTCCGCGATTGACGAGGCGCACGATAGCCTGCGTGAATTACTGGCTAATTTTAAATCGCGCATGGATGGGCGCGGTCTGGTGCCAACAATTAAGGAACTGGCTCTGCAATTCAGGGAAGAAACCGGCATTGCCGTATTCCTGCAAAACGAATGGCATGAGTTCTCTTTTACACCGACCCAGGAAGTCCAGGTATTTCGTATCATACAGGAAGCGCTCACGAATATACGCAAGCATAGCAATGCCGGCAACGTACGCATCATGTTGCACCAGATAAATGACGAGCACTTCGACGTTATGATAGAAGATGATGGTCTCGGTATGAGCCACAATGAATCTTCTGTAAAACGGGGAGAGAATATAGGCATCACCATTATGACCGAACGAGCACAGCGTATTGGTGGTAAGCTATCTGTAGAAAGTGAGGTCTCGGAAGGTACTCGTGTTAACCTTACCTTTCCGGCCAAACCTGGCAGCCATGACAACGAGCATATCTTTGGAGCCTTATCCGGTGCGCGTACTCCTCATTGATGATCATGCCCTGGTGCGCAAGGGTGTGGAAGCACTGCTACAAAGCCGCGGGGTTGATATTGTCGCCTCGGTAGGGAGTGGTGCCGAAGGCATAGAGCAGGCAGAACGTCTCAGGCCGGATATTATTCTACTGGATATGAAAATGCCCGCTATGACGGGACCCGAAACACTGCGTGCCTTGCGCGACAAGGATATAGATATTCCGGTACTTATGCTTACCATGAGTCGCGATGAATCAGATTTACAAGATGCATTGAGGAGCGGTGCCCAGGGTTATTTATTAAAAGACATGGAACCTGAAGACCTGGTGCCGGCACTAAATGCCGCGCTGGAAGGTGACAATGTCGTTGCCAAGGAATTGATAGGTACCCTAACACGTATTGTGCAAGGCGGGAATAGTGTAGAAGAAACACCTCAACCGGCAACTCCTCTATCGGATTTAACACCGCGCGAATATGAAATACTTAGTCATATCGCGGAAGGACAAAGCAATAAAGTGATTGCCCGGGAACTCGATATTTCCGATGGTACAGTAAAACTCCACGTAAAGGCCATTTTGCGGAAACTGGAAGTACATTCACGTGTAGAGGCAGCCGTTATCGCGGTTGAGAATGGCCTAAGCAAGAAAGACAGACTTGAAAAACAATCCAGATCCTGATAATCGGATAGAGATTATTGACTGTCCTCGGGATGGAACCAGTTTAACTTTTCACGCAAGTTTACAACTTCACCGACAATGATCAGTGTGGGAGGATGGATTTCTTCTCTCTCAACGATACCCGGCATAGTAGCCAGGGTCCCGACCCAAACACGCTGATGACGTGTCGTTCCCTGTTGCACCAGGGCTATAGGCATACTTCCTGGAAGACCATGTGATACCAACTGTTCACACAAGGAAGCGACTCCCACCAGACCCATATAGATAACAATAGTCTGATTCTTTTGCACCAGACCTTGCCAGTTTAAATTGACCGTGCCGTCTTTCAGGTGTCCGGTGACGAAGGACACGGACTGAGAGTAGTCCCTGTGTGTCAAGGGTATACCCGCGTAGGACGAGCAGCCTGCTGCCGCGGTAATGCCAGGTACCACCTGGAATGGGATGCCCTCTTGCATCAATAACTCTATCTCTTCACCGCCACGGCCAAAAATAAAGGGATCACCACCTTTTAGACGACAGACTCTCTTACCCTCCTTCGCCAGCTTAATCAATAAGGTGTTAATTTCATTCTGCGGGATGGCGTGATTATCGCGCTCTTTACCTGCATAGATGCGTTGCGCGTCCCGCCGTACCAGGTTCAATACTTCATCCGATACCAGTCTGTCATGCACAACGACATCGGCCTGCTGCATCAAACGCAGGGCACGAAACGTGAGTAAATCGGGGTCACCCGGACCTCCTCCTATAAGATACACCTCCCCTGTACCAGCCGGTGCATGATCAGCCGCATCCAACTGTTTTTGTAAAGCAATTTCTGCCTCCTCTTCCTGACCGGCAAATACCATTTCCGTCACCGGTCCGCCCTGCAGAATGTTCTCCCAGAACTTTCTGCGCTCAGCACTGCTGGAGAAAGTTGTCTTGACCTTGTCCCGGAAACGCCCTGCCATCAGTGCCAGACGTCCATAGGCCGCCGGGATCATGGTCTCCAGCTTCGCCCGTATCAGGCGCGCCAACACGGGCGAAGCGCCACCACTGGACACCGCCATGATTATTGGTGAGCGATCGACTATGGAGGGCATGATAAATGAGCACAAGGCCGGGGTATCCACCACATTGACCGGGATATTCGCTGCCCTGGCCGCGACCGCTACGGCCTCATTGACATGCGTCTGATCCGTGGCCGCGATCACAACGGCCTGTTTGTCGACCTGGTCGCGCTTGAACTCAGACGCTGTCCATGTGATTTCGCCTTTATCAAGCATGACCTGCAGGCTATCGACCAGTTCAGGCGCAACGATAGTCACCCTGGCATGGGCTTCTCTCAGCAGGCTGGCCTTGCGCGCCGCCACTTCGCCGCCACCAACCACGAGGCAGGGGCGATTTTCCAGCTTCAGGAATATTGGCAAGAAATCCATAGACACCATACTTCAGGGTAATAATTGGCTAACAGATAGGCCGCTCTCGCACATCTCGGCAATTGCTCCATGCATTGCTCTCGGTCTTTGTTCCAGACGCGACTCTACCTCGTCCATCCATGGACTCGTACCTCCCGCCATCCATGGCGATCGCATGTGCCTCGCGGCGCCTGGACATCCCTGTCCTGAGATTCGATTCCTGGGAACCGTTGACTTCAACAGTTTTCAGGACCCTATCCGTAAAAACGGCAATTCTACACAACACCCGCGGTTAAGAAAAACCGTGATTTAGATGGAAGTCTATTTGTTAAAGGGTTTGATCAGTTCCCGAACGACATCGTACTCTGCATCACTGGTGGCAGCGAATCCATCGTACTTTTTATCGACGGCTTTGATTACAGCGAGTTGATCCGGGTCTTTAGGATCCAGTTCCAGGAATGCCCTGCGCAGTTTCTTCAGCAGGTTCTTGCTGACCTTGCTACTTGCGGCGATATTGTATGGCGGTAAATCGGGGGTGGCATACAGAATGCGCACCCCTTTTCCTTCCCACTTGTACGCCATGGTGTCCTTCAGAATGCCGGCATCGAAATCACCATTGATCACTGCTCGGACAATATTGTCATAGTGCCCGATAAATTTGTACTCACCCAATTTCTCCAGAGGCATGCCGGCACCTACAACGGCCGCGCGCTGCAACAATGCCCTTTTATCACCAAATGCAAAACTGGCACCCTTAAGCTGATTGACTTTGGTGATTTTACTGTCTTGTTTAACAACAATCATGAGCCTGAATGATGCCTTTCCCTTGGTTACCGTCTTCGCAATCAACCGGGCATTTCCCTTCTTGTGAGCCTTGATGTAGGCCACCGGGGTGAGATAGGCCAG
Source organism: Gammaproteobacteria bacterium (assembly GCA_036986275.1). GTDB lineage: Bacteria > Pseudomonadota > Gammaproteobacteria > Acidiferrobacterales > SZUA-150 > BTRG01. Next base: position 4,319 of record BTRG01000028.1, on the reverse strand, counting down.
GTCCACCTTACCTTCTGCAGTTTCTTTAATCGCTACACCCATGTTGGGTGCGAGTTTGAGTGAAACGGGACGACCTAAATATTCTGTAAGATAATTCGTTAATGGTGTAAGGCGCTTGTACATGACCGCGGGTATATCCATGGCAACAGAGCCAAACAACAAATCACGCGGCGCCTTCTCCGCGGCATTTGCCATGGATACCATCGTCGAAAAGAAAAAAGCGGTAATAAGAAAAAATTTACTTATTGATTTCATGCTAGCTCTGCACCATATAGTTGATAAATTAAGTTGATGATAATCGTTGCACGTTGCTTCTGGAATCAGAATTTATATCTTCAGAATGCGCGATCTGGTTACGACCATTCTTCTTACAATAATACAAGGCATCGTCGGCCGATTTAAAAAAATCATCGATGCTGTTTATTGAGCTGCCAGGAAAAGTTGTGATGCCTATGCTTACAGTAATATTTACCAATTCCTGATTAAAGCTAAAAACGCGTTCTGAAATATTTCTGCGTAATGTCTCCGCTGTAGCAATAGACATTTCTTTTGTCGTACGTTTGCAAAATACAACAAATTCTTCACCACCAAGACGGCATGCTATATCAGTCTTTCGCATATCTTTCTTCAATATTGTGGCGACTTCTTTAATTACAATATCGCCCTCCGGGTGGCCATAGGTATCGTTAATATTTTTGAAATGATCGATATCGATAATCATAATACTGTTGATATCTCCATGACGTATGGACATGGCCATTTCGGTTTCCATTAGATTCTCGAAATGACGGCGATTGTACAACCGTGTTAAAGAGTCTGTGATGGCCATATGCGAGAGCTCTTCATTAATTTTCTGAAGTTCTCTTGATTGCTCGGTGAGTTGTCTGTTGGTTGTTAAAAGCTGCTCGTCGGCAGCTTCAATTTTAGTTCGCAAGGCATAGTTAGCACTATTCAGCTGATTCCGCAAATTATTAAACCGGTTGGCGAGTACCCCGAATTCATCTGTGCTATTTATAGGAATCTCACCAGTGATTGTCCCATGTTCATCCACACTATTGTCCAGCGATTCCGACATAATACTAACTGGCCGAATGATAATGAATGACAAAGCCAGAAATTCGCCAATAGCGATCAGGAAAATTACCAGCGCTTCTCTTTTAACGAGATTAAACTTCTGGGATTCCAGGCGTTGAAGGGTGACATCCGTGCTGAGGCCTATCATCAGTTGACCTACAACATTCCCGTTAATTGTTATATCTTCATTGAACATGACCAAGTGTTGGTTATCTTTACTCTGAGCTAAATTACCTGATACAGCCATAACATTGCCTTTGGCGCTAATCACTCGTGCATGTCCGATATCTTTTGAGGTGGTAATTTCATCCAGCAACAATTGAATGGTGTGGTAATCATAGCCAATTACACTGAAAGAAAGTGATTTAGCTACAAAACGACTGATATCAGAACCACGACGATTAATTTCTTCGAGAATACTCTTCTTCTCTTTCTGTAAAGCCATCCAGCTGCTGACTGTCAGCGCAGACAAAAGAACAGTGATTAGCACTAAAATTATTTTTTGACGAATACCGAAACGAAAGAATGTGGATGTTTTACCCAAGTTCATTACTCTTCACTCTTGCTGCCTGGTTCTGATTTCAATCGAGTCATTTCTGCAAGTTTCGGGTGGGCCAAAACATCATCAAATTTGGTGACAAGCAATGTGCCCAAAAGGTAGCGCCAGGCCTCCCCTTGTGACCATTTTTTGCCGGTTTTCATCATCTCAAGCAGAAAACAGGGCTTTTCGGCGGATTCGGTGTTTTACCTGTAGATTTAGCAAGTTCCATGCCTAAAGCTGGAGAAATAGGCTGAATGAGTCATCTCTATTTTTACGGATTCCGTGCATACGCAAGGGCGGAAAGATCAGATTGAAAGCGGGCCTGTGGCAAGAACAGAGGAGTTTACTCAATCACAAATTATATGGCGGAGAGGCAGGCCCTTCCCGCGCATCCCTGCGCTCCACGGCGCCTGGACATCCCTGTCCAATGGGATTCTCTCGCTTTCTCATCCAGGCAAACATATAGAATACCGAAGAGCTACCAAAAAGAAAGGCAACTCTTCGGTATTCTGGCGGAGAGGCAGGGATTCGAACCCTGGGAACCGCGAGGTTCAACGGTTTTCAAGTTCTGCGGATAGTAACCTATCCCGTACCGTCCTACCCCCTTTTGTCTTATTCTATAAGGCCTTTGGCCTTGTGTCATCCCGGCCCATCCCCCCTAATCATGGCCTGTGCTGTCCACTTGATTAGCAAAATCCGGGTGTCGCCGGACTAAATGAAAACCCCGACACGAAGGCAGTCCTCCTGTTTCCCCTTCATATCCCTATTAATACCGGGTAATATCTTTCAGTTCGCTAGCAAAATGATTAGCAATCTTGGAACCAGTAATTTCTTAGGATCGAGGAATGTCCGACACGAAAATTGAACACGGTACTCACCTGAAAATGGCGCGTTGCCCCCATTGTGGTATTGCAAAGCCCAGTTTAGAAAGTAGATGGACAATAGATACAACAGCAGACCTGAATCGCGGGAATGCTTTTTATTCTTGGGCTGTCTATGAGTGCACAAATTGCCATCTACTTGTTAGTGCCATGGCTGTGAAACTCAAAACTAAAGGCCAGACTCATTTAGACCATATTGCAGCGGTTTACCCTCCGCTCCCTGGTGCTCCTGCTGATTTGCCACCAAAAGCAGGCAACTATCTTCAACAAGCATTAGAGAGCCTTCATGCACCATCAGGAGCTATTATGCTTGCGGGTAGCACCGTTGATGAATATCTAAAACAAAAGGGTCTGACGGAAGGTAGCCTTTATGAACGAATAGATAAAGCTGCCACTGATGGCGTAATCACTTCAGATATGGCGAAATGGGCTCATCAAGTGAGGCTCGAAGCCAATGATCAACGTCATGCTGATACAGGTGCCACTATCCCAACACCTGAGGAAGCTCACCTATCTGTTGATTTTGCTACAGCGCTTGGTGAATTCATGTTCTCACTCCCGGCGCGCGTAACATGCGGCATTGATAAATCAAAGCCAAAGAAATAGCATTTTATTTATGGCAAGGAGGCCACATGCTCACTCTAAGACAGACTAACTTCTACACTCTTATCTTTACCTTATCAGAGAATGCTCATCCGAATATGACCCTTGGAGAACTATTCGCTCAACGGTCCTATGAAGATCATGGTTTAATTCCAAGTGTAATCAATCGCAAATTGGCATAGATATGCCTTCTCCATATATGGAGGTACTCCAATGAATAAACCCAGAATATTATTATCAATGTTCTCTCGAATTCATCCCAGAATAGCGCTATTAATTTTCACTCTAATTGTCGCCTCTTATCCTGGAACATACCAAAACAGTTATGCCGATTCTTTTTCAGACTTTGAGAAAGAAATGTACGCCGCATGCATGAGCATTAAAGTTCCTAAAATGGAGGCTAACGGTAAAGAAAATCCGAAGATGGTCGCCCACCTTGTATGCAAGATAGATATAGGTAATTGTTTAAGTGATATAGATAGTGAATCATGCCAAGCTGCAATTAAACAATATCGTGTCAAAACCCGAATACCGGCACCACCAAAAGTTTATATAGCTGCCCAAAGCGACGATGTTGATCTGGTAAAAAAACTGATTGATGAGGGTGCCGATATAAATAAACCAAGAGATGAACGAAAGAGTGCTCTTCCTGGCGAACCAGGCTGGACACCGCTTATGATTGCGACGGCTGAAGGCCATAAGGATGTAGTAGCAGTGTTACTAAAGGCTGGGGCTAATTATGATATCAAAGGCAGAAACGGCGAGACGGCATTAAGTATTGCCAAAGACTATGAGTACCAAGTAATTATAAATATGTTAATAGCTCATGGAGCCAAGTGAAAGAGCTGGAGAAGTAAGACGGAAGTATACATGCTTATTCTAAAGCAATATATGATAGGGGGAATACAATGAATATCAAACAAGTATGGTGCGTATCTTACGCTTTAATCGTGTCATTGCTGTTATCTTCATGTGTGACTGCGACATTGAATATTGAGAAAGATTATTCAATGTCCCCAGGTATTGGAAAAGGTGTAGTTATTGCCTCACTTACTCGCCATGGATATCAAGACTTGTCGTTTTTCGTTCAGATAAAGCTGCGAGGTATAGGCAGTAAATATGAAGGTAAAGTTAATGTAACAGGAGATTATGTATCAGAAGATGATTGGGCTTGTCCTAATTTTTCGAATATTCCTGCGAATAAACCGTGTGGACGCTTA
>BTRG01000027.1:0-28865 GCA_036986275.1 Gammaproteobacteria bacterium | reverse complement strand
ACCCGGGCACACGAAACCCTCGACTGGCTTTTATTTTTTATACCCGTTGATTCTATGCAACAGGTCTGAGATTGATTAACTCTGCACGCGTCTTACCTACAGTCTGGAATAACCAATATATAGCAGGCAACAACAACAGGCTGACCAGCATGGAAAATGACAAACCAAATACCATAGTTACCGCCAGAGGCTGCAACATTTCGGCGCCTTCTCCCAGCCCTAACGCCAATGGCAACATACCGACTACCGTCGTAATTGTTGTCATCAGGATAGGACGAATACGCAACCTACCGGCCTCAATAATAGCTTCCACAATCGCCAGGCCTCGCTCTCGCATTATCTCTATGTACTCAACCAGTACAATAGCATTGTTTACCACCATACCAATCAACATAATAACGCCCAACCAAACCGGCATAGAGATGATAGTGTTTGTTGCCACTAAACCGATCACCACACCTACCAATGCAAAAGGCACGCACAGCAATATGATGGTAGGATTCCGGATCGATTCATATTGTATTGCCATAACAACAAATACGAGGAATAGTGCCAATGCAATGAGAATACGCGCCATAGCTTTACTCTTTTCCAGCGTAACATTAGTGCCAGAATAGTATAAAGTATATCCATCCGCTAATTGATAATCTGTGAGCCGCTCCTTAAGTTCCGACATCACTTCACCCAACGCCATGCCCGTCTTTAACGATGCGCTTACTTCAACATAGCGTGACTGATTGATACGCTCGATTTTTCTGGGCACGGGCACCAGCTCTGTTGTTGCCACATCCCGCAGGTAAATCGCAGGTCGTTCTCTGTATTCACCAAACAATAAAATACCGCCCATCGCCATGGGACTGTCAATCTCTTCTCGCGGCAAGCGCACCCGTATGGGATGGACTCTGTCGCCGTCCTGGAAACCACTGACGACGACACCTTCCAGGGCTATGCGCAATGTGCGGCCTATAACGGCGATGTCCAATCCCAGTTCCGCTGCACGTTTGCGATCCACCTTGATGGCCAATTCTTGCTGGTTGTCTTCGGCTGAATGCTGAAGATTACGTAAACCTGTTATATCATTTATTCTTGACACCACATCATCACCAATCCTGGAGAGTGTCTCCAGATCAGGGCCATGGATACGAATACTGATATCATCCTCGGCATGACTGGTACGTAAACCACGCAAGCCGCGCACCTTGGCGCGCACCCTTACACCCGCCATACGAGCTTCCTTGGTGGATTTTTTGAATCGCCTGACCCACTCTTCACTGGAAATCGTACGCTCACCCAAAGGCACCAACTGTACTTCCAGACGACTGCTGTTTCCAGAAAACCCTACCGTACGCCCGAAGACCCATCCACCCACCAGCGAAAACACACTCTCTACATTGCCCTGTGCATGTATCATGTCTTCCAGCTTTAGCACGCTGGCATCCATTTCATCCAGGCCCACACCCGCATCCAGTGTTACCTTGATATAAATACGCCCATCATCCATTTTTGGCAGAAACGTCTGTTTTCCCGGATCAACGAAGAATAGTAACGATGCAACCAATATCAAGATTGCCACGATCACAATGCGGCCGGGAGTTAACAGCACCTTTTGCAAGAAGCGCGCATAACCTTCCTGCACCCGCTGCATTAACCGGTCAATCCCTTCATGCATACGCGTAGAAGGATCCTGTTTCATGCGTGCCGCCAAACTGGGTACCAATGTCAGGGCAACAAACAGGGAGCCGATGATGGCCGCGGATATGGTGAAAATGAGTTCACGAAATAACAAACCGACAAGACCACCAATAAACAGAAAAGGTATCACTGCAGCCAGGTTCGTTGAGGTCGCCGCTACAATCGCACTGTTAACCTCCCCTGCCGCCAATACCGAAGTTGCCTGCGAATCATTAAGTTTCCCGTTCGGCAAGGTTGTTATTCTTTCTACTGGTTCAGCTGCCTCTTGTTTCTTATGTCGCGCAATATTTTCAAGCATAACGATAGTATTGTCTATCAACATGCCAATGCCCAGAGCCAGACCACCAAGAGTCATGACATTAAATGTCAGATCTGCAAGCGCCATCAACACAAATGTAATCATGATGGAAATCGGTATGGCGCTTCCTATGATCAAGGTACCACGCACATTACCTAAAAACAGATAAACAACCAGCATAGCCAGCGCGGCGCCACTCAGGGCTGCCAGCGCGGCATTGCTTAGCGAATGCCTGACATAAATGGATTGATCCGAAATGACATTAACGTTGATATCTTCCGGCAGCCAATTATTGGCCTTCAGCCACTCAAGGCGCGCATGCACACGATTGGAGACTTCAACAGTATTGGCCGTTGGTTGTTTCTGTATCGATACCTTTACACCTGGTACGCCGTTATGCCGTATACGCAGGCGTTCATCTTTATGGGTATCAATCACCTGCGCCAACTCGGAGAGAGATATGTTATCTCCTGATTCCAGCGCGATAGGTAAAGCAGCTACAGCGTCCAGGCTATTCAATTTTCCAGCAGTGCGACTGCCATACTCCTGGCGTGACATCAGCAATCTGCCGGATGGCATATCCTGATTACCCTTCTTGATCGCCTGAATAATACTGTCGATAGACAAACCCAGGCCGGCCAGGCGTCGCTGATCCACCAGAATATGAATCTCGCGTTCTAATCCGCCCCCCACTTCGACGGCGGCCACACCCGGAACACTGATAAATCGCTTGGAGAACACATGATCCACCCATGTGCGTAATGCCACCGAATCACGCAAGGGCGAACTAACAGAGAATTCCATTACCGGAATCTGTGCGGGATCACGCTTATAGATAACAGGTGGATCAATCGTGGTTGGCAGAAAGCGCTTGGCCCTGTCCAGACGTGTGCTGGCATCACGTAAGGCTATATCGATATCCTTGCCATATTCAAATCCCAGAGTAACCCGGGACTGACCTTCGGTCGTCGTCGAGGTCATCCAGGTTGTATCTTCAGTAATCCCCAACTGTTCTTCCAGTTGGCGCGTGATACGATCTTCCATGATAGTAGCCGATACACCCGAGTCTGATACACGCACGGCAATCTGTGGATAAATCAGATGCGGCAGCAGGTTAATACGCAGGTTACCCACAGCAAAGAACCCCAGCACGACTATGGTCAGGGTCAGCATCACCGTACTAACGGGATGGCGAATAGACCATGCCGCCAGACCGCCGCTACGCATCCCCTGCACCGGTTCCCACTACAGCCGTTTTGTCTGCATTATTTACCGGCTTTACTTTCTTGCCTTCATTCAAACCGGTAAAACCTTTTTCCACCACTTGCTGCCCGGCCTTTAGACCCTGTCGCACCTCTACCTTATCGGCCAATCGCAAACCGCTCACGATCGCCTGACGAATCACTCGGTCACCCTCACCTAACAGGTATACATATTCACCTTTTTTATCGCGTCGCAGGGAGCGAAAGGGGATGACTATGCGTTTTTGTTTGCCGGTTGCCAGACTGACACGACTGAACTGGCCTGCACGTGCATGAGGCGGCACCGGATCCAGCGCCACCTCTATGCGTCCCAGTCGCGTTGATGCATCCACCTTCGGATAGATGCGAAGAATCTGGCCGGTAAAAATCCGCTCGCCCAGCGCATCAATGCGTATCTGCGCTGTATCACCCACTTTCAATCCGGGCATCGCCAGTTCGGAGACCTGCACATCCGTAATCAATTGTGAAGGATCGATAATGGTTAACAGGTGGGTATGTTTGGCCGCCACGTCCCCGGGTTCGATTCTTCGCTCGGCGAGCTTGCCATCAAAGGGTGCCCGCACCAACATAAATTCCAGTCGTGTTTTCAGCAACCTCTCATCGGCGCGCGCAATGGCGAGCGCGGTCTGGGCACGGCTGACAGCCTCTTCGGCTACCAGTTGTTTGGCTTTCAGGCCTTGCAACCGGGCAATATCAAACTCTGCCTGCCTGAGTATGGCCACTGACTTGTCATACTGTGCCCGCATCAGGCGATCATCCAACGCCACTAATACATCGCCCCGCTTGACGTCATCCCCTTGACGTACGGGGATACGTATTACGCGGCCTTCTTCCTGGTTAAACAGCTTTACCTCGCGCACCGCACGCAGAGTACCGGCGCGCTCGGCAACATAGGCCAAGACCTCCTCACGCACCTGTGCCACTTCCACCAGATGGGATTTGGCTTTACGCTTGCCGGCAGCCGATTCTTTTTCGTCACCACAGGCAACCACCAGACTCATGGCGGCCAGCGCCAAGAGGCCGATAACACAATGTATTCTTTTTATATTAACAAACCACATTACCAGTGCGTCCTCACTTACTCCCCGGCAAACAACAGCGGCTCCAATTCACTCATGGCCTGGCGGTAAACATCGCGCTTGAAGTGAACCACCTGCTTGACCGGGTGCCAGTAATCCACCCAGCACCAATGATCAAATTCAGGCTTATCACCACAATATAAATCCACGTCGCTGTCATTGCCCGTCAGGCGTAACAGAAACCATCGCTGTTTCTGACCGCGGAAGTGCACATTCGTCGGCGAAACCCGGCTTACCCGCCGGGGCACATCGTAGCGCAACCAGTCTGATGTGAACCCCAACAACTCAACCCTGTCCTGTGTCAGGCCCACTTCCTCGTAGAGCTCGCGGTACATGGCCTGCTCCGGAGTCTCATGCTCGCGTATACCGCCCTGCGGAAACTGCCATCCGGTACGGCCCACGCGCCGTGCCCACAAAACCTTGCGCTCGGCATTACAAATCACAATTCCTACATTCGGCCGGTAGCCGTCTTCATCTATCATAGCGACATAAATACTTATAATATCAATGATTCTTCCACGATGCCGGGGGCACGGCAAATCCGGCATTGGCCCCACTGTGCTCGCGGCCAGACAACATAGCATTCAACCAAGATTCTGAATCATGCCTCTCGCCATTTTTGACCTGGACAATACCCTGCTACAGGGAGACAGCGATGTTGAATGGGGGCGTTTTCTGGTCGATCAGGGCCATGTCGACGGGGAAGTTTATGAACGCGAAAATGAGCGTTTCTATGAAGAATACAAGGCCGGTACCCTGGATATCATTGAGTTTCTGGCCTTTTCGCTCAAACCCCTGGCCGAGCACGACCGGCAGACGCTGGAGGCCTGGCGTCGGGAATTCATGGCTACACGCATCCGGCCGCTGATTACGCCCGCGGCCCAGGCATTGGTAGAAAAGCATCGTCAGGCCGGTGATACGCTGATGATTATCACCGCCACCAATCGCTTCGTCACCCAGCCCATTGCCGAGCATTTCGATATCCCCCATCTGATTGCTACCGACCCCGAAGAACAGGACGGTCGCTACACAGGCAGGGTGGCGGGCACGCCCTGCTTTCGCGAAGGCAAGGTCACGCGTATACGCGTCTGGCTGGCCGAACAGGGCGCCGATCTGGATTCCAGTTGCTTCTATAGTGATTCCCATAATGACTTGCCCTTGCTGGAGGCAGTGTCCTACCCCCATGCCGTCAATCCCGACGACGAACTGGCGTCCACGGCCAAAGCGCGGGGCTGGCCCATATTGGATTTGTCGTGACCCGGCGGCAAACGATATTAACACTGTCCTTGTTGGCGGCCACACCCATCAGCTTTTGGCTCACGTTGAGCCTGGGTTCGCTCACCACCGAAACCGGAGCCTTGTGGTCCATACTCCTGGGTGAGGACCGGGGCATACTCAACACCGTTGTTATTGAACTGCGCCTGCCGCGCGCCCTATCGGCCTTTGCCGTCGGCGGCCTCCTGGCTCTATCCGGGTCGTTATTACAAGTCTTGCTACGAAACCCGCTGGCCGACCCTTATATATTAGGTATCTCCGGGGGAGCTGCCCTGGGTGCCCTGGGAAGTCTGCTGCTAGGTGTAAGTGGCTGGTGGCTAAACGGCAGTGCATTTGTCGGCAGCTTGCTTGCTATGTTGTTGGTCTTCGGCCTGGTCAGGCGTCAGGGTGTCACTCAACCCACACGACTGTTATTAACCGGTGTCGTCGTGGCCGCCGGCTGGGGTGCCCTGATCAGCTTGATCCTGGCACTGTCACCGCAGCGCCAATTGCCGGGCATGCTCTACTGGCTGATGGGTGATCTCAGCTATGGCAAACAACCCATGGCCGGGCTTATTGTGCTGGCCCTCGGAACGGGTATCGCCTGGTGGTTGGCGCGACCGCTGAATGTATTGGCGCGTGGCGAGCAGGTGACCGCCTCATTAGGCATCAACCCGTTGCGACTCCATATTATGGTATACATTCTGGCCTCACTGGCCACGGCCAGTGCCGTCAGTCTTGCCGGCAGTATAGGTTTTGTGGGTCTGATCATCCCCCATGCATTGCGTCTGCTTGGCGCCACGGACCATCGTATTTTGTTACCCAACGCGGTATTGCTGGGTGGCAACTTCCTGATGCTAGCCGATACCGCGGCGCGCACCGTCGTCGCCCCGCTGCAACTCCCGGTAGGGGTGCTCACCGCCCTGCTGGGCGTTCCTGTCTTCCTTTACTTGTTATTGAGGGAACGTCGAATATGACTGTGCTATCAACACATGCTCTCACCATACGACAACCCGGCCCGGATAACGACAGGCTACTTTGCGACAGGCTGGACGTAGAACTCAATGGCGGAGAAAACTGGGCCATACTGGGCGCCAATGGCAGTGGCAAGACCACCCTGCTGCACACCCTGGCGGGGCTGCGTGCTGCCGATGACGGGTATGTGCAACTCGGACAACACAATTTGCATGGCTTGTCACACCGCCGGCGGGCACAACAATTAGGGGTCCTGTTTCAGGACAGCCACGGCCTGTTTCCAGCGACCGTACTAGAAACCGTGCTCACTAGCCGCTATCCACACCAGTCGGCTGGCTTCATTCCCTGGGACAATCCTGATGATAAAGAAATGGCATTGGCGGCAATTGATACAGTAGGACTCAGGGGTTTCGAACACCGATCATTATCCACCCTGTCCGGAGGTGAACGACGGCGCGTGGACATCGCCGCACTACTGACCCAGGATCCAGCCCTTTGCCTGATGGATGAACCCACCAACCATCTGGACCTGCACCATCAAACCCGATTACTGAGATTACTGGCACAGCGTGCCGCGCAGCCGAAACACGTTAATCTTTTTGTGTTGCACGACATCAACCTGGCCCTGCGCTATTGCACACACGGCCTGCTCATGTTTGATGGGGGTGAAGTGTGCCATGGCCCACTCCCTGGTTTGATAGAGGATGAGTCACTGGAGATGCTGTACCATTGCCGCTTCCACCATATTACCGATGGGCGCAATACATTTTTCTATCCGGCCTGACACAAGATTGAGGCCACGCAGCCGATACTCTATATACTACAATGCCAACAACACGAGACAATTCAGGACGCTGAAAAGATGATAGACGCGGAAATACTGAAGAACCTGGTTCCCTTAACCACGCTGACCGATGAAAACCTGGAGCGGCTGGCAAAGAAGCTGGGCCTGGAGGAGCATGCCCAGGGTGAGATCATTATCAACGAAAGCGACACCGACAATGATGCGGTCTATCTTATCGAAGGCGGTGTGGAACTGAAGTCCAGCAGCACGACGCTGACCCGCGTTATTCATGGCGGTACCGAAGAGGCCGCCTACGCCCTGGCACAGACGCGGCCACGACAATTTACCATCTCTGCAACCACGCCCATCAAGATCCTGCGCATCGATAACAACCGCCTGGACCGTGTCGTCATCCTCGATGAACTCACCACCACGATCACCTCCATACAGGAGGGCAATGACAAACCCGTCGCACCCGAGGACACCACCTGGATGCGGGAAATGATGAACAGTGAGCTCTTTGAAGGCGTACCCAATGAAAATCTGGGGCCGTTGGCGCTCAATCTGCTACCCCTCTCCGTGAAGACCGGGGAGGTAGTCTTCAGACAGGGTGACGAGGGAGACTACTACTATGTCGTGCGTGAAGGTCGCTTTAATGTCTCTCGCAAAAGCGATGATGGTAAGGTGCGTATGGTGGCGGAGTTGCATGATGGCAGCGTCTTCGGTGAAGAGGCCCTGATCACCGGCGAGACACGCAGCACCAGCATTATCGCCATGAGCGACGGCGTGTTGATGCGCTTACCCAAGAGCGAGTTTAAAACCCTGCTCGAACGCCCGCTGATTCAGCCACTGGGAAAAGATGCCGCTGAAAGAATGGTGAAACAAGGCGCTAAACTTTGTGATGTGCGCACACCAACAGAATTCAAGGCCCGCTCCCTGCGTGGCAGTATCAATCTGCCTGTCATTACATTGCGCAATAAACTCTCTGACCTGGATAACAATGCCGTCTACATTGTTTTCTGTGATACCGGTGTGCGCAGCCGTGTCGCCGCCTTTTTGATGAGCCAATACGGACTCACCACGCATGTGCTGGAAGGCGGCCTTAAAAAACTGGCAGTGAGCTAAATCGTATCGATAGCATTGCCCTTTGTACATGTTGCATTCAGCCACTCTCTTGCGTAAGGAAAACATTACACTGCTGTTATGGATGTATTGATTATCGAAGACGACCGGGACATTGCGGCCAATCTGTACGATTATCTCGAGAGCAAGGGTCATAGACCTGACAGGGCCGCTGACGGTATAACGGGATTACATCTCGCGCTCACCCATGATTATGATGTCATCATTCTGGACCTCGGCCTGCCGGGTATGGATGGTTTGTCGCTGTGCCAAAAACTGCGACAAGAAGCCAAACGTGACACGCCGATACTGATATTAACTGCCAGGGACACACTGGATGAAAAACTTGAAGGATTTTCCCAGGGTGCCGACGATTACCTCGTTAAACCTTTTGCCCTAAGCGAAGTCGAGGCACGACTACAGGCATTGTATAGTCGTTACCGGGGCAGAGTGACATCACCTATCATCAGGGTGGGTGACCTCAGTTTCGACCCAGATACCCTTGAAGTTAAGCGAGCAAATAAGACTATCAAGCTACCACCAAAATGCCTGCGCCTGCTGGAAACGTTTATGTCGCGGCCGGGCCATGTGTTAAATCAGACAGAATTGGAACAAGCTGTCTGGGGAGAGGTCTTACATAACAGCGATAGCTTGCGTACACATATACGAACGCTACGCAAAGCACTGGAGCTTGAAGGTCAACCCGACCCCATTGAAACCCTGCATGGCATGGGCTATCGCCTGAAAAAACACTATGCAGATTAAACATAGCTTGCGTATACGCGTGAGCCTTGGTTTCACGTTGTTTGTTTGCATCATCGCTGGGCTACTGGCCTTTGCCATCATCGAGGTCACAGAGGAGGAGGACCTGATCAACCGTATCGTCTCTGAAGAGATGACTTATTTCATCGAACAATATCGCATCAACCCTGCTACACCTCTACAACGTACGCAAAATTTTTATGGTTATATCGCTAGAAATAACTATGAGAAGCAAAACCTGCCCCCCTTGATACGGGACCTGCCGTCCGGGGTCCATGAAGTAGAAAACGGCAATACCGAATTCCATGTCATCGTACGTGATTACAAACAGACGCGTTTCTATCTTACCTATGATGTTACCTATCATGAGCAACGGCTGAACAGATTCATTGATGATGTGCTTCTCATGCTTGCAGCGATATTTGTTCTTTCCTTCGCTACCAGCTACCTGATCGCCGGATCATTGTTACGGCCTGTCACCGATCTGGCACAACGTGTTGGCGCCTTACGTGCTGATGATGCTTCACTGAAACTGGCGCAACGTTACAAAAGTAAAGAAGTAGTAGGCCTGGCCCGGTCCTTTGATAACCACCTCGCCTTGATGGCTGACCTTGTTGCCCGCGAAAAGGCCTTCACCTCAGATGTGAGTCATGAGTTGCGTACACCATTAACGACAATGTGGACAAGCTGTGAACTGCTGATAGAAGATGACGCCCTGACAAACACCAGTCGACAACGTGTTGAGCGCATGATGCAATCTATTGATCGCATGACCGAGTTGGTGAATGCCTTTCTGTTACTGGCCCGCGGCAAAACACCCGCTAACATGCAGAATGAGAACCTATTGAGTGCCGTAAATGATGTTGTTTCGCTGTTTCAGAATAATATGGTAAAAAAAATCTGGACTTGAGTGTTGATATTGACCCTGATATCGTTGTCCGTGCCGAACCGGGCATACTGCGCACCGTACTGAGTAATCTCCTGGATAATGCCATTACCCATACCTTGAAAGGCGGCATAGAAATGCGCTATCAAAACAACTCACTGGAAGTGATTGATACCGGAAAAGGCATCGCTGCAACTGACCTACCGAAAGTATTTGAACGTTTTTATCGTGCCGAGGATAACACCGACGCGCACAGCGGTGCCGGACTGGGACTAGCCATCGTCAAACGTATCTGTAGTAATCTCTACGGATGGCGCATTACCTTGTCCAGCCAGGCAGGCGAAGGCACCCAAATTAGTCTGTGTTTTACCCCAGACTCTCTTACTTCACAATAACTTCACACAAACTTCACACTCGTTTTCGGGCAACGCTCTATACTCCCATTTTGTAAGACCCTGTCATTGCAGGCTCGTAATACAATCAGATAATATAAGGTTGCGTCATATTTTTAACGTCATGAATCCTGATTATTGTTATTATTTTTTCTGATTTTTATGCAAACTGGCTAGACGGCAGATTACGCCCAGGAAAAGGCACCGGACTTCACCTTACCCATGCTCAACACCCCGGTGAACCTGTTGACGTTACGCGCCAAAGTAGCCTATGTAGATTTTTTGGCCTTTTGGTGCACCCTCATTAGGAAATAGACTCTACTGGCACGGACAGCAGATCTTGAAAATACTCCTTGCTCAACAACATTCCAGAATAATCTACCATTACTTTCTGACATCGTGGTTCGTGATGCTATACCTGTGCATGGATTATCTGGCGGATATCCACTGGAACAGTGTCTGGTCTATAGTTTTTTCCGTTAGTGTATGGCTCACCTATGCGTTCTTTTATCTGTTGCCAGCACTGTTCATCACAAAGCTGGTACAACACCTTTGCAACCATTCCTATATCATATTGAGGTGTAAATGGTGCAGCATCGTTCCGTACTGTATCGCTGTGGCTGCTGTTACTCTGAGTAATATTCTAGTCTATGCAGACAGCAAAACATTCATACTCTTCGGTTTTCATATTAACAGTTTTGTCTGGAACCTGATCAGTACACCTGGGGGCATTGAATCCATGGGTAGCGATGAATCATCCTATGTTTCATTGGCCATGGTGATTCTCACGATAGTGCTTGTTAATTCTGCCCTAATGCTGCTTCTCTATAACTTATATCGCAGACATGCACACAAACAGAATCACAAACCCAGAAAGGTTTATCGATATGCAATGGCATTGTTGCTGACTCTGACACTAGGTGAACGGATAGGATATGTCTTTGGGGATATCTATGCTTCCAGCCATGTATACACTACCGCCAATGCCTTCCCGTTATATAAGCCCACAAAATTTCGTACATTGGCAAACTATCTTGATATCGATAATTCCAGTACAAAAGAGATCATACTGGCAGAACAATCCTCATCATTACATTATCCCCTGAATCCGATAGATTCCAGAAAACCGAAAAAACCATTGAATATCATCTGGCTGGTTGCTGAATCCCTGCGTTGGGACATGCTGGATAAAACCATCATGCCTGCTACCTGGTCTTTTTCACAAAAGGCTCACCGATTCACGCGGCACTATAGTGGTGGCAACGGGACACGTATGGGTATGTTTTCAATGTTCTATGGCATCTATGGCCCTTACTGGAACCAGTTCCTGGCTGAAGGCCGTCGACCCGTGCTAATGGACCTGTTGCAGCAACAGGGCTATCAAATGGAGATGTTTACCAGCGCAAAATTCTCTTACCCGGAATTCGACAAGACCATTTTTAAAGATATCCCGGCTAGTCATTTACATCAAAATGCCCCCGGAGAGCCTGAAGACAGGGACCATATCAATATCAGCAACATGATCTCCTTTATCAAACAGCGGGATAAATCACGTCCTTTCATGAGCTTTATGTTTTTTGAATCGACTCATGCCAGATACTATTACCCTGAAGGCAGCGAAATTCGTTTACCCGCCCTGGAAAATGTCAACTATGTAAGCATGTCCCGCAAGACATTGACCAAGGACATAGATCAAATAAAAAACCGATATATCAATGCCTCACATTATATCGACAGCCAGATTGAACGACTAATACACTTCCTGCAAAGCACCCGGCTTCTCGACAATACAATTGTGATTGTGACCGGTGACCATGGCGAGGAATTTATGGAAAAAGGTCGCTGGGGCCACAATTCCAATTTTGTCGATGAACAGATTCGGACACCATTTGTGCTATGGGTACCCGGTACCGGTTCGGGCGAACATCACGAGCTAACCAGCCATCTGGATATCATCCCAACGCTGCTACCTTTGCTGGGAGTCAACAATCCAAGCCCGGACTATTCTCTGGGAATTAACGTCTTGGGTACCAGGAAACGACCGTATGCCGTGGTAAGCGACTGGAATCGTATTGCCTATATTGGTCTGGACTACAAATATACCATTCCCTATAGACGTGGCCTGCTTACAACACAGCATGTAACAGACAACCATGACCATGTCGTTGCCGATGAAACAGTATTTTTTCACGAACACCAGGGTGATTTACTGAGGATTATCAGTGAAATGAAAGTCTTTCGGGTGAATCACGGCTGATCCGTCACTCTACTGCCTAACAGACGGCCTGGGGCACCTGGTGCTTGCCGACTCCGATGCCTGTTGGCGCCAATTCCCGCTTTCAGAAACACTCGGGCGAAATCTCTCCGTGCAAGATCCCGAGCCACTCCATCCACGTGCGAGGCGCACAAATCTATTGCACACCTTGCGACCTGGGCCTATATTATTGCCTCTGGAATAAGGTGTTTCTAGTCCCTCGGCAGTGGACCCGGTGTTTGCTGGAAAACTGACGAGTTATCTCTATAAATACCAGGCACCCATATATACTGTGTACAAGGAGGCCACTATGCAGATTCAGCAGATTCGATCCATTGCCAAACAATACGGCGTCAAACCCGGCCATTCAGGCAAGATGGAGCTCATTCGCAATATACAACGTGCGGAGGGCAACTTCGATTGTTTTGCTACGGCAATCAGTGGCGATTGCGATCAGGAAAATTGTCGATGGCGCGATGACTGCTTTGCTGTTGCCAGGAAACGTCATCACTCGTAATCGGCAGAGCTACGACTGTCTTTTAAAGCTTGTTCATAAAGCGCAAGATACTCATGCGCCCGGTCTTTCCATGTCATGTCTTTATGCATGGCAGCACGTTGCATTTGCCTCCATGAGGGTTTGTCATGATAGCGTTCGATGGCACGGTTCACAGCCTCGATGATTCCTTTAACTGAATAATTCGCTATTACAAAACCGTCCGCTATTTCATTCTTGTCCTTGATCATGCTTGGATCGGTTACTGTATCTGCCAGACCTCCCACAGCAGACACAATGGGCAAGGTACCGTAACGCTGGCTATACATCTGGTTGAGGCCGCAAGGCTCATACCGCGAAGGCATCAGGAACATATCCGCACCGGCTTCGATGCGATGGGCCAGTGCTTCACTGTAGCCAATATACACCGCAAGCTTTTCTGGCCACTGTTTCGCCAGTTTTCTCAATGAGTCCGCGAACCGTGTATCCCCCGTTCCCAACACGACTAGCTGCATGGGCTGTTTCAGCAATTCAGGTAGGGCCTTAATAACCAGATCAACACCCTTCTGTTTCACCAGACGACCAACTTTACCCAGCAGCGGTATCTCAGGATCTTCGGGCAGCCTCAGTTGCCGCTGCAAATCGAGCTTATTGTTCAGTTTTCTGTTTAGTGTCTTGCTATTGTAACGATGCGAGATAAGTTTATCGGTGCCTGGATTCCATACATCAGTATCTATACCGTTTAGAATGCCTGAGAGTCGACTTTGCCTATGCATCAATAATCCCTCAAGACCACAACCGAACTTCGGTGTCTGGATTTCTTGAGCATACGTAGGACTCACGGTATTGATACGATCCGCATAAACCAACCCACCTTTAATAAATGAAAGCTGTTTATGGTATTCCAGCCGTTCATGGTGCCAATAGATTGCCGGCAACTTCAAATTCTGAAAGGCAGTAAACGGAAACAGTCCCTGGTATCCGAGATTGTGTATAGTAAACACCGTAGCCGGTCGCTGCCTTTGTTCTGCCAGCAGCATCGGTACCAACCCGGTTTGCCAATCATTGCAATGCACAACATCGGCACGCCATCCAAGGCCATAGTGGTCAATGGCAATACCCTCGATAACACGGCAGAACAATCCAAAACGTTCGGCATTATCCGGCCAATCTTCCCCTTGATCATCTTGATAGGGATTACCTTCACGGTCAAAATACTTATCACAGGCAACAAGTAGCACGGTGACTCGAGTCCCGGGTAACAGGGCCTGCCAGATTGTCACACTCTCTTCATCTTGCACAAACGAAACCAAACGCTTTTTGTGTCGGACAACTTCCATCGCCATAGGGTAAGCGGGCAATACCAATCTTAGATCTTTATTAAGATTTCGCAGGGCACGGCACAAACTCCCGGCCACGTCACCCAGGCCACCGGTTTTGACCAATGGGTAGGCCTCACTGGCTGCAAATAAAATATTGGTTACGGCCATCTGCATAAATCTTATTATTTAATTGTTAGAGGTGTTCGAACACCAAGGCCGCCAGTGGCGGCAAGGTCAAACTCAGCGAACAGGGGTAGCCCATCCAGGGTGTATCCTCCGCTGCCAATACCCCTCTGTTGCCAATGTTGCTACCGCTGTAAAAGGTGGAATCAGAATTTATACACTCCCGGTATGAACCGAGCTCCGGCACACCGATGCGATAACTCTCCCGTGGTACTGGCGTAAAGTTTAATACGACAATCAGGTAACTTCCGTCATGCTTTCTTAAATAAGATAACACGGACTGAGTGTAGTCATGGCAATCTATCCACGCGAACCCTTCAGGATCAAAGTCATGGCGATGCAGTGCGGGATATGTGCGGTATAACGCATTGAGATCTGTCACCAACCGCTGCACGCCCTGATGATATGAATAGTCCAGAACATACCAATCCAAATCCCTATCGTGCTGCCACTCCGAACCCTGCCCAAACTCACACCCCATAAACAGCAGCTTTTTTCCGGGATAGGTGAACATATAAGTATAAAGCAATCGCAGGTTTGCAAAACGCTGCCACTCATCACCAGGCATCTTATTCAACAGCGACCCTTTACCATGAACCACTTCATCATGGGAGAAGGGCAAAACAAAATTCTCACTGAACAGATAGAGCAGGCCGAAGGTGAGCTGATCATGCTGGTAACTTCGATGTACAGGATTATGCTGCATATATTCCAATGTATCGTGCATCCACCCCATGTTCCATTTCATGGAAAACCCCAGGCCCCCAAGATCGGGAGGCCGGGTTACCTGCGGCCAGGCCGTGGATTCCTCGGCAGCCATGACTATCCCCGGGTGCTCTGTATGTGTCACACGGTTGAGCTCACGCAAGAACTCTATAGCTTCTATATTTTCATTGCCGCCATGCACATTCGGCGACCACGCGCCATCTTCACGCGAGTAATCGAGATACAACATCGATGCCACGGCATCGACACGCAGCCCATCAATATGAAATTCATCCATCCAATACAAGGCGCTGGCGATCAAGAAATTTCTCACCTCATTGCGACCGTAGTTAAATATTAGCGTCCCCCAATCGGGATGTTCGCCGAGATGCTCATGCTCGTACAAGGCACTGCCATCGAATAGCGCCAATGCATACTCATCCTTGGGAAAATGTGCCGGCACCCAATCCAGTAGCACACCGATGCCGGCCTGATGAAAGACATCGACAAAGTAACGAAAATCATCCGGTGAACCAAAACGGCGTGTCGGTGCAAAATAGCCTGTGGTCTGGTATCCCCATGATGCGTCCAGCGGATGTTCGGTTACCGGCAGTAACTCGATATGCGTAAATCCCAGTTCCTTCGCATAGGCAACCAGGCGATGGGCCAGCTCATGATAGGAGCAATACTCACCATCATTGTTACGTTGCCAGGACCCCAGGTGGACTTCGTAGATGGACATGGGAACATGCAGCCATGCCGATTCCTTTCGATCCTCCATCCACTTCTGATCCCGCCAAACATGTTGGCTGGCAACGACGACAGATGCAGTAAGTGGCCGTAGCTCAAAACCACGAGCATAAGGATCTGCCTTTTCCAGAATGGCGCCATTATCCCGATTACGTAGCTCAAACTTGTACAACACACTTTCGCTGAGACCCGGCACAAATAATTCCCAGACACCACTACTACCGCGAGAGCGCATGGCATGGCAGCGTCCATCCCATCGATTGAAATCGCCAATGACACTAACCCGCTCTGCATTCGGCGCCCACACGGCAAACTGAACACCTGAAATATCGTCAACTGTTCGCACATGAGCTCCCAGTACATTATAGATATTCCAATGCCTTCCTTCGCCAAATAGATGCAAATCATAATCTGATATTTGCGCTACAAAACTATAGGGATCTACATAACAACTGGTTTGTCCACTGCTGTCCTGCCGTCGCAACTGATAATGAAGCGAAACAATGTCCTCATCACCCCGCCATTCAAACAGATCAGAATCGCCAACGCGCTCAAAACTTACTTTTGCTTCCGCCAGAGACAATTCTTCCGTATGTGGGCTGTAGACACGAATGACAGTTTCGTTGTTTTGCTCGTGTCTCCCGAGAAAGGCGAAGGGATCATGATGGCGGCCTTCCACAATACGGCTGAGCTCTTCTTTAAACCTTTTTTTGTACCGACTATGCATTATTAAATTTCCTGCACATTGCTATGCAGCCCTGTTATATTAATAAACGGGCAGCCGAATGGAGACGACTCCTGCAAGGACCGTGCTGAGATCAAACAATCATAAGACACGGCTAAATCCGCCTCACTCTATATCGCTAGAATACCATACCCTGTTGTGACGCTTAGCTATTGTGCACTTGTCAGAGAAATTGCTCCCTATGGTGTTTTTCATAAAATGGCGATTCTGCGATACAATAGTCTAGAAAACGCATAGTGGCTTAAATAGCGTATGCCGGTGAAATAATCACCCGCGACCAGGATTAAGCCTGGCGTATGTTTTGCTGTCACGCCGGCAAAACCCGGTTACACACCGAACCAAGCATTCTCGGCGCCTGCTGACCGGTATGTTGTTTTGTCGGCGCGACTGTGTCACAGGAGGATATGTGAGAAAAGGAAAATCAGGTCGTTTTGTCAGTCGCATCACGCGCAGCACCCTGGCACTCATCATGGCAGGGGGCCGCGGTTCCCGGCTAAAGGATTTAACCAAATGGAGAGCAAAACCTGCCGTCCCGTTTGGTGGCAAGTTCCGTATCATAGATTTTCCACTTTCTAATTGTATTAATTCCGGCATACGCCGCATAGGTGTACTCACTCAATACAAGGCGCATTCATTAATCAGGCATATCCGTCAGGGCTGGGGTATGTTCCGCGGTGAATTTGGTGAATTTGTAGAGCTGCTTCCCGCACAGCAACGTATCGAAACCTCGTGGTATGCCGGTACAGCCGATGCAGTGTTCCAGAATCTCGACATCATCCGCGCGCACAGCCCGGAATATGTCCTCATTCTCGCGGGCGACCATATCTACAAGATGGACTACGGCACCATGTTGGCCTATCACGTTAAAAAACATGCTGATGTCACCGTAGGCTGCATAGAGGTACCGTTGCAAGAAGCCAGCGCTTTTGGGGTCATAGGTGTAGATTCCAGCCACCACATTCACACCTTTACCGAAAAACCAGAACAGCCGCAATCCATTCCCGGCCAGCCCGATAAATCGCTCTGCTCCATGGGTATCTATGTTTTTAACAAGGACTTCCTGATTGAACAGCTAATCAAGGATGCCGACCTGCCTCAATCCAACCATGACTTTGGCGCTGATGTACTTCCGTCCATCACTGATAACTATCATGCATACGCCTACCCTTTCACTGATCCGGAAACCGGCAAACAAGCTTACTGGAGAGATGTCGGCACGGTAGATTCATTCTGGGAAGCCAATCTTGAACTGCTTAATATCACCCCTGAATTGAATCTTTATGATGATGAATGGCATTTCTGGACATACCAGGAGCAACTGCCGCCTGCCAAGTTTATATTTGAAGATGTTGATCGCCAAGGGATGGCCACCAGTTCCATGGTGTCAGGTGGGTGCATTATTGCCGGATCAAGAATACAACACTCGGTATTATTTTCCAGCGTTCATGTTGAACCCTACGGCACGGTTGAAGACTCAGTAGTCTTTCCCAATGTTGTCATAGAACAAAAAGTTGCTATCAAGCACGCGATTATAGACAAGGGATGCATCATCCCTTCTGGTACAAAGATTGGCCTGGATGCCGAGGCCGATGCTGACCGGTTCCATGTAACACCTAACGGAATTGTTCTTGTCACGCCGGAAATGCTGGGGCAAAAATTACACTATGTCCGTTAACACTTTAAACGTTGTTCTGATGTGGCATATGCATCAACCCTTCTATCAGGATGCAGTGAATCACGAATACCGCCTGCCCTGGGTCTACCTTCATGCTATCAAGGATTATTCCGATATGGCCTGGCACCTTGAAGCTGCACCCCGGGCTCATGCAGTCATCAATTTTGCCCCAATCTTACTGGAACAGATTGACGATTATGTGCAACAACTTGAAAGCTATTTCCTTGAGAATAAGGCGCTCAGAGATCCATTATTAAATTCGCTTGTTTTAAAGAGTTTCCCACGCGATCCACAAGTGCGCAGCAAGTTGGTCAAAAGTTGTTTGTGTGCCCACGAGGTCAGGCTTGTTATGCGCTATACACCTTTTGCCCAGCTTGTAGAAATCGCCAGACAGGTACTTAAAGATGGGCCGACGGCAAGCCTTTATCTTGACGATCAGTTTATCGCCGACATGCTTGTATGGTTTCATATTGCCTGGCTGGGCGAATCAGTTAAAAGCAACAACAAAACAATCGCAGGGCTGATTAAAAAAGAAAGAAACTACAGTGCCGAGGATCGTCATCAGTTGCTCTGTGTCATCAACGATATTATGCAGAGCATTATCCCGCGCTATCGTGCCCTGGCGGAACGGGATCAAATCGAACTTTCCATGAGCCCGTATGCACATCCTATATTGCCATTGTTGCTGGATATTGAAAGTGCACATGAAGCCATGCCAGAGGTCCCCTTACCTGCCAACACTGTTTATCCCGATGGCCTGTCACGCTGTCGTTGGCAAATCGAAGAAGGTCGACGTGTATTTAAACACTATTTTCATACAGAACCCGCTGGTTGTTGGCCGTCGGAAGGCAGTATTAGTGAAGCCACGGTTGCACTGCTACAGGAATCAGGGTTTCGCTGGCTCGCCAGCGGTGAAAATGTTCTACGCAACAGCTTGCAAAAAATAAACAATAATCCCGATGAAGCACATATTCATCAGACCTTTAAGCTCAATGCGGAAGAACCAGCCTGTTTCTTTCGGGATGACGGCCTGTCTGATCAAATCGGGTTTACCTATGCAGACTGGCATGCCGATGATGCTGTTGCCAACATGGTGCATCATCTCGAAAATATTGCCGAGGCCTGTAAGGATCAGGGAGATGCAATCGTGTCTATTATCCTGGATGGTGAAAATGCCTGGGAACACTACCCGGAAAACGGCGTACATTTTCTCAAGGCATTGTACGAAGTGCTGACCAATAATGAGCAAATCAATCTAACCACCTATTCACGATTTCTGGATAAACATAAAGGCTTTCATACTCTTCCCAACATTGTTGCCGGTAGCTGGGTGTATGGCACCTTTTCAACCTGGATAGGCGAAGCGGATAAAAATAGAGGGTGGGAAGAGCTGCTGGCGGCTAAACGTGTCTACGACCAACATTGGCAATCTCAACCGGCTGCACAGCACGCCGCATTGGCAAGACAGCTTGCCATTTGCGAAGGTTCAGACTGGTTCTGGTGGTTTGGCGATTATAATGGTGAAGATTCGGTGCGCGATTTTGACGAACTCTACCGGGAACAACTCACCGCGCTATATCATATGCTGAATCAACCGGTACCTGAAAGCCTTAGCAGGGTGATCAGTCGCGGTAAGGGCGCACCCGAAGTTGGCGGCGCAATGCGTCGTGGTAGCAAGTAACCCTTAACGCCATGCATAACATGCTCAGCAAGCGTCAGGCTGGTGTATTACTGCATATCACTTCGTTACCAGGGCCGGCAACAACTGGCGATATCAGTCACCATGCCTACCGGTTTATTGAATTTCTTTCACAGTGTGGCTTTGGGATCTGGCAGCTATTACCACTAGGCCCCACTCACAGTGACAGTTCCCCCTACCAATGCCTGTCTACCCATGCCTGCAGCCCCGACTTAATCAGTCTGGAATGGCTGGTGGACCGGGGCTTACTACCCAATCTGCCACAGTCACCGAGGGTTATTGATTCTGCCTTTCGTGCAAACTGTCTGCGACATGCACATGAAAACTTTCAGAAACCCATTCATACCGGAATGCATGCGGCATTTCAGGAATATAAAAGCAAGCATACATACTGGTTGCATGATTATGCGCTGTTTATGGCAATACGAGATCACTTTAACGGGGCAATATGGACAACCTGGGAACCCTCACTTCGCGATCGTCAAGCGCAGGCATTGCGCAAGATATCAATAAAGCTAAAGAACGAAATTGAATACCATCAATTCTGTCAATTTGTTTTCTATACACAATGGGCGGAACTGCGCAGCTATGCGCACCAACACGGTGTTTCCCTGTTTGGTGACCTCCCCATTTATGTCGCACTGGACAGTGCCGACGTCTGGGCCCATCGCGATAACTTTATGCTTAACAGCAGGGCCGAACCCCGCTACGTTGCCGGTGTACCCCCGGATGCGTTTTCCGATACCGGTCAGCGCTGGGGCAACCCCTTGTACAACTGGTCACACTTGAAACGATCAAGATTTTCCTGGTGGGTGCAGCGTATACGAACTCAATTTGAGTTATTTGATATACTGCGCATTGATCACTTTCGTGGTTTGCAGGCATATTGGCGTATCCCGGCCAAGGATGACACAGCCGAGAACGGCAAATGGGTCAAGGCGCCAGGCAGACAATTATTAAAAACGTTACATAAGCAATTGGGTAAATTACCATTGGTGGCGGAAGATCTGGGCTTGATTACCGAAGAGGTACATGCACTGCGTCACCAGTTCGACTTGCCGGGCATGTATGTGTTGCAGTTTGCCTTTTCCGGCGATCCACACAACATTTACCTACCACACAACCACCAACAAAATGGGGTCGTCTATACAGGCACACACGATAATGATACCAGTCTTGCGTGGTATGAAAGTCTATCGCCGGAAGCCAGGCATTTTTTGAATCGCTATTTGCATTGTGGGGAACACCCGGCAATGCCGGAAACGCTGATACGAACCACACTGGCATCTGTCGCCAACACTGCCATACTGCCCATGCAGGATGTGCTGAATCTGGGAATCGGACACCGTATGAATACACCTGCCACGATAACAGGCAATTGGCGTTGGCGATTTGATTGGCAACAGCTGGACAATAGACTCATCCATCACTATAGAAGCCAGCTACAACTCTATGGGCGCATATAAGAGACAGGTTATACCCAGTAGATACAACCGGTCTCCAGAGGATGACTGAGTAATTCATGGCAGGGGAAGGCGCGCAACTTATAGGTATTCAGTCCTGATGTAGCCGGGGTAAGATGAAGCTCATAGATATGCTCCTTACCCCTCATCTCTACAAATTCAAACAGCTGTTGCCCCAGTGTCCGGAACTTCCCATTCGTTTTCTCGCCTAACAAACATTCCACGGTAATGTCATCCGTCGATAAACCGTTAAGCTTGATACCAATGCGGATAGGTAACGTCGTGCCCGAACGTATGGTTTTCTTTACATTTCCGACTCGGCGCAGCTTAACACC
Organism: Gammaproteobacteria bacterium; assembly: GCA_036986275.1. Lineage (GTDB taxonomy): Bacteria > Pseudomonadota > Gammaproteobacteria > Acidiferrobacterales > SZUA-150 > BTRG01. Next base: position 6,735 of record BTRG01000027.1, on the reverse strand, counting down.
TGCCCAGCAGGCCCTGACTTTCTCTTTCCAGGCCGCCAACTCCTGTGCCGGACGACGTTCATCTGCCGCAAGAAGGGCATATTGTGCGGAAGCCGGCCCATAATATTTCTTGACGTAATCCACCACCATACGCTGTGAACTAAACCGTGGAATACAGGACTTCATGGAGGCCTTGGAACGTTTCACCCAAACCGTAGAGTATCCCTGAGTGCCACGATCATAAAAGTCCGGCACGATTTCATTTTCCAACAGCGCCAACAAGTCATTGGCCTCTTCCCTGTCACGCTGACCGGCATCTTTCTGCCGCGTATGGGGATAAATGGCCCAACCATTCTCGCCGTCATAACCTTCTCCCCACCAACCGTCGAGCACACTGAGGTTGATGACACCGTTTATGGCCGCCTTCTGACCAGAGGTGCCACTGGCTTCCAGGGGATGCTCCGGCGTATTGATCCATACATCCACACCAGTCACCAGCTTGCGGGCCAGCGACATATCATACCCTTCCAGCAGATGTATCTTGCCGATAAACTCTGGTCGCAATGAATAATCATGTATGGCCTGAATGAGTTGTTGCCCAGGCACGTCATTGGGATGGGCCTTACCGGCAAATACCAGCAATACAGGCCGATCAGGATCATTGAGCAGGCGGGCAAAACGCTCGAGATCATTGAACAATAATGTTGCACGTTTATACGTGGCAAAGCGACGGGCAAATCCCAATACGAGCACATTGCTCTCAGGCTGCGAAGTATAACGACAGATGCGGCTGGTCATGGCCTTGCTATAACCTTCCCGGCTAAAGCGCTTGACGATACATTGATTGACTTCCTCCAACATGCGCGCCTTCAATTCCTGGCGTAAAGACCAGAAATGATGATCAGGTATGGAATCAACACGCTCCCAATATTCCTGATTGGTCAAGGCGGTACGCCAGTTACGAAAACGCACGTCAAACAGATTCATCCACGCCCTTGCCAGGAAAGTGGGAACGTGCACACCGTTAGTTACATAACCCATGGGATTTTCTTCATAAGGGATTTGTGGCCATACATAAGACTCCATTTGTGAAGCCACACGGCCATGAATACGACTGACACCATTATGGAAACGCGAGCCTCGCAGCGCCAAGGCAGTCATATTGAATTCATGATCCCCGTTTGCTGAACACCCCAGCTTGAGAAGTTCATTTGGATCAATATTGATATCCGCAAAATAACGCGACAAATAGTGCGCCACTTCTTGCTGCTCGAATATATCGTGACCGGCGGCAACAGGTGTGTGCGTTGTAAATACCGTGCCGGCGGCCACCAACTCGAGTGCTGCGTTGAGAGTCAGACCTTTCTGTATTTCTTCACGACAACGCTCAATAATCTGGAAAGCCGCATGCCCTTCATTGATATGCCAGGCAGTCGGTGAGATACCCAGAGCACGTAAAGCATAAACGCCACCTATTCCCAGTACAATCTCCTGCTGGATACGCGTATGTTTGTCACCGCCGTATAATTGAAACGTAATAGAACGATCCTGTTCTTTATTTTCCGCCAGGTCGGTATCCAGTAGATATAGATTGATATGACCAGCCTTGGCTTCCCACACCTTGGCCACCACATCCCGATCCTCAATACTGACCGTGACGGTGACTTCCTGACCCGTATCTGTCGTGGCGGGATGCACCATGAGATCACCAAAATCCACGGAGTGATAGTGAGCCATTTGTTGGCCGGCGCCGTCTATTGTCTGTGTAAAGTACCCCTGCCGATAGAGCAGGCCCACGGCGACAAAGGGCAGACCCAGGTCACTGGCGGCTTTACAGTGATCGCCGGCAAGTATGCCGAGGCCGCCTGAGTAAATGGGAAAACTCTCGTGAAAACCAAACTCCGCACAGAAATAGGCGATCAGATCTTTGTCCGCATCAATGCTGTTCTTAACGCTGGCGTGAAGGACATTTTGGTGATAGGACTCGTATACCGAAATTACCCGTTTGTATTCTTCCATGAAGGCCTGGTCATCAGCCGCCAGATCCAGCACCTCCTGGCTGGCCCGTCTCAGGAATACCTTGGGATTATGATTGCATTGCTCCCAGAGTTTTTTATCAAGACGATAAAACAGACCACGTACCCTGCGATCCCAGCTGTAGAGCAAATCGTTGGCCAGAGTTTCTATCCCTGCCAGCTTCTCCGGAATCACCGGTTGTACTTCAACAGTGTATATCTTGCCGCTCATATCACATGACTTATTATTGGTTAACTACGTCGTTAAGTAATGACATCTGGCCTTTCCCGGCCGGTCAGACGCTTAATACCTGCAATGTTTTCCGCTATCTCAAACAAGTGTTGCAGCACTGCCTGGGGATCCTGGTCCAGGTTTCCCGAGGTCGGAACATACTGTTCATAATACACTCGTAACGTCGCACCTTCAGTGCCGGTACCAGATAGACGAAATACTATACGAGCATCATCTCCAAAAAGCACGCGTATTCCCTGGTGCTCACTAACACTACCATCAGTGGGGTCTTCATAGCTGAAATCATCACATTTTGTAACCTGGCGCCCATGCAGCACCTGACCCACCCATTGCGCCTGCTTGCTACGTAACCGATTCATTAATTCCCCCGCGGGCTCAGTTGCCATGCCTTCATAATCGTGGCGTGAATAGTAGTTGCGTCCAAAAATCGACCAATGCTTGCGCATAATCTCGGCGACAGATTGTTTCTTGACGGCGATGAGGTTTAACCAGAACAACACCGCCCATAAACCATCCTTTTCCCGCACGTGGTCCGAGCCGGTGCCAAAGCTCTCTTCACCGCACAAGGAGATCATGTTCTGATCCAGCAGATTGCCAAAGAACTTCCAGCCTGTCGGCGTCTCATAACAGTCAACACCTAACTGCCTGGCCACCCGGTCAACCGCCATGCTGGTGGGCATGGAACGTGCGACACCGACGATGCCGTTTCGGTATCCGGGCAGAAGGTGCGCATTGGCTGTCAGTACGGCAAGGCTGTCGCTGGGATTGACAAACATATCGCGACCCAAAATCATGTTGCGGTCGCCATCTCCATCGGATGCCGCACCAAAGTCCAGCCCCTGACCGGGTCGATTCACCCGCTCCACCAGCTCCCGGGCATGCACCAGATTCGGGTCAGGATGCAGGCCACCAAAATCCTCCCTGGGTTCACCATTGAGAATGGTGTCCCCCGGGGCTCCCAGCCGATGTTCCAGTATCTCCCTGGCATAGGGCCCGGTCACCGCATGCATGGCATCAAAGGCCATGTGAAACAAACCGCTATCAAACAATGATCGAATCAGGCCGAAGTCAAATAAATGCTCCATCAAATCGGCGTATTGACTGACGGCGTCAATAATATCCACTTGCATCTCACCCAATTGCAAGGACCCCATCACATCCAGGTCAAGATCATCGGACGCTATAGTCGCATACTGTTCAATCTCGCCGCTGAGACGATAGATTTCCTGAGTCAGGGATTCCGGCGCCGGACCGCCATTGCTGATATTCACTTTGATGCCGAAGTCACCCTCCGGACCACCCGGGTTATGGCTGGCCGAGAGCACAATGCCGCCCTGGGCCTTGTGTTTACGGATTAATGCCGACACGGCCGGCGTAGACAACAGCCCGCCCTGACCGATGAGCAGACGGGTCACGCCATGGGCAGCCGCCATACGAGCGATCGTTTGTATGGCGGTGCGATTGTAGAAACGCCCATCGCCGCCGACCACCAACACGCCGCCGCGCGCACTCAGTAAGGCAGTGAGCGCGCACTGTATAAAATTTTCCAGGTAATGGGGTTGTTGAAAAACAGCCGTCTTCTTTCTCAACCCGGAGGTGCCCGGTTTCTGATCGGGAAACGGACTTGTTGTAACATGTTCGATAATCATATCTTTTTATTTATAGTTGTTGAGTTTTATACGTGACTCACACCCGGCGCAATCAAGACAGACTGCAAAGAATACCACTACTTTGGATCAGGAAAATAGCCGTCGCCCCCGCAACAGCAAAGTATTTCTACAGACAGACGTCTGACGAAACACCTGACACCGGGCCACCCTGGCACCCCCTGGAGGACACGGTCCCATTTTAGTCACTGTCTGTTTTGGGTGGCTGCCGCACATTGGCCACATATTGCATCATGTGCCTCTGACAACACTATGGCCATATCTCCCGAAGCACCGCAAATCAGGCAGCTTGTTTCTTTGTTCTTTCTTTGGACCAGAGTTTCCTTGCTGCCATATTCCTGCGCCAGCAGTACTGTAACGCCCTTGATCAGGCTTAGACACCTGTCGACACCGGCTTGATCGTTATTCTTCCGGCATGCATTCAAGCCGGACAATGCGATGTTTAAGGCCGCATGGTAATTACCGCCCCTTACAAAACCCATCACCCTGTCTGTGTGTGATTTTATGTCCATCTATTTTCAGCCTGTTAGACGTATCATGGTTGAACCTGGATGAAGGACTTGTATCTAACGAGTCTGACACTTTTGCGCCCTGTGCGCCATTCATGCCAACGACATAGATGTACTTATTTATGGGCATCACCAGAGATTAGAACTTGCGATGTTCCCTATCACCAAGCACTGAGTGACAGCAGTTACAACCGGGAACAGGTGGGGAGAGAACAATAAAATATTGAAGGTATTGATTGACCTGTCGTTGAATATCCTATTTACTATTCATACTGTTGAGATAATTCATGGACAATCAGAGGAGGATACCGACATGGCCACTGCCAGAAAGAAAGCTGCTAAAAAGAAATCTCCCGCCACCAACCGCAAGGCCGCTGCCAGTAAACGCAGTGCTTTAATCGCTCGACTAAAGACGGATCTGAAGGCAACCAAAGAAGCGCTTCAGGCAGCCACCAAAGGAGCACGCATAGAGATCAAGCTCACCAAGAGTGCTGCCAAGGCCGAAATGGCCGTATTGAAAGACCAGCTTGCCGAAGCGCGCAAGCGTGAACAGGCCCTCATGAAATTGGGTGAAAAAAAGGCCAGGATGATGCTGGCGGCCGGTGAACGGTGGGAACGGCAACAGCTAGTAAAAATCAGAAAGATGGTGAAAAAGACACGCCGCAAAGTAGGTGCGTGAGAAATTGATCAACCTGCAAACTTGAAAACGGCCCATCAGGGCCGTTTTTTCATTAGATCTCCCGATCTATTGATTCATTGCTCACGATGCCCTGTCATAACAACCCATCCAGTATCACAGGTCATGGCCTGGACAAGGCACGCAACCGATCCAGCAGTGTTTCATCATCCCATTCACGACTGCCGACGGCACTGAAGACGACCTTACCGGCCGGGTTAATCACATAAGTCGTTGGCAAACCCATCACCGGATATTGCTTGATAACGGCGCCATCTTTATCCATGGGCAACGGAAACGTTACGGGATAGAGACCGGTAAACGCAAAAATGGCGTCTTCATCCTCACCGACATTGACTCCGATTATGACAATATTCTCGTCTTTTATTTTTTGCCAGGCGCGCTCCATTGATGGCATTTCCTCCCGGCAGGGTGGACACCAGGTCGCCCAAAAATTGAGCACGACGACCTTGCCGCGATAATCCGACAGCCGATAGCTCTTGCCGTCTTCGTCCTTGAGATTGAAATCCGGTGCAGGAAAAGGTTTAGCCACGGGTGACAGGGTTTGACTGCCCATCACCATGCCGCTATTGACGGCCAAACTCATCGCTAGAATCAGGATAATTCGTTGCATACCTATTTTCCAAATTGTTCCGGGTCAGGATGGATGTCCGGGGCGCACTGTAGTTTCTTTATAATAGCGCTCTGTGTCTTTCCGTGTTGTTCCCAAGTTAGCCTAAGGTCAAAAATAGTCCCCGGCTTCAGGTCGAAGATGGACATGCCCCAGGTATAATCACCGGACTTATAAATTTGCTGCGTGGGCAACAAAGCCCAGTTGAATGCCAGTGCCGCGGCAGGACTCGCGCCCCGTTGCTTCCAGACGGATTCCCAGGCCTCGCGCATTTTCATGGCATGTGTTCGACCACCAACCCTCACTTGCCATTGCCCAAGATCATAAGACAACGGGCTTGGGATATGTTGATCAGAAAGATTCCTGAACACCGTCTGGAAAACACAGCTCTGCGCAATCAACTCGGCGTCTTCTTGTTTGAATCCTCGCGCCATGAAAAAGCCCCGCGTCTGATCCGGGAGACGCTGCACCAGCCGCAGCGACATGTCTTTGTTACTGACCTCCCAAAAAGGCAACCGGGCCTGCTCATCCTTACCTGTTTCCAGTGTGATGGCCTGCACTTGCGAGACCCAGAGCAGCAAGACGAGCATCAAGCCCTGCTGCAAAAAAGAGGTGTACGTAAAACCCATAGCCCTGTCTGTGTATGATTTGATTTCCATCTATTTTCAGTTTTTTATACGCATCATGATTGATACCTTATCGGGATGACCTATATCAAACAAGCCTGAACCGAATGGCACTTAGTGTAAGAATATACAGGCATCAACTCGTCATCCCGGCATGTTTCCAGCCGGGTTCCAGCAAAGTAGCCCGGATGCAGCGCAGCGCAATCCGGGGGCGCTACCCATAGAGAACCACCTATGTCCCCGGTCTATACAGGAGGGTTAGGGTGGAGATCAACACCCAGCAAAATTCACGTAGGATGCGGTGAGTTCACGAACCGCATCGATCGGGTTACAGGCCGGGTTAGCAAAGTAGCCCGGATGCAGCGCAGCGCAATCCGGG
>BTRG01000026.1:0-30276 GCA_036986275.1 Gammaproteobacteria bacterium | reverse complement strand
GATAGGCGGTCTCTCGGTCAATGGTTCGGAATTTGCCGGACATCGGTGGGCCTTTGTAGTAGGGTTATTGCTGCTCGCAATTATACCAACTTGGTACGCTTAAATCCGACAGACTCCTAGAGAAACGCCCATCCCGCAAACGGTTCGATCTCATCCCGATTGACAACCACAAGTTGATAGGCGTTCGGATTCAGGCTGTGGTCGCGGGTGCTGTCCACGGACAGGCTTCTGAGCAGATATCCGATCAATGCCCTGCGTACTTGCAGGTCTATGGTGTCTCCGCTAACACTATAATCCGTTAACAGGCTCTGGCGTTTTGTTTCATCTAGCCCCGGGTGTGGGGCCAATCGCAACGTGACCAGCTCCACCCAATCATCATCGTATTCCATACTGGATTCCGCATCCTCATCCAGCAGTCGCGCCTCGGTGATACGCGACAGCACGAAGTCTCGAAAGTCATAGGTGTCGTGGCTGTAGGCACGCACATGCCAGCGCAGGCCGGTGTTGATCAACGAATGCGGTTCTATGATACGCGCTGCCTCGCTATCGCGGTCAGACAGGGAGCGGTATACGACTTCCAGTTGTTTGCCGGCCTTGATGGCCCGCGTGGTCTGGGCCAGCACGTCCTGGGGCGGAAAGCGGCTGGGCAGGGGTAGGGTCTCGGCCGGGATGCCGTAGAGGTCTTGTTTACCGGAGGGTCCACCGGCCGCCGGCAGGTTGGTGGCAATCACGGGCAGGGCCACCTCCGGCGCCAGGTCCGCAAACATTTCGACGAAGCCGTGGTCAGGCACAAAGCCAAAGACCTTCTGGCTGTAAATGAGGTTGTCCGGGGCCAGTTCGCTATAGAGTTTCAGGTCCTTGGTGGCGGCCGCATCGGAGATGCCAAAGGCCCGGGCGACGTCGCTACGGGAGACCACACCGGTGTAATAGGCCATTAATTCAATATATTGCAGCCGTTGGCGCGTTGCCCATTTGATCTCATTCGCCGATTTGAAGTTGCTAGCCATGTCTCGTTTTACCTGGTCCTGATCGGGCACTACCCCAAAACCGGTATTTTAGTGCTATTTAGAAAGTCCTGCCTATATTACACATATGCGATAGAAAATATATAGAGCGTAAAAAATATTGACATCAAGAAATATATTCCCTAGAGTAGAGCCCGTAATGATTTCAGGCGGTGGATTAGACTAAGTTCCGCTGCCTTTCGTAAACAGCGATACACATCGGGAGAAAGACTATGGCAGGAGATCAAAAGGACAAGGCATTGGCGGCGGCATTGAGCCAGATCGAGAAACAGTTCGGTAAGGGCGCAGTCATGCGCCTGGGCGACCAGGGGGCGCAGAGTATAGAAGCCATCTCCACTGGCTCTCTGAGCCTGGATATGGCCCTGGGAATAGGTGGTCTGCCCAGGGGACGGGTGGTCGAAATCTACGGCCCGGAGTCTTCGGGCAAGACCACGCTCACGTTGCAGGTCATTGCCGAGGCGCAGAAGCTGGGCGGCACGGCGGCCTTTGTGGATGCCGAGCATGCGCTGGACCCGGCCTATGCCGGCAAGTTGGGCGTCAATGTGGACGACTTGCTGGTCTCGCAGCCGGACACGGGCGAGCAGGCGCTGGAAATCGTCGACATGCTGGTACGTTCCGGTGCCGTGGATATTGTGGTCGTGGACTCGGTAGCGGCCCTGACGCCGCGGGCGGAGATCGAGGGCGAGATGGGTGACTCCCATATGGGCCTGCAGGCGAGACTCATGTCGCAGGCGCTGCGCAAGCTCACGGGTAACATCAACCGTTCCAATACCATGGTTGTTTTCATTAACCAGATCCGCATGAAGATAGGCGTCATGTTTGGCAATCCTGAGACCACGACCGGCGGCAATGCGCTGAAATTTTACGCCTCCGTGCGGCTGGACATACGCCGCATAGGCGCCATCAAGAAGGGTGATGAGGTCACCGGTAACCAGACCCGCGTCAAGGTCGTGAAAAACAAGGTGGCCCCTCCCTTCAAGCAGTGCGAATTTGATATCCTCTACGGCGAAGGTATTTCCAAGGAAGGCGAACTCATCGACATCGGTGTGGATAAGGGCATCGTCGACAAGTCCGGCGCCTGGTACAGCTACAACAAGGATCGTATTGGCCAGGGCAAGGACAACGTGCGCCAGTTTCTGAAAGAGAACCCGGCGATTGCAGCGGACATCGAATCCCAGATTCGCCAGACCATGCCGATCAACCAATTGCCCGAGGAGGCCGAGGCCACCGAGGGCATACCGGAAGAAGCACAAGCCTGAACGGGTGCTGGACTGGCGTGAACACAGACGCAGATGCACCCGTAGTCGACGCCGCTTTGTTGCGGCGTCGCGCTATGGATGCGCTGGCGAGGCGTGAGCATAGTCACCGGGAACTGGTACGCAAATTACGGGATAAGGGCGCCGATACCGAGATCGCCGAGGCCATCGTCGATCAGCTGCAGGCAGAGAACCTTGTTTCCGATGGACGCTTTGCTGAGAGCCTGGTGAATGTCCGCCGTATGCGTGGGCGAGGGCCGATAAGGATTCAGCGGGAACTGGAAGAAAAAGGGGTGGCAGATTCTATAATCGACGGTATCCTTGAGCCTCGCGACCGAGGCTGGCATACCCTGGCTGCCGAGGTGCGGACCAGAAAATACGGTGCCACGTTGCCAACGGATTTAAAGGAGCGCGCCCGCCAGGCGCGTTTTTTACAGTATCGGGGTTTTGGCTATGAGCAGATCAAGTATGCTCTCGAAGTCAGCGGGCAAGAATAAAATCTAAAATAAAAAGGTAGTTTATGAAAGGCGCGGAAATTCGTCAGCGTTTTCTGGATTTCTTCAGGCGGTATGACCATGAAGTCGTGGCCAGCAGTTCCCTGGTGCCGGCCAATGACCCGACACTGCTGTTTACCAATGCCGGCATGGTGCAGTTTAAGGAGACCTTTCTGGGTCAGGAGCAACGTGGCTATAAGCGCGCCACCAGCAGTCAGCGTTGCGTGCGTGCCGGCGGCAAGCATAACGATCTTGAGAACGTGGGTTATACCGCGCGTCACCACACCTTCTTTGAGATGCTGGGGAACTTCAGTTTTGGTGATTACTTCAAGCGCGAAGCCATTCACTACGCCTGGGAGTTCCTGACTCAGGATCTGGGGCTGCCGGCAGACCGATTATGGGTGACGGTCTATGAAGACGATGATGAAGCCGCGGATATTTGGCTCAAGGAATTAAAGATCAGCCCGGAACATTTCTTGCGTCTGGGTAAAAAGGATAATTTCTGGTCCATGGGCGATACCGGTCCTTGCGGTCCTTGCTCGGAAATTTTCTATGACCATGGCCAGGACATTCCCGGCGGCCCTCCGGGGACAGCGGAAGAAGATAGCGACCGTTATGTCGAGATCTGGAATCTGGTCTTCATGCAATACAACCGCGATAGCGAAGGTAATCTGACGCCATTACCGCATCCATCGGTGGATACCGGTATGGGGCTGGAGCGTGTGGCCGCGGTCATGCAGGGTGTGCACAGCAACTACGATATCGATTTATTCCAGAGTCTGATCAAGGCCGCGGCCAAACTGCTTAACGTTAAAGATACAAGCAGAAAGTCATTAAATGTTATTGCCGATCATATTCGTGCAGCAGCATTTCTGATTACCGATGGTGTTTTTCCTGTCAATGAAGGCAGGGGCTATGTTCTGCGCCGCATTATTCGGCGGGCGATTCGTCATGGCCATCAACTGGGTGCAAGGGATGTGTTTTTCTCCAGGCTGGTACAGCCGTTAATAGACGAAATGGGCACGGCCTATCCGGAGCTGCTCAAGGCCCAGGCACGGATTGAAAAGGTGTTGTTGCAGGAAGAACAGCGCTTTGCCGAAACCCTTGAGCATGGCATGAGAATACTGGAAGACGATATCGCCAATCTTAAGGGCAAGGTGATTTCGGGCGCTACCGCTTTTCAACTTTATGATACCTATGGTTTTCCGGTAGACCTGACAGCGGATATTGCCCGTGAGCGCGGGCTCACCGTGGACATGGCGGGATTTAACGAACAAATGGCGGTACAACGTGAACGCGCACGTTCGGCTTCAGGGTTCAAGGCCGCTGTCGTCGATCTCACCGGGCACAAAGACACCACCACATTTACTGGCTATGAGTTGTTGGTGGACAAGGCAATTATTGAAGGCCTGCGGGTGGATGGTGACGAAGTGGATGTGGTGAATGTGGGCGAAGAAGCCGTAGTGTACCTGGACCGAACACCCTTTTACGCCGAGTCCGGCGGTCAGGTGGGCGACAGTGGTCGTCTGCGGGTGGGTGATGCCGAGTTTGCGGTCAGGGATACCGCCAAGGGCCATGCCCATATCGGCAAGTTGGTAACGGGAGAATTAAAAGTCGGTGATAGTGTTGTTTGCGAAGTGGATGCAGAAAAACGTCAGGCCACTGCACGTAATCATTCCGCCACACATTTATTGCATGCGGTACTGCGCGAAGTCCTGGGTGATCATGTCGTGCAAAAAGGATCCCTGGTGGAAGCGCGGCGTTTGCGGTTTGATTTTGCGCACTATGAAGCCGTAAAGACTGAGCAGATTCAAGAGATTGATGAAATTGTAAATACCCGGATTCGTGAAAACCGGCAAGTGTCTACACGCCTGATGGCTTATGATGATGCGATCAAGGCGGGTGCCATGGCATTATTTGGTGAGAAATATGATGATGAAGTGCGGGTTGTAGGCATGGATGAATTTTCTGCGGAGCTCTGTGGCGGCACCCATGTACAGCGTACGGGTGACATAGGCGCCTTTCATATTGTTTCGGAAGGCGGCGTGGCCGCCGGGGTGCGTCGTATAGAAGCGGTCACCGGCGCCGGCGTCACGGAGGCGTTGCGTGATGCCGAGTCGGCCTTGCAACGCATCGCCGAGATTACACGTGGCAGCCGTGAGGAAGCCGTTGCCAAGGTGGTGCAATTTGCACAGCGACTGAAGACATTGGAAAAAGAGCTGGAGCAAAACAAGGCCAGGCTGGCAGCCGGTTCTGGTGACAGCCTGGCTGGGTTTGCGCAAGAGGTGAAAGGTGTGAGGGTGGTGGCCACTACGCTGGATGGTGTGGATAACAAGGGGATGCGAGAAGCCCTGGATAAACTCAAGGATAAATTGGGCAGCGCCGCCGTAGTGCTGGCCTCTGTGCAGGACAAGAAAGTGATCCTGGTGGCAGGGGTGACCAAGGACCTGACGGATAGACTCCATGCCGGTGAATTAATTAAAGAGGTGGCGGGTAAAGTCGGCGGCAAGGGTGGGGGTCGAGCGGATATGGCACAGGCGGGTGGCGACAAACCCGAAGCCCTGGAGGCGGCCCTGGCAGACGTCACGCAATGGGTGGAAATGCGCCTGGGTTAAGTTGGTGTAATCAGGTTATATGGCTTCGGTTTACAGATTTTATAAAAGAGGGTTTAATCGGCCGCCTTTTGGCCCGGCGACAGTGATATGGCGTTAATAGTACAAAAATACGGTGGCACTTCGTTAGGGAATCCGGAACGCATTGTGGCTGTCGCTAAGCGTGTGCAGCGCGCACACGATGAAGGACATCAGATCGTGGTGGTGGTGTCGGCCATGAGTGGTGTGACCAATCGCCTTGAAGAGTTGGCTGATCAGGTGACAAGCGTTCCATCTGCTCGTGAGATGGACGTGTTGCTGTCCACCGGTGAGCAGACCACCATAGCCTTGTTGTCCATGGCCCTGCACGAGCTGAATTGTGATGCGCGTTCCTATACCGGCTACCAGGTACATATTCGTACCGATAACCTGCATGGTAAGGCGCGTATACAGGAAATTGATGATACCCGGGTGCGCAAAGACCTGGAGGCCGACCGCATTGTCGTCATTGCCGGTTTTCAGGGCGTCGACGATGAAGGCAATATTACTACCCTGGGTCGCGGGGGTTCGGATACCACGGCTGTGGCCATGGCTGCGGCTCTGAAAGCTGATGAATGTCAAATCTATACCGATGTCGATGGTGTATATACTACAGATCCGCGGGTTGTTCCCGCGGCCAGGCGTCTGGACAGAATTACTGTTGAAGAAATGCTGGAAATGGCCAGTCTGGGGGCCAAGGTATTGCAAATACGGTCGGTGGAATTTGCCGGCAAGTACAAGGTCCCGTTACGGGTATTGTCGTCATTTGAGGATGGTCCTGGCACACTGATTACCTACGAGGAAACGGAGATGGAGCAGGCGTTGATATCAGGCATTGCGTTCAATCGAGACGAAGCCAAGCTCACCATTATGGGTGTGCCGGATCACCCGGGTGTGGCTTCAATAATCGTTGGTGGTATCGCCGATGCCAATATTAATGTCGACATGATCGTGCAAAACGTTGGTGCGGATGACACCACGGATTTCACCTTCACGGTGCACAGGGCCGACTATCAAAAAGCACGGGAAAAATTGAACACCATAGCCAGGGAATTAAAGGCCCGCGAAGTGAATGGTGACGACAAAATTGTAAAGATTTCGGTAATTGGAGTGGGGATGCGTTCGCATGCAGGCATCGCTAACACTATGTTCAAGGCATTGGCGGATGAGGGAATCAATATTCAGATGATCTCGACGTCAGAGATAAAGGTTTCTGTGGTTGTGGCCGAAAAATATCTTGAGCTTGGTGTGCGGGCATTGCATACGGCCTTTGGATTAGGGCAGGAGGAAACCTCCAGCGCAATAAAGTAGTCGTGGCATAGAAGCTGCATGCGGAGAGTGAGGCATTGGACTCATACTAATGGACTGGATGGCTTCACTTGAGGAATTGGGCAGGTTGTACTGCCTATATAGGTTGAGAGCCGCTAGTCTGGTGAATCTTCCAATGTCGCGAAGAATGACTACGTTCAAAGGAATGTCACTTGGGTGCCCGACGGCGACTTACAAGTAAAATAAGGGATTTATAGCAGTCGTAATGAAGGCGATACATCGGAAGATGTATCGGCATAACGGCTAAGATGAGGTTCAAAGGAGTACAGCAAGATGCTGATTTTGACAAGAAGAATTGGTGAGACACTGAATATTGGAGACGATGTCAGGGTCACCGTATTGGGTATAAAAGGTAATCAGGTACGAATTGGCGTCACCGCGCCCAAGGAAGTGCCGGTACACCGCGAAGAGATCTACGAAAGGATAAAGAAAGAACAGGAAAACAACGGCAATGTCGCCAATTCTGGCGAGGACTAAACTTGCAGGCAACCCTGTCGGGTGTGCATTTTCGGCTTCTTTACGTCACTTTAAGCAGCAGGTATGCTTGCCGCCGCGCGGTTGGCGCACCTGTTTCGGAGAGATGGCCGAGTTGGCTGAAGGCGCTCCCCTGCTAAGGGAGTATAGGGTTAATAGCTCTATCGAGGGTTCGAATCCCTCTCTCTCCGCCAGATCAAAACCAAAAGGCCCCATCCGGGGCCTTTTGGTTTTGCTGGGTGGCGAACCCTCGATAATTATTGGTGAAAATTCCAATGTGGAAGGGAAGCCCCAGACTTTAGCCTGTCACCCTCGATTTTGTGAAGAAGTTTCAGCCCCGTGCTTGTGCCATCAGCTGGTTAATAACTGGGATCATACATTAGTTTTTCTATTGCTTTTGAAAGATCATCGGGGCGTGGTTTTTGCGCCAGATGCTGTTCATAGGCTTTTTCTGCAACAGCACAGGCAATTGTTAAAGAGATGGCTCGAATGTCTTTTAGTGGTGGATAAATGGCTCCTTGTTGCAGATGTTCCGGTTTCACCATGCTGGCAAGGGCATCAGCAGCGGCCAGAAACATTTCAGTTGTGATACGGCTGGCCTGACAGGCAATGGCGCCTAATCCAACACCGGGAAAAACATAAGCATTGTTTCCTTGTCCGGGATGGAAAGTTTTACCTTTATAGTTAACCATTTCGGATGGACTACCACTTGCAAAAATAGCCCTCCCATCTGTCCATTCATAGGCTTGTTGGGCTGTACATTCCGCATGTGACGATGGATTGGACAGAGCAAAAATGGCTGGGCGCTCATTGAATTCGGCCATCAACCGTATTGCTTCCTCAGTAAAAGTACCCTGTACACCCGTGGCGCCGATCAGTATATGTGGTTTGATTGATTTAATTGCGTCAACAAAAGACATCTCTGGATGATCATGCAGATAGGGCAAGTTATGTTCAGCAATATCCTTGCGCGATTTTACGACCAGCCCGAATTGATCTACAAACCACAATCGTTTAAGGGCCTCGTTATTGCTCAGTCCGGCACTGCGTAATGCGGGATGGATTAAATCCGCCATCCCGGTTGCCGCCGAACCTGCGCCCAGAAACAGTATTCGTAAGTCGGCAAAATTGTGTCCGGATATTCGCGTCGAGCTATAGATGCCCGCCAGAACCATGGCAGCCGTACCCTGAATGTCATCATTGAAACATAATACCCGGTTACGGTAGGTATTGAGTAATGCATAAGCATTGGGGGTCAGGAAATCTTCAAATTGAATCAGTGCCTTTGGGAAAATTTCCTGAACAGTTGTGACAAACTCTTCGACAAGATCATAGTACGCATCGCCCGTAAGCCGGGCTTGTTTCACACCCAGATAGAGAGGGTCATCGCGCAGTTTCCGGTTATTGGTACCGACATCGAGCATGACAGGCAAACACTGTTCTGGATGGATGCCTGCACCGGCTGTATACAGCGCCAGTTTGCCAATAGGTATACCCATGCCATTGGCGCCAAGGTCACCCAAACCCAGAATACGCTGGCCATCGGTAATCACGATCAGGCGCACATCGCGTTCTGGCCAGTTAGACAAGATATCAGGTATGTGGCCACGATCATTTGGTGTAATATAAAATCCGCGAGGTTCTCTGAAGATGTGCGCAAACTGCTGGCAGGCCTGGCCAACCGTGGGCGTATAAATGATAGGCATAAGTTCATCGATATGATCCAGCAATAATCGATAAAACAACCGCTCATTGCGGCCTTGCAAAGCAAATAGAAAAATATAACGCTCTATGTCATTCGCTTTGCGGCTTATATTCTCCAGCACACGTTTTAATTGTGTTTGTTGGCTGGTTGCTCCGGCGGGTAATAAGCCTCGCAAACCATATTGCTCGCGTTCGACTTCACTAAAAGCAGAGCCTTTATTTAATTTCGGATTATGCAGCACGTCAAATCCAGTAGGATCTTTTTCCAATATAGTCTCCTGTTTGACAGTGGCCTCTATCAGTCCTGTTCTGTTTTGAGTGTAGTGGCTATTATGTCCTGTTGACGAATATTTTATCCTGCCTTATCTCTTCCATTGAGCATGGAATACCGCCGATACCCAGGATCGAAGTGCGGTATTCGGCAAAAGACATCCAGTCGACACGGAATACCGTGTGGTCATTGGCCATCACTATTTCGGCATCAAGTGCTTGTGCGGCATGGATGGGCCGATTAATCATCTTGTGTGAATACGGTTTTCAGGTGAGGGGACCACTGGTGGCATGTAAGCAGAAGGGCGTTGCAGCCCTGGAAACGCACCGGTTCTCCCGGTAAATATTCCGAATATTGGGGATTTGTGGGGACAGGTTCGCTCCAGACTGGCTTGTGTGTAATATAGCAAAGCACCTTTACCTTGACCGCTGACGTTGACTTGATGATAATGCGGCGCCTTCAAGTATGCGCCTGTAGCTCAGCTGGATAGAGTACTCGGCTACGAACCGAGCGGTCGGGAGTTCGAATCTCTCCAGGCGCGCCATACCTTCAAAACAGTCTACCATGAGTGGGCTGTTTTATTTTTTATAATTGATTAAGTCCCTGAATCAGCTTTCGTTTGGTCATTGGGTCTGTCCTGGTGTCTGTGATTCCACCGAGACGAACACCATTCGGATGGCATGGCCGTTCCCGGACATGCCATCGACCCCTTAGAATTTGATGCAGATTGTTTGCGTAACAATTCATACTAAGGCGATCCCTCTTCGCTATTGATCCAGACCCTAAACGTAATTCCCAGACGAGCTCTCGAATGTCGTGCCTGCGTCCCTAATAATGAATGAATTGTTACAGAATGCTATATACCATGGAAATTCCAAGGGGATGTAGTTGATAGAGGACAGGATACAGCAAATAGCATGGGTCTGAACAAGAGGCGAGCCAATTACTATCATTGCATACCGAATTCTGTCTTATATTTAAAGATAACAGGGTTGTCACGAAGGTGCGTGGCGAGGGAAATAGTATCTTTTGTCACATAGAGGATGCTAAAGGTAAAGATTGGTATCACTTCCTTGACATATCATTTGTTCTTACTAGTCTCTAGAGCTGTATGCTGAACCTGTAGTTCGGTGCACAAGAGAGGCTCTTGAAAGGATATTGTGACAACTAGCTCTCTCCCGCGGTCATCATCCCATCCCAATTCTGTAGTTCCATGCCTTACATCACAGGTACGGGTATCTTTGCCAGCAAGGAAGATAAAAGTTAGTTAGATATTATGACTGAATCAATACTAAATCTAAGAAAATATGGTATTGCCTTTGGTGACAAGATCATTCTCAGTTCAGTTAACCTCAGTGTAGCGGACAGGGGGGTATTTGTATTACTGGGTCCGGCGGGTACAGGAAAATCAACCTTGTTGCGAACCTTAGCGGGTTTTAATGACGCGCATCCTTCCTTGCGACATTGGGGCGAGGCCTTGTATCTGGGTGAGTCTTTGGAAATTGCAGGACGCCCCAGCCTGGTATCACAAAATGCACGCCTGCTGATGGCAAGTGTGCTGGAAAATATTATTAATGATATGCCCGAGCGGCATACACTGACCAAGTTACAGCAACTGGATGTCGCCGCTCGCCTGCTGGAACATGCT
This sequence comes from Gammaproteobacteria bacterium, assembly GCA_036986275.1. GTDB lineage: Bacteria > Pseudomonadota > Gammaproteobacteria > Acidiferrobacterales > SZUA-150 > BTRG01. The sequence goes on along the minus strand of BTRG01000026.1, from coordinate 19,445 downwards.
GGTCTGCGGCATTTACTGGACAGGCTTGATGAAAGCGCGGTACAGCTTTCCCTGGCGGAGCAGAGACATTTGGCGATTGCGCGCATTTCCGCGGCAAACCCGCGACTGCTTTGCATAGATGAGCCCACAACAGGGCTAAGTGAAAAAGAAAGTGAGACGCTGCTGGAATATGTTCAAACGGAAGCAGAATCCCGAGCCGTGCTGGTTGTTTTGCATAACCAGATGCAAGCAAAAATGCTCGGGGGTTTTACGGCACTGTTGGCCGGTGGTTGGGTGCAGGAACAGGCAAGGACATCGGAATTTTTTTCTGCACCGGTGTCACAATCAGCCAAAGATTTTGTACGCAGCGGTTCCTGCTGTGTGCCGTTCCCTAATGCCACCGCGGACGAACTGGAGATGGAGCAGACGCCCGCGCCACCCAAATTACCTGAAGAAGCGATTAAATATGCTAGTGATGCGTTCGGTCCGCGCGGCTTTCTCTGGGTAAAGAAGGGCCAACTGGCCGGCACGCCACGGCCAGGCATCGTAAGCGAACTGAAGTATGACCTGAAGGCCTTGCAGCGCGTCGGAGTAACAAGATTGATTTGCCTGCAAGAGCAAAAGCCGGTCGATCCTTCCATGCTGAGTGATTATGCAATCACAGGTATGGCCATGCCCATACCGGACATGGGCGCCCCGACTGTCACAGTCGCCCTGAATTTATGTGAACAGATAGCGCAACTCATGAGTAACGGTGAAGTGGTGGCGGTACATTGCAAGGCAGGAATAGGGCGCACCGGGACTATTCTGACTTCTCAGCTTATCTGGGAAGGCATGAAGGCATTAGATGCCTTGGAAAAAGTCAGACGCATAGAACCCAGATGGGTGCAATCTGAAGAACAGGTTGCTTTTCTGGAGGAATTTGAAACAGTCGTGAGTAATTGTAACCAGATTCAGCAATCAGCCTAATGTTTTTTACAAAATCGGGCGCATCAACCAAAAGGAGATAAGCAATGTCATTAGATGCAGCATTACAAAAAGCCATTTCGGCCATTCCGGAGTGTGTCGCAGCAGGTTATGTAGACCTGTCTACCGGTATGTTGTTAGGTGTTAAGACTGTAGATTCACACCCCCAGGAAGTTCTGGAAGTGGTAGCCGCGGCCACGGCCGACCTTTTTCAAGGTACCAATGTGGTAACCATTGAAAGCTTGTTCAAGAAGGCACGTGGCGTGGCGGACGATGGACATCATTATTTTCAGGAAATGATGATAATGAGCGATAACCTGCTTCATTTGTTTATGCGAGGTAAGGGAAACGAAGAGCATGTCGTCTGTTTTGTATGTCGCAAATCAGTGAACATGGGCATGGCCTTGACCAAGGCGCGTGGTGTATTGCCTGAAATAGAGGCCAGCGTTTAACCAGGAAAGAGAATTCACAAACATGTAGGCGCTGCTTTGTCAGTGCCACTTGATTGTCGCAACCGGCTACGCCAAGCCGGAATGATACATGCTGTTTCATTACATGGGTGACAGCAGTTGTGAGTTATCGTCCTGGTTGACGGCAGATTATTAAAGCAATATTAATATATAGAAAAGTAGTTAGGAGTATGTATATGTCGTTAGATAACGCCTTAAAAGATGCTATTTCACAAATACCCGAATGTGTTGCCGCGGGTTACGTAGACCTGAGTAGCGGAATGCTGCTGGGAGTAAAAACCGTGGATTCGCACCCCCAGGAAGTACTTGAAGTGGTTGCCGCTGCAACAGCTGATCTGTTTCAAGGTGTTAATGTGAGAACAATCGAATCCTTGTTCAAGAAAGCACGTGGCGTAGCCGATGATGGTCATCATTATTTCCAGGAAATGCTGGTAATGAGTGATAACCTGTTGCACATGTTCGCTCGTTGCAAAGACAATGAAGAGCATGTTGTGGTCTTTGTCTGTCGCAAATCCGCAAACATGGGCATGGTGCTGACTAAAGGGCGTAGCGCACTTCCTGCGCTTGAAGCGGCGCTATAGGAATACTGCAAAGGGGCAGGTACGTTACTTGCGATATTTTATATCAGTAACGTGCCATGTCTATCATTTCATAATTAAAAATGATGGATTTATGAAAAGATAATTTTTAAGAGCTTTTATTTACGTTGCTTGGCATTATTCAGTGCAATTGGTGGTGTAATGAGGAAAATCTAATGTGGGCTTACAAAATCACGACATACGGGGTCAATGACATAGACCTTAAAATGATCAAGAGCATGTTCGCGCCTAGTAATACAGGAAAGGATTAAAGGAAAACACGTTATCTGACGAAAAGGAAATAGCAGAGAAAGTGAGTCATGCTATCGATCTGGATTGTTGCTCACTAGGCCTCGGACGGCGCCTTGAGCAATGGCCTCATGAGAGACGATATGGTGACACTGAAATATTGACCCAATCTCACCCGCGTACCCTGTTCAGTGCATGCCATCAGAATTTACGTGTTACTGACGCGTTACCCGACTTCAATCATGTTGGCCGCAAGGGTAGTAAAAGTACCGTATGTAGATCTGAATCAGTTTTACAGTACCGCGCATGCGGTAGGTGCCGCACAATCGATGAACGAGACTAACATCAGGACATCTGCCAGGGCAACCAAACCGGCACGCAACAGTGCTTTGTTAGGCAGGTTATTGAAGAAGGCGACAGGTTTGTAAGGAAGTGCGTTATGGTTAATGAAGATAAAATAATCTTTGCAGGGCCTGTGGGTGCAGGCAAAACAACAGCGCTGGCTTCTATTAGTGATATCCCTCCTATTAAAACTGAAGAGAAGGCCTCTGATGAAACCGCGCAGCGTAAGGAAATGACCACCGTAGCGATGGATTATGGTGTGCTACAACTCGATGATGATACCAAGATTCATCTCTATGGCACGCCGGGTCAGGAACGGTTCAGTTTTATGTGGCCTATTCTGTCCATAGGTGGAATCGGGTTGATATTGATGCTTGATAATGCCAGGGAAAAGCCACTGGATGATTTACGTATCTATCTGAACGGTTTTAAGGATTTTATCAGTCGTACCACGGCGGTTATCGGTGTGACTCGTATGGATGTAAGCAACAAGATACGTTTATCAGACTATCACCAGGTGATGGAAGAAGTAGGTATCAAGGTACCGATATTTGAAGTCGATGCACGTGAACGGGAAGATGTTAAGTTATTAATGATTTCATTGCTCACGATGTTGGACCCAGCACTGCAACGTTAACCACATAATATATAAAGACAGGGCGGATAACTTAGTTCGCATAGAATCTATCCGGCAATAAGAAGTTGTTAAATATAATGCGGTTATCGTAACATTACGCTGATATAAAAAAGAGCGGAGATAAAGCAGCGATGCAAGAAGGCGAAAAAGAAAAGGAGCTACGACCCATATTGCGAGGGCTGAATTGCTCTTCCCTGGATATCGAGGCTTCAGCAGTCATGACGCGAGATGGGTTGGCCATAGCCTCTGTTCTGGGCGAGGGAGTGGACCCGGATCGCTTGAGTGCCATGTGTGCCGCTATGCTGGGGCTGGCCAATACTACGGCATCTGAACTTAATCGAGGCAATCTTGAGAAAGTATTAATCGAGGGAGACCTGGGTTTTGTTTTGGTGGTAGCCGCTGGTGATAATGCGGTACTTACCGTCGTGGCAAGGCCTACCGTGAATCTGGGTATGGTATTTCTTGAGGCGAAAAGAACCGCGGATAAGGTAAGAGGCATGTTATAGCAAACCGTTCGGTCTAGCGCCGGTATGAAACAGATTCCTGCGATTTATAAAATGAGGTATAGATGTCAGGCATGAAAGACAGGCGTTGTGACAGGAGTGAAATGCGCCAGGAGGCGGTTTCTAAACAACTGGCTTATATTGCCAAGGAAACGGATTTTGATGCCCTGGTCGTATCAACCAGCGGTGGTTTAAAGGTGGGCGAGATGGAGTCTCGCTATGAATCGGATGAACTGGCTGCGCTGGGCGGTTTATTATGGGAGATGCGCAACCAGATTGATCGTTTTGTTAATATCAAGAATATTGCCGGGAACACATTTGTGCTGGAGAACGGCTCTCGCTATGTGTGCAGGTTTTTCGAATATCGGGGGGAGATGCTGGTTTTGGTGGGCGTCACTACCCATAGTGATATCGATGAAGAGCCGGTTCAGCGCACCATTACAGGCGTAAAGCGCATACTGGACTCCAACCCCTATGGATTTCCAGGACAGGAGGATCCATGAATATCCGGCCAGATCCATGTTAGCAGGGTGTATTTTCCATAATGAAATTCGTTATAATGGATCACCCTGACGCAATTATCGGGGTGTTTCATTATAATGAGTGATATTGAATCCACCCGGATCTTCTGACCTACTTGCACAGCATTACAAAATATTTCGTACTCTTTCTGTTGTGCATAGGCGCCGCTGGCGGTGCTTTGGTGGCATTGTTATTTTCAGGCAGTGGGCTACATGAGCGCGCCCTGATTTATAGTGCCGGCGCAATACTTTTTGGCGCATTGGCATTTTTCTGGTTACGCATACATGGTCGCGGTGAGGTACGGAATGTTGGCGAGCGGCGCATGTATCGTGCCGGTCTGTTTCTTACCCTGTCGCCCTTGCTGTACTTTTTCTGGGTGGGGGGAAGCGCTGTACTCGATTCGGCCCAGCTCTATACATTTTCGAGAAGCATAGAGATAGAAAATTATCGTGAGACACCTATCCTATGGGACGGCTTTGACAGTCCGGTAGGGTTAAGGATTACCATGGACGTCAGCTACCCCTTTCAGGTGGACGGGCATTTCCGTCCACCCAAGGTGGTAACAGGCATTAGTGCCCAGGCAGTAAAAGAGGGCGGCAATGAGAAATACTGGGACTATTGCGTAGAGGTCGCCAGAGACGGTTTGGGCTGTTTGACATCACCGTTATGGCCGAATCCGGCCTTTGACATACTCGATTCCGAGTCAGTCACTACAGTTGCATATGAGTTATATCCTGCCAATCTATATTATAGAGAATCCAATGATAAGGTCTGCCTGCGAAAACGTTACCCTTATGCGCAAGCCGTCAGAAATACCGGTGATATGGCCGCGATGTGGCATTTCTCGAATAGCGAAAGAAATATCGTGCTGGATGACAGGCTGGAATCGGTTATTCGTGATACGGATTCGATGTTGAAAGATGAGAAAGTCGTGGCACAGTGGTATCTTAATATGCAGTCTAAGTCATTTCTCGCGGCGGGCTATCAAAGCTGCCAGATTAATACGGCGATCCGTTTTAGCGATGAAGCAGAATGTTTTTGTCGATATCCGGTATCTGAGTCAGATTCTGAGAAGTAGTTTCAGCAGGCCGATCCTGTATGTACGATAAAATGTAAGGGTCGAAAGGGAATATTATGCCGCAGGCCTACCATCATGCATTACCCGCAGGGGCCCGTATCGAGAATTACGAGATACAGAGTGTCCTGGGTGTGGGTGGATTTGGCATTACCTATAAAGGCTATGACCATAGCCTGCGATGTGATGTTGCGATCAAGGAATATCTCCCCAACGAGTTGGCGCTGCGTACCCATGACGGTACGACAGTTATCCCCAAGTCTGATAAAGATGAAAAGAGTTATCAGTACGGCCTCAAGCAATTCCTGGAAGAGGCGCGCACACTGGCCATGTTTCGAGAGCCTAACATTGTCCGTGTTACCCGTTTTCTGGAATGCAATGGTACAGCCTATCTGGTGATGGATTATGAAGACGGCCAGTCCTTGGCCGATTATCTCAAGCGTCACCCCACATTAACCGAGACACAGATCAAAGCAGTCATAATGCCCTTGCTACGTAGTCTTGAGGTAGTTCATGCCAAGGACTACCTGCATCGCGATATTAAGCCCGCCAATATTTATCTTAGAAAAGCCGGGTCACCGGTATTGCTGGATTTTGGTGCAGCACGCATGGCTCTGGGAGGACAGACCCGCACCATGACTGGCATGGTGACACCCGGTTATGCGCCGTTTGAGCAATATCACACCCGTGTTCGGCAGGGCCCGTGGACAGATCTCTATGCAATCGGCGCTACCATGTATCGATGTTCCACAGGCAAGGTACCTGTGGATGCAACGGAACGCGTTGCGGCCCTGCACGAGGGGGACAAGGACCCGTTGCAACCGGCAATCAAGTGGGGAAAGGGAAAGTATTCATTAGAATTTTTAAAAACCATAGACTGGATGCTGAGGCCGAACGCCAAGGAAAGGCCACAGCATATTCAGGATGTCCTGAAACTTCTGTCTGTAGCAACGGATTCGAGCCCTCAGCCGCCCCAGGACGAAGACATTGCCAAAACCATCGTCGTTAATTCAGCAGCGGATGGATCCGCCACAGGGCATGCAACAGAAGAGCCCAGCACTACCGACGAGGTTAAGGCCGCGGGACTCACATTAAGGGTGGCAAAACAGGGTGATAAGTCAGCACAGCTCACGATGAGCGCCCTGTATGCACGTGGCCGGGGTGTAACCAAAGACACGCAAAGAGCCGCCAAATGGTGCCGAAAGGCAGCCGATCAGGGTGATGCCAAGGCACAGTTCAAACTTGCCATGCTCTATGCACATGGTTACGGAGAGAAGCAGGATGTGGTTCAGGCGTTAAAATGGTGCCGTTTGTCGGCCGAGCAGGGCCATGCCGGCGCCCAGTTCAATCTTGGTTTGATGTATGCCTACGAGCGTGGAGTCGAGCAGGATGAGGCGATTGCCCGGGTCTGGTATGAGCGCGCTGCCAAGCAGGGCCATGTGGCGGCCCAGCGAAATCTGACTTTAATGGGGTCACCGGCAGGTGCCTTGCCTGCAAGAAAAAGGATTATTTTTCTTGTAATAGCGGGCGTAACCATTTTCGCTGTCGCCTGGCTTGTTTTTTAACTCGTCCAGGACAGCATAATAGACACATAGTGTATTATCGCTATTTTTTCCACGTTTATTAAGTAATAATTTTTCTTCCTTAGATTTAACGTTACTTTCTTGCATGGCCTGGATCATTTTCAGACTAAATATATTGATAAGAATTGTATCGTTTCTGTTATTTGCGGCAAACGCCTATATAATTACTAAATGATGTGACTTGCCAGCTCTTGCAGGGAGGCGATCGGCCGGGACCGGGCTGGATGGCCAAAGCGAGTCAGATATGCACAGCAACGGGGGAAATAAACGATGCGTATTGCGCTATTGGAAGACGACGGGCATCAGGCCGAGATCGTACGATTGTGGCTGGAAGCCGCGGGCAATGATATTCAACATTTTGCGACCGGCCAGTCTTTTTTAGCCGGCATCAGCCACGAAAGTTTTGATCTTTTCATTGTCGACTGGATGCTACCCGACACGGATGGTTTGAGTGTATTGAAGTGGGTGCGTGAACAAAAGCATGACAGGGTTCCAGTGTTGTTCGTTACCCAACGAGACAGCGAAGAAGACATTGTGCAGGCGCTGGAGCACGGTGCTGATGACTATATGATCAAGCCGGTCAAGCAAATGGAGCTGTTGGCCAGGTTGAATGCCCTGGTCCGCCGCGCCTCTTCAGGCGGCAGCACTGACAGTGAATTAATATTTGGCGAGTACAAAGTGGATTCATCCAGTCGCCACATCACTTTTGCCGGTGACCAGATCGACCTGACCAATAAGGAGTTTGAATTGGCTTTGTTTTTGTTCCGCAATATAGGGCGTGTGCTGTCACGCGGTCATATTCTGGAAACGGTTTGGGGCCGTTCACCCAAGGTGAATACACGGACAGTCGATACCCATGTGAGTCGCTTGCGCAACAAGCTGCAGTTATACCCGGAACGTGGCTGGAAACTCACTGCGATCTATCAACATGGTTATCGATTGGAGCAAGCAAGTTCTTCGGGTGATGTGTCCGCGAATGCGGCCGTTATGCACTAGATGCAACTGATAGAAGCAAACAGCTTAGGAAGGCCTGATTAATTCAGGACTTCCTGTGGCACACGACTCCATGGATGGAGGAGATAGGGCAACGCCGGGAGCGGTTGCCGAGGGATGTGCCACCCTTCAACGACGACAAGTCGTTGAAAATGAAGGAAAGAGAAAACCGCGCTTTTCTCTTTCCGTACTCTGAAAATTCCTGGATGGAATTATTCAGAGCTTCTTTAAGATTTCTTTTGGTGCATAGGCGCTAATACGCAGGGCGTGTATCTCGCCTGGCATCATGTCTTTAACGGCGCTATACACCAGTTGATGCCGTTGGACTGCGTTTTTCCCTTCAAATCTCTCTGAGACTATCGTCACGGCATAATGGCCGGCGCCTCCCTGGGCTCCGGCATGACCGGCATGCAGGTGACTCTCATTTTCAATCTTAAGGCTCTCAGGCGTGAGAGTGTTGCGTAGACGATGCTCTATTTCGTCGACTCGATCCATTATGGCAGCACCTTGCGGAAAGGTTTTACGTCCACTCGTTTGTATACCCCGGCTTCAAGATATGGGTCGGCCTGGGCCCAGACCTCAGCTTCGTGTAAGGAATCAAATTCGGCGATAATCAGACTGCCACTGAACCCCGCGGGCCCTGGGTCGGGGTTATCGACTGCCGGCAAGGGGCCGGCAACAAATAATCGGCCTTGCTCTTTCAGTTCTTGCAGACGGGCCAGGTGGGAAGTACGGATTTGCAGGCGCATCTCCAGACTGCCGGCATTGTCAGTGCCTGTGATGACGTAATACATCAACCGTCCTCGTTACCGGGTTCTTCTTCCATGTACTTGGCCAGGAATACTGCCTGGATAATGACAAAGACAATAGTAAGACCCAGCAGACCAAAGACCTTGAAGTTCACCCAGATCTCGCGCCGGCTGGCCGCATCCAGTTCCGGCCCATAATAGAACGCCACATAGATATTGATCATGCCCAGGACAATGAAAAATAATCCCCAGCCCATATTTTGTTTTTTCCAGACGGCTTCGGGCAAGGTGACTTGTTGATGCAGCAGACGCTCAAATAAAGTCTTGCCACCCAGGAACTGGCTGCCAAGAAACACGGTGGCGAGTATCCAGTAGACGATGGTGGGTTTCCATTTAATAAAAGTTTCGTCATGCAGGATAAGTGTCAGCCCGCCAAAGATCATGATAGCGCCCAGACCTACCAGGTGCACGGTTTCAAACTTCCTGTGACGAAGCCAGTACCAGCTGACTTGCGCCAGTGAGGCTGCCATGGCCGTTGCCGTCGCTGTATAGATGTCATAAAACTTGAAGGCCACAAAGAACAGCAGCAGGGGGAAAAGATCGTAAAGAAACTTCATCGCGAAATACTGGGTTAGAGTTTGGGAGGCGTATTCTGGCATTGGCCAGAGTGCGGGGCAATCCCACTGTATGTGCGGTTTAGTGCATATGTCGATGTGTAAAGCGATCGTAATAGCGTTTCACCACAGCCTGTATATGGGCGGGATATTTTTGTAGCGTGGTTTGCTGCATGCTTTCCGAGAAGAATTCTTCGGCGTCCCCGGGTAAATGACGTATGAGTTGGTCATAGACCTGTTCCATTGCCTCGGTATTGCGACTGCGGGTGGCGATGATGCCACGATTTAACAGCAGTACGCGCCAAGGGCGACTGGGATTGGTATCCGAAGTCTGATCTTTCATGTGCATGGGGATGGCATCCATCAGGCTGTCGCTAAAATGAAGCAGGGCCACCAGCGATTCGGGATCAAAGAGGTGGTTGGCAAGACCGGCGATGGCATCCACAACGGCATCCAGACTGTGTATTTCGCCGTTTTGCCGTGCAATCCAGCCGGCCACGGCCAGGATGAGCTTGCCCAATTGCTCGGTTGTTTCGTGCAGGCCCAACTCATCGGCCCAGTTGCCGAGCCCGGCAATCAGCTGGATGCCGTAATCACCAATCTGGCTGATGTCTTTGCTTTCTGCTGGTGCGTCAGGGTCGGTATTTTGTTCCAGCCTTTGCGCCACTTCCATAAATTGTTCTATGCCGGCCGCCAGATCAGTGGGTGGTGTCTGCTGGGGAGACATGGTTTCCGCAGCCGAATAGGCGTTTACCACCAGCGCGGCAGCCGTCCGCAGCCCGGATCCAATCTCGGTTAAATCCTGGGTGATCAGTGGTGCGGGTGTTTCTTTTCCGGTTTCCTTTTTCACGCGCTGGTTGTATCCCGAGTTCTCACAAGCGTTTAGAATGCTGCCCGGTTTTCCGGTTCCATAAGACTTAAGCCTATTGTATAGCACGATGAGATCTATAGACCTCCATACCCATACTTTTTGTTCCGATGGCACCCTGTCTCCGCGGGCCTTGCTGGTGCATGCAGTAGACCAGGGGGTGGAGATGTTGGCGCTGACGGATCATGACACCACCGAGGGCCTGGCCGAGGCCAGGCAGGCCGCCCATGAACTGGGAGTCACATTAATCCCCGGTGTAGAAATTTCCGTTACCTGGGGCACGCGTACGATACATATCGTCGGGCTCAATATTAATCCGGACCATGATGCCTTGCAGGCCGGTCTTGCCGCCTTGCGCGTGACGCGGTCCCGGCGTGCCGTAGAAATCGGTGAGCGTTTGGCGAAGCAGGGTATAGACCATGCCCTGGCGGGTGCGCAGGGCTTGGCCCGGGGCTCTATCGTCAGTCGTACGCACTTTGCCCGCCATCTGGTCGACGCCGGCCATGTGCGTGATATCCAGCAGGCCTTCAAGAAATTTCTTGCCCATGGCGGACCGGGTTTTGCGCGGGCCCAGTGGGCAGGCCTCGACCAGGCCGTGCGCTGGATTGTCGATGCCGGTGGTGCGGCGGTGATTGCCCATCCCGGTCGCTACAAACTGGGCACAGGCAAGCTGAAGACCCTGTTTGCGGAATTTGCGGGTTGTGGCGGTCATGCTATCGAGGTGATCTCGGGTAGCCAGCATCCGCAGGAGACCCCTCGCTTTGCCCGGTTGGCACGGGAATTCGATCTGGCCGTTTCCCTGGGCTCGGATTATCACGGACCTGAACAACACTGGTTGCAACTGGGGCGCTTGCCGGCTCTACCCGAGGGTAGCCGCCCGGTCTGGGAGCATTGGTTACCGCATGAATGATTGACTTCAAATGGCAGTGTGCGACGATGCGCGGTTAATCCTGTCAGCAATAATTAGGGGGAAAAGGAGATGGAACAGGTCAACATTGTACTGGATACCATGCGCTCGTTTGTCATCCAGATGGGCGAGTTCTTACCTAAGTTTATCGCCGCTATTATTATCCTTGTGGCCGGCTGGCTCTTTGCCAAGGCCATGCTTTATGCCGTAGTGCGCGGCCTGAAAATTGTGAACTTCGGCACCCTGACCGAGCGCGCCGGTATCGATAAATTCCTCAAACATGGCGGCATACGCAAGACCACTATCGATATCCTGGGGATACTGGTTTACTGGCTCATTATACTTGCCACGTTGTTGGTCGCCTTTAATACCCTGGGCCTGACCGTGGTCTCCGATCTGGTCAGCCGCATTACGCAGTTCATTCCCAATGTGATCGTGGCCATCCTGATACTGACCATAGGTTTGTATTTTGCGCGTTTTGTGTCTGATTCCGTCATTGCCTATGGCAAGAACGTGGGTCTGGATGACACCGAAATCATGGGCCGTTTGACGCGTTATGCCATCATGGTTTTCGTTATCATTATTGCGCTCGGACAAATGAATATTGGTGAGGCCATTCTGTATCCGGCCTTCCTGATACTGTTTGGCGGTATTGTCCTGGCCTTGTCCCTGGCCTTTGGTCTGGGCGGGCAGAAATGGGCTGCCGGTCAACTGGAGAAGTTCTTCAAGAAGTCCGGTGGTCGCCGCAAGTAAGATTATTGATGCAGTGATTCAATTCTAAAGCCTGCTGGAACTGCGACGTCATATCGGCATCAGCAGGCGTTATTGTTATGGCCCAATATTTTCATATACACCCCGACAACCCGCAGCCGCGTCTGATTAAACAGGCCGTGGAGATTGTGCGTCAGGGGGGTGTGATTGCCTACCCCACGGACTCCAGCTATGCCCTGGGTTGCCACATTGGTGACAAGGCGGCCATGGAATGCATACGCCGTATACGCAGAGTGGATGACAAGCACAATTTCACGCTGGTGTGCCGCGACCTTTCGGAGCTGGCGCTCTATGCCAAGGTCGGCAATGCCGAGTATCGCTTGCTTAGGGCCGTCACCCCCGGGCCGTATACGTTTATTTTGCCGGCGACGCGTGAAGTCCCCCGGCGCCTGCAGAACCCAAGGCGCAAGACTATAGGGTTACGCGTGCCCGATCACCAGATCGCACAAGACTTGCTGGCGGAGCTCGACGAACCCTTGATGACCTCCACGCTAATTATGCCCGGTGAGACTTTGCCCCTGGCTGACCCGGAAGAGATCCGGCAACGGCTGGAACATGATGTGGATTTGGTCATAGATGGGGGCGCCTGTGGCCTGGAGCCCACCACCGTGGTGCGCTTTGAGAAGCACGGCCTGGAACTGACCCGTCTCGGCATGGGTGATGTCTCGGTTTTCGGCCTGGACCTGCCCGAGGCCGGGCAGGCCTGATATACTCGCGCGCTGCATGTCCGAGTTGACCTTACCCCAGCTTATCGCAGTCGCCGCGCTGCCTATCCTGTTCGCCATTACCGTGCACGAGGTGGCACATGGCTGGGTGGCCAAGCAGCTGGGCGACCCCACGGCCGAGCGCATGGGGCGGCTGACACTGAATCCCATCAAGCATATCGATCCCGTTGGCACCGTGCTGGTTCCCGTGCTGTTGTTACTGACCGCGGGCGTGGCCATAGGCTGGGCCAAGCCTGTGCCGGTGACCTGGGAGAATCTCAGGCGGCCTAAACGGGACATGGCGCTGGTGGCGCTGGCCGGTCCGGCCTCGAATCTGATCATGGCCATCCTGTGGGGTGTTGCCATTAAGCTCGCCATCAACCTGCCGCCATCGGCGATCTGGTTGGCGCAACCGCTGGCTCACATGGCCCAGTGGGGCATACTCATTAATATCTTATTGATGGTGTTTAATCTCCTGCCCATCCCACCGCTGGACGGGGGGCGCGTGGCCGTTGGCTTGTTGCCCAGGTCTTTGGGCTGGCAGCTGGGGCGTCTGGAGCCTTATGGATTTTTTATTATTATCGGTCTTATGATGACCGGGGTCCTGTGGTTTATGATTAATCCAATGCGACTGGCGGTACAGCGCTTCGTGGCATGGTTGGTAGGATTGTAGGCATGGCGGATCTTTCCTTACCGGGACAACCCCATCGTGTATTATCGGGTATGCGGCCCACGGGTCGTTTGCACCTGGGACATTATCACGGTGTACTCAAGAACTGGGTCAAGCTGCAACAGGAGTATGACTGTTTTTTCTTTGTCGCTGATTGGCATGCCCTGACCACGCATTACGAAGACCCGGCCATTATCGCGCGCAGTGTCTGGGACATGGTGGTGGATTGGCTGGCCGCTGGGGTCGATCCTGACAATGCCACTTTGTTCCTGCAGTCCCGTGTTCCACAACATGCCGAGCTGTTTACCTTGTTGTCCATGGTCACGCCCTTGTCGTGGCTGGAACGGGTGCCAACCTATAAAGACCAGCAGCTCAAGCTCAAGGACAAGGACCTGGCAACCTACGGCTTCCTCGGTTATCCCTTGCTGCAAAGTGCCGACATTTTAATCTACCGTGCCGGGTTGGTGCCGGTGGGGGAAGACCAGGTCGCGCATGTCGAGCTGACGCGGGAAATTGCGCGACGTTTTAATCACCTCTATGGCCGTGAACCCGGTTATAAAGACAAGGCAGAGGCCGCTATCAAGAAAATGGGCAAGAAGGCCGCCAAGCTCTACCGTGAACTGCGCACAGCCTACCTGGAGCAGGGTGATCATGAGGCACTGGACAAGGCACGCCAGGTGCTGGAGAACCAGCAGAATATCACGCTCGGGGACAGGGAGCGCCTGTTCGGTTATCTCGAAGGTGGCGGTCGCATTATCCTGCCTGAGCCCGAGGCCCTGCTGACGCCGTCAGCCAAGATGCCCGGGCTGGACGGGCAGAAGATGTCCAAGTCCTATCACAACACCATTGCTTTGCGCGACGCGCCGGAAGCTATCGAAAAGGCTCTGCGTACCATGCCCACCGATCCGGCCCGGGTACGCCGCACTGACCCCGGCGATCCGAATAAATGCCCGGTTTGGGGCTTTCATGAAGTATATTCGGATGACGACACTCGCAAGTGGGTGCAACAGGGCTGTGCCTCGGCCGGGATAGGTTGCCTGGATTGCAAACAGCCTGTGATTGATACGGTATTGCGTGAGTTGGCGCCCATACAGGCGCGGGCCGAACAATTCGACAAGGACCCGACAGTGGTGCGAAATATTATTCAGGACGGCTGCGTGCGTGCACGCGAAGCCGCCGATCAGACCATGGAAGAGGTACGTGAGGCCATGGGACTGGAGTATCGATAGTGACAACAGAGACACCGGAAACAACAGACAGGCCAGTGCAGGGGGAGATGCCTTTTGCGGTGGTACGTGGTGAGGCCGTTACCGAATTGCCCAAGGATCTCTATATTCCCCCTGAGGCGCTGGAGGTGTTTCTGGAGGCCTTTGAGGGCCCGTTGGATTTATTACTGTATCTGATTCGAAAGCAAAATCTCGATATCCTGGATATCCCCATTGCCCAGATTACCGAACAGTATGTGTCCTATATCGACATAATGCATGAATTTCAATTGGAGTTAGCTGCCGAGTATCTGGTGATGGCCGCCATGCTGGCCGAGATCAAGTCGCGCATGTTGCTGCCACGGCCCAAGATCGAGGAAGACGAGGGTGATGATCCGCGGGCAGAACTGGTGCGTCGCTTGCAGGAGTACGAGCGCTATCGCAAGGCAGCCGAAGACTTGCGGGGACTGCCACAGGCAGGTCGCGACTTTTATGTGGTGGAAGTGGAGTACGAAGGCTCCCCGGTGGAACGACCACAGCCCACCGTAAAGCTCTTTGACCTGATGAGTGCATTCCAGAAAGTGATGATCAGGGTAGATCTGAATAAACATCATCATGTGACGCGAGAGCTGTTGTCCATGCGTGAGCGTATGACGGAAGTGCTGGCCAAAGTGAAATCGGAAAACTTTGTAGATTTTGAGTCGTTGTTTGATGCCAAGGAAGGACGTATGGGTGTAGCCGTGACCTTCATGGCCATACTGGAATTAATAAAAGAGTCGCTGATAGTGGTAGTTCAACAGGAACCCTTTGCACCGATTCATGTTAAGGCTGCTGCATAATGCCTGAAGTCAATACAGAACTGAAAAACATTCTTGAGAGTGCCTTGCTGGTCGCGGGCCAGCCGTTGAGTATCAATAAATTGTTATCATTGTTTCCTGAAGACTCGCGCCCGGAGCGTGACGAGATCAAGGCCACGCTTAAGGTACTGGCGGAAGACTATGAAGACCGCGGCATAGAGCTCAAGCAAATAGATCGCAGTTATCGTATACAAAGTAAACAAAAATATGCCCAGTGGCTAAAACGTTTAAACGAAGAAAAACCCCCGCGTTACTCACGTGCTGCTCTGGAGACGCTGGCTATTATTGCCTACCGGCAACCCGTCACACGCGCGGATATAGAAGAAATTCGCGGCGTCTCTGTTAGCACGGAAATCATACGGGGAATGACCGATCGCGAATGGGTGCGACAAGTCGGTCAACGCGATGTTCCGGGTAAGCCGGCATTGTATGGCACCACGCGAGAATTCCTCGAGTATTTTAATCTCAAGAGTTTGAGTGAAATGCCCAGCCTGGCCGAGTTAAGAGACCTGGAAGACATCAGTAAAGATTTAAACATGTCGCTGGAGTTTGCTGACAAGAATGAAGATGACAGTGCAGTAGCATCTACACGTGATGGGGATGATGCCAATGCTGAAGCCGGCAGCGAAAACGATGCCGATGAGCAGGGAGATGCCGACTCAGCTGAAGATACTAAAGCCGAAACGGTCAGCGCCTCCTCGGCGAATGAGTAATAAGCACCCCACCCGCGGTTCAGTAGAAGCCACCAATACACCCTCTCCCGGAGCAACTCCGAAAGGAGAGAAATTACAGAAAGTGTTGGCGCGTGCCGGTCTGGGCTCACGGCGTGAACTGGAAGGCTGGATCGCCGACGGCCGTGTCTCGGTCGACGGTAAGGTCGCCCGATTAGGTGACAGGGCCGAGGCCCACCAGACCCTGCGTGTGGACGGCCGTATCCTGCCCGCCTCCAGTCAGGCCCCGCGCCGGCGTGTATTGGTGTATTACAAGCCGGAAGGCGAAGTCTGTACGCGTTCCGACCCGCAAGGGCGACCCACTGTTTTTCAGAACCTGCCAGGTCTGCGCCACAGTCGCTGGATCATGGTGGGGCGGCTGGACTTAAACACCGCTGGCCTGTTGTTATTCACTACCGATGGTGAACTGGCCAATAGACTGGCGCATCCCAGCATGGAGATAGAACGCGAGTATGCCGTGCGCGTGTTGGGGGAAGTTACGCAGGCGATGTTGACCCGGCTTAGAAAAGGTGTGGCCTTAGAGGATGGCCCGGCAAGTTTTGATTCCATACGTGATGTCGGTGGTGAGGGCGCCAACCATTGGTATCACGTAACTTTGCGTGAAGGCCGTCATCGTGAAGTGCGCCGTCTATGGGAAGCCATCGGCGTCACGGTCAGTCGATTGACGCGTGTTCGTTATGGTCCTCTAAGCCTGCCCAGAAAATTGCGCATTGGCCGCTGGCAAGAACTGGAAATGAAAGACATACAGGCCTTGTTGCGAGCCGCCGGCATCAGCAATGCGCGGTCATCAGCAAAGAGACAGCAAAGGCCTGCCCGGAAACACTCTCCCTCCCGGCACCGGGGCCAATCCAGGCGCTAGCCAGTCCGGATGCCGGGCGATGAAGCCATCACAATGCCATGGTGTATATCGGCAACTCTATAAGCAATATGGCCCACAATCCTGGTGGCCGGCCAAGACCCCTTTTGAAGTCATAGTCGGAGCCGTGTTGACGCAAAACACTGCCTGGTCCAATGTTGAACAGGCCATTGCCAATCTCAGAGACAATAATGCCCTGACGGCCGAGGCCATTGCCCGTGCCCACGGCCAAAGACTGGCCGGCTGGATCAGGCCCTCAGGATATTTTAATGTCAAGGCAAGGCGCCTGAAATCAGTCTGTCAGTGGTTGTTAGCCCAAGGCGGGGTGGAGGCACTGTCGACATTGGGTACCGGGCAGCTAAGACCAGCGCTTCTGGAAGTGCATGGCATAGGACCCGAGACCGCCGACGACATACTGCTCTATGCTTTTGAACGGCCGGTGTTTGTCATCGATACTTACACGCGAAGAATATTTTCACGTCTGCGATATATCCATGGTAAGGAATCCTATGAAACCCTACGCGTCATATTTGAAAGGCATGTGGGGGAAGATATCGCCATGAGTAATGAATACCATGCCTTGATTGTTCGCCATGCCAAGGAGCACTGCCGCAAGGCGCCGCGGTGCGAAGGCTGCTGTTTGCGTCGTCGTTGTGGCTATGGTCGTGATAAGGACTGATTAAAAGCCAAGATTGACAGCTGTACGAAAAGTACTGTCCGTGCGCTCCACATCTTCAGGAGGCTGGCTGTCGTAGGAGAGGGCATATTCAAGATCCAGATAAATATTATCGGTTAGCCTGATCCGTAACACGGTATTGGCCAGAAGACGGTAATCCTTTGTGTCATCCACTACCGGTTGGTAATAGCTGCTAACGGCCAGTCTTGTGGATTCGTTGATACTGACCTTGATCACACCATAGATATTGCCGCGCCAGAAATTATTGCTGCCGGCATCGGCGGCATTCTTATCGTCAATGATTTCGCGTTCATAGAACATACCCGCACCCAGATATGCTGCCAGGCTCTGATCACTGTATGCAGGACCTATGCGCACACCAGAGCCGACCAGCCCGCGATAACTCAGACGTGTGAACTCGTTGTATTGTGTTTGCGCAAAGCCCTCTATGGACCAGCCTTCGCTAATGTGATGTATGTGCCGCAGATGCAGGAAGGCCTTATTGCCCGTCAAGTCATCATTGCTGCTGCTGCGTGCACCATCGACAACCAGAAAGTCTGTATAACGTGGCTGATGCCATTGCACACGCAGACCTGCCGAAACATTGGAGCGAGGGCTGTTCCCGGATGCGCCATTGGCCGCGAGCTTGAATTGCCCGCTAAAGCCTGCATCGGGGGTCACCAGGTGCAGGTCTTCCATATTGACGATGGCATGGCTGCTCGGGGCTGCCAGTGTTATCACCAGCGAGGCATAAAAAAGAACAGTGTTTCTTAACATTCGGGGCGGGGTTTAGAACTCATCCATTTCCTGCTGGCGTTTCCTGGCCCGTGCCAAGTTTTCTTTCGTTACGAATGGCTGCACCATTTTGCGTGCACGCTTGGTACGGTTAATACAACGCTGATATTTACCGAACTGGTAGTTAAACGACGCACCGGCCATTAATGTGGTGGCCTTGGCGATTGGGCCGGTGTCGGCGATGCGATCGGATTCCGCTGCCATCAATTCCAGGTCCAGCTTGTTCAGCAGTTCCGAGCACAGCGCCTTGGCTTGTTCTTTGCTGGTTTTTTCGGCAGCCTGACCGGTCAGCGGGACAGCGAGGAATACCATGATCATTAGGGACGCGACAAACGACTTCATTGTGATTACCTGCTCTTGAAGATTGGGTGCTGATTATGGCTGTTAAGCACGACAGTTTCCAGATGATGATCTGTTGACAATACCGCCGGCTAGTGAGGATGTCCGTGGCATGCTATCTTCGCGTTTCATCCATTGCACGATTTTTCCTATACCCACGTGTCTGTCATTCGCTCGCATCGCAACGCTGTCACGCCCTATACCACCAAGGACGGTTCCGAGATTCGTGAACTCATGCATCCAACTGTGCACGGAAATCAACGGCAGAGCCTGGCCGAGGCCAGCGTACCGGCAGGTGGACAGACGCAACTCCACAGGCATGCGCAGGCCGAGGAACTCTATTGCATACTCGACGGGGCCGGGCAGATGCAACTGGGTGCGGAGAGTTTTATGGTGCAAGCCGGCGATACCGTATGCATACCCCCCGCTACGGCGCATTGCATTCGCAACACGGGCAAGTCGACCTTGCGATTTCTATGTTGTTGCGCACCGGCCTATAGCCATGACGATACCGAGTTGCTGGCAGAGTAAGACGAAATGAAGTTGCTGGCATTGGATACCGCTACCGAGGCCTGCTCGGTGGCCTTGATGATAGACGGCGAGATACGCGAACAGTTTGAACTGGAGATCAAGCACTCGCGGCGTGTGCTCATCATGGCCGATGAATTATTAAACGAGGCAGGGTTTATACCTTCGCAACTCGATGCCCTGGCCTTTGGCCGCGGACCCGGCCTGTTTACCGGCCTGCGTATAGGTGCGGGTGTCGCCCAGGGCATTGCCTTTGCGGCTGAGCTGCCGGTGTTACC
>BTRG01000025.1:0-30398 GCA_036986275.1 Gammaproteobacteria bacterium | reverse complement strand
AATAAGGAAATATGGTATGGCATATATCATCACATGGATCAGGCGGGAGTGGGCGCCAAGTGCGCCACCCATCAAGAGCCTAACAAGCGAACAACATAAAGCGACAGGATTCACAGGATTGCTTTTACAACAAGGTTTATTCTTCTTATCCTGTTCATCCCGTAAATCTTGTCCAAATTGTTATTAGTGACAAAGGAAATAAGGAAATATGGTATGGCATATATCATCACATGGATCAGGCGGGAGTGGGCGCCAAGTGCGCCACCCATCAAGAGCCTAACAAGCGAACAACATAAAGCGACAGGATTCACAGGATTGTTTTACAACAAGGTTTATTTATATCCTGTTCATCCCGTAAATCCTGTCTAAATTGTTATTAGTGACATATGTATGTCCCTAATAAATATATTGAAAACAAGAAGGAGCATGTCATCACTTGGAGCCGCCGGGAAAATTATTATGAAATGAAAGGGATCCACGGGTGTCAATGGCTTGCCTTGATCTGTCTGGCAAGCTGGCTTGCCGTTCCGGGACCGCTTTTGGCCAAAGAAATACTGGTGCTGAATACGGCCTTCACCTTTCCGTTGTCCACGGATGAGCAAACCGGTTTTGTCGATGTGGTTGTCAAAGAGGCGCTGGGGCGCACCGGTTTCGGACTGGAATCGGTTCGGCTACCCGCCGAAAGGGCGCTGATTAATGCCAACGCCGGAATTGATGACGGTGATTTGCTTAGAATTGCGGGGTTGCAAAAAACCTATCCCAATTTGATCCAGGTGCCGGAAAAGATCATCGACCTGGAGTTTGTTGTTTTTACCAAACACGCAGAATTCCCCATTACCGGCTGGCGCAGCCTTGAACCGTATTCGGTCGCTATTGTCACCGGTTGGAAGATCCTGGAGCGTAATATTAACGAGACAGTCGAACTCACCAAGGTCAAGAACGTTGACCAACTTTTCACGATGTTATTAAAAGACCGGGTGGATACGCTCGTCTATTCGCGCTGGGACGGACTCGGCTTCATCAAGCAACGCCATATCCGCGGGGTAAGGATATTGGAGCCACCCCTGGTTCGCCGGGGAATGTATGTGTACCTGCACAAGAAACACCAGCACCTGGTGCCAAAGCTCGCAGCGGCCTTGCGCGCCATGAAGGCAGATGGCAGCTATCGGCGCACCTTCCAGCAAATCCTGGCACCGGTTGCCGGGGAATGACGCTATGTTGAATTTCAACCTGGAAAATTATAAGTCCGGTATTGCCCGCCGCCTCATTATCTATGTGGTGTTATTCAGCTCATTCATTACGTTGCTGGCCACTGCCATGCAATTGTACCGGGACTACGATAATGACGTTAACTTGATCGAAGACCAGTTGCTGCAGGTCCAGAAGGTACACCTGAAAACCTTGACCGCTACCTTGTGGGCCTCGGATACCAAGGAGCTCAAGACACATCTGGAGGGTGTCTCCAGAATCCGTGATATGCAGTTCCTGGAGGTGCGGGACCGGGAAAAAGTGTGGGTTTCGGTGGGGACCCCGCAGTCCGAAAATGTCATGTCTCGCCAATATCCGATGATTTACACCCATCGCGGGCGGAACATCGAAATCGGCACACTGACTATTGTCGCCAGTTTAACGGGCGTCTATCAGCGCTTGATCGACAAGGTCTGGGTGATCCTGATCAGCAACAGCATTAAGACCTTCCTGGTTGCGGGCTTTATCCTGTTTATTTTTCACACATTGATCACCCGGCATTTGCTACGGATTGCGGATTTTGCACGCACATTGGATATCAATAGTCTGGGCAGGCAATTGGTCCTGAATCGTAAAGGCCAACGTAAACAAAAAATGGATGAGCTCGATCTGGTGGTAAATGCCATCAACCAGATGCAGGTCAATATAAAGCAATCGTTGTCGGCCCTGGAGCAAAGCGAGAAACACTTCCAGGTCCTGGCCAGGGTCGCGCCGGTGGGTATTTTCAATACCGACGCACAAGGCAATTGCATCTACACCAACGAGCGCTGGCGAGAGCTGGCCGGTATGAGCGAAGCAGAAGCGCTAGGCGAGGGCTGGGCCCGGGCGCTGCACACCGAAGACCGGGAACGGGTGTTTAGCGAGTGGCACCAGGCCGCGGCAGATAATATCCCGTTCCATTGTGAATGCCGCTTTCAGCGCCCCGACGGCAGTGTCACCTGGTTGTTGACGCTGGCCGAACCAGAACTCGACGCCGGGGGCCAGGTGCTTGGTTATGTCGGCACCATCACCGACATTACGAAACTCAAACAGGCGGAAGAGGCTTTGCAGGAGAGTGAGCGTTACAACCGTATGTTGTTCGAGCAATCCAGCATAGGGTTGGCGCTGTGCCGCATGAACGGCGAGCTGGTTGATATCAACCCCGCTTATGCCCAGATCATCGGCCGCAGTATGGATGAGACCCTGGAACTGACTTATTGGGATATTACTCCGAAAAAAAAATATGCCGAGGACGAACAACGCCAATTGGAGGGCCTGAATACGACCGGTCGTTATGGGCCCTATGAAAAAGAGTATATCCACAAGGACGGACACCTGGTACCGGTGCGTCTGCAAGGCTTGTTGCTGGAAAAGGATGGGGAGCAAATGATCTGGTCCACTGTTGAGGACATCACCGAACGCAAACAACAGGAAGAACTGCTGCGCCGCAGTCAGAAAATGGATGCCCTGGGCAAGCTCACCGGCGGTGTGGCCCATGATTACAATAATCTGCTGGGGATTATTATGGGTTATGCTGGCTTATTGGAAGATATGCTCAGCGACCGTCCCAATCTGGCGAACTATGCCCATGAAATCCAGCACGCGGGAGAGCGTGGCGCCAGGCTAACCCAGAAATTACTGGCCTTTTCCCGGCAAAAGAGTAGCGCCGCGGAAAGACTGGATATCAACACGCTGTTACAGGACGAACAGCATATGTTGGAAAAAACCCTGACCGCGCGTATTAAACTGGTATATGACCTGGCGGAAGATCTGTGGCCCGTGTGGTTGGACGGCGGCGATCTGGAAGATGCCATTGTCAACATGAGCATTAATGCCATGCATGCGATGGAGACCGGTGGCGAACTAACCCTGCGCACCCGCAACGAGCAACTCAATGCAATGGATGCGCAACTGTTGCACCTTGAGGCGGGCGATTATGTCTTGTTCAGCATGACCGATACCGGCTGCGGCATGGATGAAGCCACCAAAGAGAGGATCTTTGATCCCTTCTATACCTCCAAAGGCGAACAAGGCACCGGCCTGGGCCTAAGCCAGGTATACGGTTTTGTCGAACGCAGTGGCGGCGCGATCAAGGTCTATTCCGAACCGGAACACGGCACCCGTTTTGCCCTCTATTTTCCAAGAAGCCATCAAACCGTGACTGAAACACCAACACCAGCACCAAGTGCCACGAATAATCTACGCGGCAGTGAAACCCTGTTGGTAGTGGACGACGAGCAGGCCATGGTGGAACTGGCGCACGACATCTTAACCGCGCAGGGTTACCGCGTCCTGACGGCCAACGATGGCGAGCAGGCACTGGCAATCCTTGAAAAGGAAGCGGTCGATCTGATCGTCTCCGATGTCATCATGCCCAAACTGGACGGCTACCAACTCGCGGCCCAGGTACAGCAACGTTACCCGCGCATCAAACTACAAATGGTCAGTGGTTTTGCCGATGATCGCCATAACCACATGACGGATGACGCACTGCACCAGAACATGTTGTACAAACCCTATGCCTCCAATACATTGTTAGTGCGAATTCGTTACTTGTTAGATGAAGGCAATGCAAACACCAATTCAATAGATACACTCGCAGGCTGCACCATCCTGGTGATGGATGATGAAGAGGATGTGCGGGAATTGTTTACACTCAATCTGGAAAGGCTGGGTTGCAAGGTCATCCCAGCGAGTAATGGTGATGAGGCCATCGCCCTCTACCGGCAAGCACTGGAAAGTGATGCGCCCATCGATGTCGTCATTATGGATCTCACTATTCCCGGCGGTATGGGCGGTAAAGAGCTTGCCGATACAATACGGACCATGGATCCCAACGCCAGAATGATCATCGCCAGCGGCCACTCCGATAGCCCCGAGATGACCCAATATCAGGACTATGGTTTCTGTGGTGCGCTTGAGAAGGATTTTGATCGGGAAAAAATCAAACAGGTGCTTGAGCAGGTGTTGTCATCAAGCTGACAACATTGACCTCCACGGACAACACACAAGTGACGCACTAAGACCGCGGACGCAGGGAGGCGTAAGAGCGGTCAAGTGCAGGTGTCGCCAGTAGCCAAGGAGTCTGCAGCAGGAAGCGCAGGGGATTGCCTGGGACAATCCAATCCCCGCTATATGTATCCAAAGGGCATTTGTCATCTTTTAGGCCATAAATTCTCCGCGATAGCCGCATTTTCATGTACAATGGCCACCACATTTGTGTACTGCGACACCTGCACTTCCGGCCTCCATAGATGGAGGAAATGCAAAAGGAAGGCAGAGAACAACCTGCCCAAGTACATAGTTTGTCTTCGCTGGCGCGTACGGCCAATAGACAAGCTGTCTAATCGGCAAATAATTGCTGAACTCGTTCGGAACGATATCAAAGAGAATAATGGGGTTTCCCAGAGACTGTCATTCATTGAATAAATAATGACAGGAGGCGAGAAAACTATGAATAAGATCAAGATTGCTATTATCGGTGTTGGAGGCAGATTGGGTATCTTCAATACGCGCTTTCCCGTGTTACGGGATGGCCAATGATGATCGATCCCAGCCATGTAGCTAATACTACCAAGGTAACGACAGCGCTCTTGCTGGCCGCGGGAACGGGAACCCGCCTGCAGCCATTGACCCTGGATGCCCCCAAGTGTCTCACTGAGGTTGGAGGTGTTCCTATCCTCGAGCGGCTGATCAACAATTTGCGCGCACGGGGGTTTGATAGGTTGGTCGTGGTAATCGGACACTTCGGTGACCATATCCAGAAATTTCTGCAGCAACACGCCCGTGATATGCGGGTTGATTACGTCATTAATCCAGATTACCGGACAACCAATAACATCTACTCTCTGTGGTTGGCCCGGCAACAGATCCGGGAGCCGTTTTTGCTGGTGGAGAGTGATCTGGTTTTCGATACCTGGATGCTGGACGACATGCTCCAGCCCGACAAGATGGCGATTTCCAGGATACTCCCTTGGATGAACGGTACTACAGTGGAGCTGGGGCCTGAAAGGCGGGTGACGGCCTTTCGCATGGGTGGTGGTATTTGCGATGATGCACGCCAGTACAAAACGGTCAATCTCTACAGTTTATCCCTTGATTCATGGCGCAAGGTTGAGGAAAGATTAAGCCGCTATGTCTCGGCAGGCAGACTCGATGAGTATTACGAGGTCGTGTTTGCCGACATGGTTGCTGAGGGCACACTCTCTTTCGACGCGGTCTTCTTCGATGCCCACCGATGGTATGAGATCGATACCCGGGCGGATCTGCGCGCGGCGGAGCAACTGTTTGCCCGACCCCGTTCCATCGCCAGCCGTTCTCTGATCGCTACCGAGTCGGCGCCCACCCTTGCCTGAGATCGATCACGCATCCGTCAATCGGTATTGGCAGAACGTCAAGTCCTCGATCCTCGGGCCATACATGATGGATGGTTTTGGTTTTCCGGTGAGTGCCGGCGATTTCCGTTTCCGTGCGGAGGCCCGGATCGTCCGGCGCTTGCTGAATAGTGTGGAGCACAATGGCACGGTTCTGGACCTCGGCAGTGGTGTCGGCTATTGGGCCGAGGAGTTTGCCCGCGGCTTTTCGCGAGTGGTCGCGGTCGAAGGCAGCCATGCACTCTACTTGGCGCTGGAGCAGCGATGCGCCCCGTATTCCAACATTCATGCCATACACGGTAATGTTCTGTCGTTCGAGCCCGATGGCCACTATCGCCTGGTTTTCCTCGGCGGCCTGCTCATGTACCTCGGCGAAACCGATGTGATTACCCTGTTGCAAAAATTGATCCCGTATCTCGCACCGGATGGGATGATATTGTGCCGCGAGTCCACGGTTCGGGGTGAAACGGTGACGCGCACGGGTGACTATTCTGCTGTTTATCGTTCTGTGCCGGACTACCAACGCATCTTCAAACAATGCGGATTGACACTCAAGCGCACTGAAAGAAACGAGCCCTATATTCTGATGCAGATGGGGTGTGAGCTGATCAAGAAATGGAAGCGGGCCGTTCCGGAACCGTTTCAAGCGTTGCCAATCGTGGGTCGCCTGACCTATTGGGGCATGCGTTTGGGGGCTCCCTGGATCAAGCGCTTACCCAAGGCCTTGGGGTTATCGTTTCCGGTGCTGGAAAACCACTACTTCGTGCTGACAACGGACACGTCTTGAATCCTCAGACAGGAACACCTCAACGAAACTTTCTTTACAGGAATCTGGCCAACGCAACATCGATTCTCGGCGTGCTGCCCCTGGTGTTGCTGTTCCTGGAAGAGGGTTACCGTTATTTGATCCCGTTAATCATTTTCAACAATGTGATGGACGACCTCGATGGCGTTCTGGCGGCCAAGTTGAATATCCGCAGCCGCTTCGGCGCCGATCTGGACAATGTCTGCGATGCGGTCGCCCATGTGGCCCTGGCCCTGGCGGTGGGAGCACATTTCGGTGGACTGGTCTTGATGGTGAGCATGATCGCCGCGGCTGCTATCATTCTTCGCGCTACTTCCCGGCTCAATCCTGATGTGGTGTCAGGCAGTGGTACACCGACCAATGAGCTTATGCGTCACATGTTGTTTGTCCTGCTGTTGACGCAAATGTTTGCAGTTGATCCCGGGCTTTACCTGGTTCTGATCTTTATATTGCATTCGGTGACCATGATGGTGCCGTTCAAACTGCCTGTTCTGATTCGAGGGTTGGCAAAGACCGCCACTGCGGTAACTCTTGTGAACGTGGCGCTGGTGGCGGCATGGCTCGTACCGGCTACTGCACCATTCATCGCAGCGGCCTTCATCACCACCTACTTGTATTCATTTATCGTGGGAGGGAGGCAATGGCTGACCCGCAATTCTCACCAGGACGTGCGATGATCGCACCCCAAGAGTGCTTCCTCGGGTTGTCTGGAACAATCCTTGTTATGGGCAATATTAATAATGACTCAAAGGGTACCTGAAAAATTCAATTCATTGCGTTGGGACTGTGACAAGGTCATAGTCGAAGAAAAGATAAGGCAGCATGCACATTACTTCAGGGGGCTCATGATATGTCAAAGTTGCCAGCATTACTCGGCCTTATCCTGTGCTGGTTGGGATTTCATGACTTTCGTGTCATCGACAAGACATTCGGATTTGGTGCCGGAGGAGGGGTCGAAAAGGTCGAGTGCCGGCGATGTGGGGTGACCATGACTCGGTAGATATGCACACCTTGAAAAAAAGCATTAATCTGCGTTTCACAAAAGCGATATGCCAAGACAATCGGTAGACAACGGAGAGAGCAACAAATACCCACCGTTTCTGCGCGCCCCGAAGGAAATGCCCCGGGCGTGCATCCTGCACCGATGGTATCCGTATCTCCCTATCTAGCAAAAAAACACTGTAAAAACAATGCCTTTCGTGGTTTTCTGGTCTGTGATAGTCTTGCGATTTGGTACCGAGGAGAGGACTTGAACCTCCACGGGGTTACCCCCACTAGCACCTGAAGCTAGCGCGTCTACCAATTCCGCCACCCCGGCAAAGTGACTGGCCGGGCAACAACAGCTGGCCGGCAGGCCGCGCACTGTACCGAGACCCATATTCTATGTCAACGCGTAAGAAAAAGACCCACTATACCGACCCCAAGGCCGATCGGGAGGCCAGTAACTATGACAAACCGGTGCCCAGCCGGGAGGCGGTTCTGGCCTGTCTGGCCGAACAACCGACGCCCTTAAGCTTTGAAAGGCTTATGAAATATCTGGGTGTGACTTCGGAGGATGACCAGGTGGCCATGGCCCGTCGTCTGCGCGCCATGGAGCGAGATGGCCAGATTTTACGCAACCGGCGCGGCCGCTATGGGACCATAGACAAAATGAACCTGGTCCGAGGCACGATCACGGGTCATGCCGATGGTTATGGTTTCCTGGTTCCTGATGATGGTGGCGAAGATCTGTTCCTGTCGGCACGGGAGATGCGTAAGGCCCTGCATGGAGACAGAGTGACGGGTTATGTCTCGGGTGTGGACAAGCGCGGACGGGCCGAAGGGGTGCTGGTCGATGTGCTGGAGCGGCGACACCAACATGTCGTGGGGCGCTATTTCAATGAAAACCGGGTTGGCATTGTGGTCCCGGAAGACAAACGTATCAGCCAGGACATATTGATTCCGTTGGGCGATGAATTCAATGCCCGCGACGGGCAAATGGTGGTGACCGCGATTACCCAGCAACCGGGTGCGCGTCATCAGCCGGTGGGCCGGATTACCGAGATCCTGGGAGATCACATGGCGCCCGGCATGGAGGTCGATGTCGCCATACGCAAGTATGAATTACCCCATGTCTTCCCTGATGCCGTGTTGGCCGAGGCAGCCCGGTTTGGCGACTCCGTTCCAGGGGATGCCATAGCCTCACGCAAGGATATACGCACTCTGCCCCTGGTCACCATCGATGGTGTGGATGCGCGTGACTTTGATGATGCGGTGTATTGCGAACCTCTACAGGGCGGCAAAGGTAAAGGCTGGCGCCTGATTGTAGCCATCGCCGATGTTTCCTTTTATGTCGCTCCGGGCAGTAGACTGGATAAAGAGGCCTATGAACGTGGTACCTCGGTGTATTTTCCCAACAGGGTCATCCCCATGTTACCTGAGGCGTTGTCCAATGGGCTTTGCTCCCTCAATCCCGGAGTGGATCGTCTGTGCATGGTCTGTGATATGGAGATCAGCCCCAGCGGGCGTATACAGCATTACTCATTTTATCAAGCAACCATGCGATCTCATGCGCGCCTTACCTATGATGAGGTGGCCGCAATCCTGGTGCATAAGAATGAGCAATTGCAAAGCAAGCGATCCGATATATTGCCACAGTTGCAACACCTGTACACGCTATACAAAACCTTGCTACGCGTGCGCCTGTCGCGGGGCGCCGTCGACTTCGAACTGCCCGAGACCTATATAGAATTTGATAGCAACAAAAAGATATCATGCATTGTTCCGAGAGAACGCAACGATGCACACAGGTTAATAGAAGAGTGCATGTTGTCCGCGAACGTATGTGCAGCAGATATACTGGATAAACATAAAGTGCCGGCACCGTATCGCATTCATGCTGGACCTACAGATGAAAAACTGACGGCATTACGAGAGTTTCTCTTCGAGTTAGGATTGTCGCTGTCCGGGGGTGACAAGCCTCAGGCGCAAGACTATGCCGATGTACTGGAGCAGGCAAAAGAGCGTCCCGAGTATCGATTGGTACAGACCGTTCTTTTGCGCAGCCTGAGCCAGGCTATTTACAGTCCGGATAACATCGGTCATTTTGCATTGGCCTATCCACACTATGCACATTTCACTTCTCCGATACGGCGCTACCCCGATCTCATGGTGCATAGGATTATTAAAAATATTGTTACAGGCAAGAAGCAGGCGAAAACAGGTAGCGGTAAGGAACGTAAGGTGCTGGAAAAGGAGCAGCACAGTCGCGCACAGGCCCAGTCTGAACATTGCTCCATGGTGTCGCGTCGTGCCGATGAAGCCAGTTGGGATGTCATCAAGTGGCTGAAGACCGAATACATGATGGATAAACTGGGTCAAGAATATGAAGGCATTATCAGTGGTGTCACCAACTTTGGTATCTTTGTCGAGCTCAAAGAGGTATTCGTCGAAGGTTTGGTGCATATCACTTCGCTAGGCAACGATTACTATCGTTTTGACCCGACCCATCATCGTCTTACCGGGGAACGAACGAGGACTACGTTTCGCCTGGGAGATAGTGTCAAGGTAAGTGTTTCGCGTGTAGACCTGGATGAGGCCCGTATTGACTTTGAACTACTGGAATTAAAAAGCAGTCAACTTCCAAAAGACAGGAAGACTGACAAGAAAAGCAGGAAAAAGAAAAGTAAAAAGACCAAGGGGCGTCGGCAAAGCAAAAGAAAGAAACGGCGTTAAACAGGTATGAAGGACAAGAGATTCAATTTGCTGTATGGGCTTCATACTATAGAGGCTGTACTGGAAGCATCACCGGATCTCATGCTGCAACTCTGGGCGGATGAGAAACGCCACGATGCCCGCATAGAGAGGATTGTGCATGCGGCGCAACAGGCAGGTATCCACACGAACAGGGTATCCCGAAAAAAGTTGATACAGTTGCTGGGTGAGGGCAGGCCGGCACAAGGACTTGTGGCCAAAGTGAAACCGGCAGCAACGGGCAATGAGCAAGGCCTGATCGCTATGCTCGATAATCTGGACAGTAGTCCGTTTTTGCTGGTGCTGGATGGTATACAGGACCCGCACAATCTGGGGGCCTGTCTGCGTACAGCCGAGGCGGCCGGCGTGCAGGCGGTCATTCTACCCAAGGATCGTAGCGCCCCGTTGACGGCGGTTGCCCGCCGTGCTGCGGTGGGCGCCGCGGAACGCTTGCCCTTATTCGAGGTCACAAATCTTGCACGTTGCCTGAAGGCGCTTAAAGATAAAGGTGTATGGATAATGGGCGCCAGTGGCACAGCCGAGCACACCCTGTATCAGACGGATATGCGGGGGCCCTTGGCAATGGTTGTTGGCAGTGAAGGTCAGGGTATGCGACGACTCACCCGGGAGCAATGTGATTTACAACTACGCATTCCCATGATGGGTGCTATGGAGAGTTTGAACGTTTCCGTGGCAACAGGCATTATGTTATTTGAAGCCAGGCGGCAACGTACTAATATTGCAGATATATAGAATATCTAACGTCATCATGACTTCTATGTGAAATTAACTATGAAAAGTGACGATGTAGCTATGGATATAATAAAAAAATATAGTTTAATTTTCATCATTCTGATAGTAGCCATTCCATCAATACAGGCAGCGGAGCCGGATCAGGCGCGGACGGTCAGGGCTACCCTGGATACTTATGGCATATATGCCTACACCAGGGACAACGGTAAGACCTGGATTAATCCACTCAAGAAAGATGACAGACTCTATGAAGGCATACACCCAGTACTCATCAAGGAAACTTATCATATCCCGGCGATCCAGGATTTGTTCTTTGGATTTGAATACGTGGTTGCGGGATTGCCTGACGGCAAGATACCTATAGAAATGAAA
This sequence comes from Gammaproteobacteria bacterium, assembly GCA_036986275.1. Lineage (GTDB taxonomy): Bacteria > Pseudomonadota > Gammaproteobacteria > Acidiferrobacterales > SZUA-150 > BTRG01. The sequence goes on along the minus strand of BTRG01000025.1, from coordinate 19,136 downwards.
GTAAGTCATCCGCAGTTTAATGATAAGGACGGCAAACCCGCTGTGGGTTATTCTTCCATTAATCAGTACTGGGTAACAAATGGCAAAGCAGCAGGCATCAGTGGCTATATTTTTGAACGCGATGAGGAGCTCAAGGGAGGAGATTGGGTATTTGATTTGCGTTACAATAATCAGTCATTACTTAAACAGGTATTTAAGGTAATTGAACAATAGTTATATTTGGAAAGGTTTGCTTGTCTAGAACGATGAGTCAGGTTCTTTCAGAAAGCCCAGTTCTTCTTTTGTAGAGGGCCTGCCCAGGATCTTGTTTCGATGTGGGTAACGGCCAAAACGGTCTATTATTGCCTTATGCTTTAACTCAAATTCAAGATTATATTCCATTCCTGGGTCACTGAATAATGTAACGGCCTGCTCGTGAATTCTTGCTGACTCGCTATGCATGAAGGGCATATACAGAAACGCCTTGTGTGCTGACTCCAGTCCCTCGTTTGCGCCGATATGAATGGCTTCCTGTGCCAGACAAAGCGCCAGGTTGTCATAAGCAAATGACTCCGGGCTGTTGCGAAACATGTTGCGTGAGAACTGATCCAGTACAATGATCTCCGCCAGTCTACCCAAGGGTTTATCCCGCCAGGTAAATAATTCACAGCGGCTGGCGGCCGTGTGGTGATCCAGGAATCGGTCCAGTACACGTCGGTCAAAGAGTTCATCTTTTTCCCACCAAGCCTTGGGATCAATTTCCGCGAACCAGAAATCAATAATGTCGTAATATTCCGTCATTAAACGGGTTGTTGTTGAAATGCATGGCGTTAGTATAACGTAAACTTGCTGTATTCAATTAATGACAAACCCGGGCTAGGGAAAGTGACCAATTACCGGATCTATAACCATGGTCGGGTGTCTACGCAACTTGATTTCCATGAAGCAGGTCAATATAGCAAATAGCTGCTCGAGCTGTCTTATCAGAACGGCTATCCTCCTGATTTAAAAGCATTTTTTCATTATGTCAGGGACTGCCTTTTAGCTTGGCAAGGCCTTGGCCTTGTATTAGAATCCGCCCCTCATCTACGCGGGTCTCGACGACCTGCTGTTCCTTGCCTCACTGGCCGTGCCGGGTCAGGAGGCTTTTATCCAAGAGGAGTCGACAATGCGGCATTATGAAATTGTGTTTCTGGTTCATCCGGACCAGAGCGAGCAGGTCTCTGCAATGATTGAGCGCTATCGCGCCATGATTGAAGACGGCAGTGGCATCATCCACCGGCTGGAAGACTGGGGCAGACGTCAGCTTGCCTATCCTATTAATAAGATCCACAAGGCCCACTACGTGCTGATGAATATCGAGTGTGGTCAGGAAACGCTGCGCGAGTTGGAATCGGCCTTCAAATTCAATGACGCCGTGGTTCGCTCTCTGGTATTGGCGCGAAAGGAAGCTGTTACCGGGGCCTCACCCATGGCGAAAGAGAATCAGGAGGAAAATGAAGGGCGCCGCAATGGTAAGGATGAGGAAAGCGCACCCGCCAGGCCGGAAGGCACTGCCACTAAAGCCGGGGATGCGCCAGCAGAAGATGAAGGCACTGCCACTGAAACCGACGACAGCGCCAGCTGATCGCTATTGAATAGTTAAGGAGCACACCATGGCACGTTTCTTTCGACGCAAGAAGTTCTGTCGTTTTACCGCGGAAGGTATTAAGGAGATCGATTACAAAGACATCGGTCTGTTAAAACAATACGTCACCGAAACTGGAAAGATTATTCCCAGCCGCAACACCGGCACCAAGGCGCGTTATCAGCGTCAGCTGACCACAGCTGTCAAGCATGCACGTTTCCTGGCACTGCTGCCTTACTGTGATGCGCACTAGGAGAGAATAATGGAAGTCATACTCTTGGAGAGAATCAACAACCTGGGCAACTTGGGTGATCAGGTCAAGGTAAAGAACGGCTTTGCACGTAATTACCTGCTGCCTGCTGGCAAGGCCACTGTAGCCAATGAAGCCAATAAGGCCGAGTTTGAAGCACGCCGTGCCGAACTGGAAACCGCGCAAACAGATGTCTTGTCATCCGCCCAGGCACGGGCAGAAAAGCTGGTCGATGTCACGGTAGAGATCGCGTCACGCGCCAGCGATGAGGGTAAATTATTCGGGTCAATCGGTGCACGTGAAATTGTTCAGGCATTGGCAGCGGCCGGGCATGAAGTGTCCCGTTCCGCAATTCTGTTACCTGAAGGACCGGTCAAGGAAATCGGTGAATACGAGATTGCGATTGCACTGCATCCTGAGGTTCCAGCGACTGTAAAGGTCAACGTCGTAGCCGAAAGTTAAAGTCAGTTCGAGAGCGGGTAATTTATACCCTTAAATCGTTCACTTTCTCTCGTGCTGCCTGTTCTAATATGTTTTTGACCTGGCGGTTTCTTATCGCTTGATGGCTCCTGTCTGTTGTTTATAATGAAGACCCCAAATAAAGGCGGCTGGCATTTATCAACGCCTCAGATTCAAGACAGGGGAATATAGAGGAGGAGCGTTGGAGAAGGTAGCAGTTTCAGTAGCACACCGAGGTTTATCGGTTTCCGATACCGATACCCTTAAAGTACCCCCACAATCTGTCGAAGCAGAGCAGGCCGTGTTGGGCGGTTTGATGCTGGATAATTCGCGCTGGGAACAGGTAGCAGATAAACTTACGTCCTCCGATTTTTACCGTCGTGAACATCAATTAATTTTTAACGCCCTGGTGGCCTTGCTGGATGAAAGCAAACCGGCAGATGTGGTGACAGTCTCCGAGTGGTTGGAGAACAGTGAGCAGTTGATCAATGCCGGTGGCCTGGAATATCTTGGCGTTTTGGCTGCCAATACACCCAGTGCCGCCAACATACTGGCTTATGCAGAGATTGTACGTGAGCGCTCCATACTGAGGGCATTAATTACTGTTAGTGGTAGTATCGCCGGTACCGCATACCGTCCGGAAGGCCGTACGGCTGTAGAGATTCTGGATAAGGCGGAAAAAAATATACTCGAGATTAGTGAAAAGGGATCACGTGGGGGCGGATTTCTTTCCATGAAGAAACTGTTGGCGCCCGCTATTAATCGCATAGATGAGTTATTCAGGTCCGACAATCCTATTACCGGGGTTGCTACGGGTTTTGCTGATATTGATGCCAAGACCTCGGGTCTGCAACGGGCTGATCTGGTGATTATTGCCGGACGCCCTTCTATGGGTAAGACATCGCTGGCCATGAATATTGCAGAGAATGCCGGTGTCGGCGCAAAAATACCGGTAGCAGTATTCAGCATGGAAATGCCTGGCGAACAACTGGCAATGCGTATGATGGCATCTCTGGGCCGTATTGACGCACATAAAATTCGCACCGGCAAACTGGATGATGATGACTGGCCGCGTCTGACTTCGGCAGTGAATATGTTGGGTGAGGCGCCTATCTTTGTCGATGATACACCTGCATTGACACCCATGGAATTGCGTGCGCGTGCTCGACGTTTGCACAGAGAGCATGGTCTGGGTCTTATCATTGTGGACTATCTGCAATTGATGCAAACCGGTGGAAGTACTGAAAACCGGGCGACAGAAATCTCAGCGATTACTCGCGCACTAAAAGGGCTGGCCAAGGAACTCAATGTTCCCTTGGTTGCTTTGTCTCAATTAAATCGCAGTCTCGAGCAGCGGCCCAATAAACGACCCGTGATGTCAGATTTGCGTGAGTCCGGCGCCATTGAGCAGGATGCCGATGTGATTGTCTTCATCTATCGTGATGAGGTTTATAACGAAGGCAGTGCCGAGAAGGGTGTTGCGGAGATCATCATCGGCAAGCAACGCAATGGTCCTACGGGTACGGTGCGGTTAACCTTTCTTGGCGAATATACGCGCTTTGAGAATTATGCCAGCGATTCTCAATTTCAAGAGATCTATGGATGAGTCGACCCGCGCGTGCGCGTATCAATGCACGTGCTTTACAGCACAACCTTCTCCAGGTTAAGCATCATGCGCCGTCCGCGCGTGTTATGGCCGTGGTCAAGGCCAATGGCTATGGTCATGGAATTCTTAATGTAGCCCATGCATTGTCAGAAGCAGATGCCTTTGCTGTTGCAAGCCTGGAAGAGGCGGAACAACTCAGGAAGGCGGATATCAAGCATCCGATAACTTTGTTGTCGGGGTTCTTCCAGGAAGATGAGCTGGCGGAGCTTGCAAGCCTTGATTTAGTCCCCGTTATACACAACAACAGGCAAATAGACCTGATTCAACAGTACGCTGGCAAGCCCGCTTGTAAACCTATAAAAAGACTATGGCTAAAGATTGATACCGGCATGCACAGACTGGGCTTGATGCCGGAACAGGCAAAGGATGCGCTCGAATCATTACAGCAATGTGCGGGTATTGAACAAATAGGCATCATGTCTCATCTGGCCAATGCAGACGATACGGAAGATGGCAAAACAACCGAGCAACTTGAAAGCTTCAGGCGATTCATAGAATCATTTTCTTTGCCGTGCAGTCTGGCCAATTCAGCAGGGGTGCTGGCCTGGCCTGAGACGCATTTTGACTGGGTACGTCCCGGCATCATGCTATATGGTGCAGCGCCACTGGCAACAAGAACGGCGCAAGAGTCGGGCCTGCAGGCCGTGATGACCTTCGAGAGTGAAATAATATCGATAAAGCCATGTCGTAAAGGTGATGCCATAGGTTATGGCGGCGGTGGTATCTGTCCGCAAGACATGAATATAGGTGTAATAGCCGTAGGCTATGGCGATGGTTATCCACGGCATGCCCCCTCGGGCACGCCGGTTATGATTAACGGCGTGCGGGCGCCCTTGATAGGGCGTGTTTCCATGGATTTGATTACCGTAGATTTGCGCAACATACCGGAAGCCCAAGTTGGTGACGGGGCAGAGCTCTGGGGCGAAGCACTCTCGGTCGATGAAGTAGCGCATTATGCCGAGACTATCGGCTATGAATTGTTGTGTGCCGTCTCGGGGCGTGTACCACGTCTGCTGCTCAGCTGATGGCCAAAGCCAGATTCATCTACACATGCAGCGATTGCGGAGACCAGACATCGCAATGGTCGGGTAAATGTACGGCCTGTGGCGCCTGGAATACCTTGATGGAATCCATGGATGCCGATAAGCGTGACCGTAAGGTGGTCAGTTATTCAGGTGTGGCGCCGGTATCCAGCATACAATCTTTGAAGGACATTTCCGCCGAGCACAGCCATCGTCTTGATACCGGACTGCCCGAACTGGACAGGGTGCTGGGTGGCGGACTGGTATTGGGGTCGGCGGTATTGATAGGAGGTGACCCCGGGATTGGTAAATCTACCTTATTGTTGCAGACAGGATCGTTTCTCAGTGCAGCCGCGCGTGTCTTGTATGTCACTGGCGAAGAATCGTCCCAGCAGTTGGCCTTGCGTGCAAGACGTCTGGGCGCCCTGGCAGGGGATGTACGCTTGCTGGCCGAGACACGCCTGCAGGCAATTCTGGAGGGTGTGCAAAAAGAGCAGCCACAGGTAGTCATTATTGATTCCATTCAAACCGTCTATTCAGATGACCTGCAAGCCGCTCCCGGCAGTGTGTCGCAAGTCAGGGAGTGTGCCGCCAGATTGGTCAACCTCGCCAAACACAACGGTGTCGCCCTGTTCCTCGTCGGTCATGTAACCAAAGAGGGCGCCTTGGCGGGCCCGCGTGTGCTGGAACACATGGTCGATGCCGTCCTGTATTTTGAAGGCGATGGTTCCAGTCGTTATCGCATTATACGTGCGATAAAAAATCGCTTTGGCGCTGTCAACGAAATTGGTGTCTTTGTTATGGATGAAACGGGCCTGCGTGAGGTCAATAATCCGTCGGCTATGTTTATCAGTGGTCAGGGCGCCGCGGTACCGGGTGCATCCGTACTGGTAACACAAGAGGGTACACGTCCCTTGTTGGTGGAAGTGCAGGCCCTGGTGGACGAGGGTCATTCGGCCAACCCCAGGCGGGTTTGCGTGGGCCTGGATAGTAATCGCCTGGCGATGTTGCTGGCGGTCCTGCACCGTCATGCGGGTATTGCCACACTGGGGCAGGATATCTTTATTAATGTCGCCGGAGGCATACGCATTACAGAAACGGCATCGGACCTGGCGGTGCTGGCGGCCATTGTTTCCAGTCTGCGTAACCGGCCGCTGGGGAAAGAACTGGTGATCTTTGGTGAAGTGGGTCTGGGCGGTGAACTGCGCCCTGTACAACGTGGGCAGGAACGCATACATGAAGCCGCCAAGCTCGGCTTTAAAAGAATACTGTTGCCCTACGCCAACCGACCCAAGAAAGCCAATAAGGAGATAGAAGTGTTGACAGCGAAAAAACTGGAAGAGGCTTTATCGCTGTTATAGATGCAGGAATCGCTATGTGAACAGCGGGCCTTACTTGAGATAGAACTGCAGGCGCGTGCCACCCACCTCAATGATATCCCCATTCTTGAGGACATTGCCATCACCATCTTGAGCGGAACGCCCGTTTAATTTGGGCGCCTCGCTGCCACTACCGGCAACCAGGCGATAACCGTCCACCGTGCGGCGTATGGTGCCGGCCACCTTACCGGTTTTGCCCAGGTTGGTGACAGGCTTGGTAAGTTCGATACGCTTGCCACTGTTGGCCCCGCTTAACACGAATATTGCCCCCTGACGCTTGCCCTTGGAAGACGGCTTTTTCACATTCATGGCCATGGTTTCATTGGCAAAATTCGCCGGTGTGGGGGTAGCCTCGCTACTGGCGATATCGCCGGCATTAATGATTACGGTTTTGGCGAAGTCTTCAGTATTTTCGTCTTTGTTTTCCTTCTCGGTGAAATAGATCAGGGAGTGTTTGCCAATAGTTACGATATCGCCATTCTTCAGGTGGTGCTTGGTAATCTTCTTGTTGTTAACGAAGGTGCCATTGGTGCTGCCCATATCCTGAATAAAGGAGTCTTCACCTATGGTAAAGATGTTGGCATGTTCACCGCTGACAGATAGATTATCAATAAAGATATCATTAGTGGGTTTGCGGCCGAGTTTCATATCTCCCTGTTGAAGTTCAATATGGTCGATGACATCCTCATTGAACCTTAATATAAATTTAGCCATTGTTGCCTTCCCCTGATAGCCGGTTGTACGTTGACGTACAATATTTTCTTTGAATTATACTAATTTCATTCATGCTGGAAACCATTTCCAGAACTATTTCTCTCGTCTGAGCGTGAAAAATTAGCGTGTGGCCGCAGCAGGATAATGGAGATATTATCCGGCCCGCCGTTTTCATTGACGACATTCACCATGCGCTTGACGGCGTAATCAAGGTCATCCTTACCGTCACCAAGCAACTCGGCAATCGTATCATCCTTGAGGACATCACTGAGCCCGTCAGAACAAAGAAGGTAAAGGTCATTGGCCTCGAATTCCAGTTCATTGACATCAGGTTCTACCGTGGCCTCGACCCCAAGGGCCTTGGTCACCAGATTTTTGTTATAGGCGGTATGGGCTTCCTCGGGGGTGATGAGGCCACGACTCAATAACTCCTGTACCACGGAATGATCTTCGGTAATTTGCTCCAGCTTGTCACCGCGCATGCGGTAGAGACGGGAATCTCCAACATGACCAAAGCTGATCTTGTTATCGTGCAACATGGCCACGACTACTGTTGAACCCATGCCGGCACATTCCACGCGCGCCTGGGCCGTTTCGAAGATGGTGGCATTAGCCAGGCGTATGGCGGCATCAATCGAATTGTTTTCCAACGAACCGGAATCCGTAACAAAGTCTTGATGGGCATCACCATTGACAACATTGGCAATATGTCTGGAGATGATGTCTACCGCCAGTCCGCTGGCGACTTCACCGGCCTGATGCCCGCCCATACCATCGGCCAGCACCACCAGCCCCAGTTCCGGTGTTTGGGCAATACTGTCCTCATTATTGTCCCGCGTTACTCCAGGATCAGTGATGGCGGCAATTTCCAGCTCATTTGCAGTCATAATATATGTCCTGTACTATTTTCTTAGCTTGGCCATACAGCGTTCAATGGATTGCGCGAATTCCGTGCCGGTCTGGAAACGTTTGTCAGGGTCCTTTTGCAGGGCCTTGTCGATAATGGTTTTAACACAGGCCGGCAACCCACTGCGAACCTTGAGAATGTCTTTGTGTTTGGCATTGGTAATCTGATACATCAGCGCAGCCATGGAGTCTCCGGTAAAGGGCTGCACGCCCGTGAGCATTTCATACATCATTACACCCAGGGAGAACAGGTCGGAGCGACCGTCTACATGCTTACCGGCCAGTTGCTCGGGCGACATATAAGAGGGCGTACCCAGCACTACGCCTGTCTTGGTGCGACTGGAAGCGGTAATGCGGGCGATACCAAAATCCGTGACCTTGGCCATGTTTTCGGTCTCGTCATACATAATATTGGCAGGCTTGATGTCTCTGTGCACAATGTCCTGCGCATGGGCATAAGCGAGTGCGTCGGCGGTCTGGCGTACTAATTCCAGTACCCATTCGATTTTTGATGGTTTTTCCTTACTGATATAACTGGTGAGATCCTTGCCTTGCAGGAATTCCATGGCGATGTAGGCCAGATCGTGCTCATCACCGGCATCATAAATCGTGACAATATTGGGATGACTCAGACGGCCCGCGGTCTCGGCTTCACGAAAGAAGCGTTCCTTGACCTTTTCCAGTTCACTGCCTTCAAATTCATCGGATAGCGCCAGGGTCTTGATTGCAACCACGCGATTGATCTTGGGATCGCGACCCAGATAAACCGTACCCATGGCGCCCTTACCTAATTCTTTTTCCACCTCATAACGCCCGAGCGTGGGTTTCTGGTCGACGCCATCCAGTATCATGGTGCCACCAGCGCTGGTGCCGCGGCCACCCATCACCAGGGCGTTGTCGGCCTGTTCCACACGCTTCTTGCGATCCGCCGTATCACGAAAGCCTTTATCATGTTGCAGGATATAACCGTAGGCGGACGCCGCCTTGCCGAATTGCCGCTTGCGTTCATAATCAATAGCCAGGTTATAGATTAATTCCAGCACGGATTTATCTATGGGCAACTTGCGAAATTTGTCCAAGGCCATATCCAGCTGCCCTTGTTCTTGTAGTGACAGACCCAGCATGCGATTGGTATGCGCGGAATCGGCTTCAACGGCCTGCTTTAACCGTTCTGTAGCAAAGAAGCGTTTGGTGGTAAGCAGTAAATGACCCAGCACAACGAACAGTGCCGGCGAGGCCGTTTGTAACCAGATCTTTTGGCTGATCATGAAGTACTGGCCGCTACCGATGAGTCCGGCAAACAATACAAAGGAGAGAAAGGCGGCAAAGCCGGCGCCGATATTGGGAAGCACCAACATCAGGTAGACCAGTATCAGGCCGAGCAGCGCCACTTCGGTAAAGCTGGTCCAGTCGGGTCGGGTATAAAAATCCTGGTTCAGAATGCTGGCGACAATATTGGCCGTCAGGTGCGGGGCCAGCATCTCTGAGTTGATAGGTGTGAGGAAGGTAGTGCCCACGCCTACCGCGGTGGAACCAATTAACACGATCTTGTTACGAAAAACCGATGCCGGTACTTCTCCTGACTGCACATCATGAAAGGAATACGTCGTAAAGGCGGGTTTGCCCGGCTCATCGGGATAGAAGCCGGAATACATCAACATATTCGGATCGGTCTTGATATAAAGATTACCCAGGCTGATACCCACGCCGATATCGGCTTCAATATTTCCGACATCAAGATTCAGGCTCTTGGCCGCCAATAACAATGCAAGCGAAGGGTAGTACTGGCCATAGTATTCCAGTAGCAAGGGTTCCGTGCGTATGCCGCCATCGGCATCGGGAATAAAATTTAGATGACCTATGCCCGTTGTATGCCTGCCAAAGATTTCTAACGGGAATCGAACATCACGCGTGATATAGGGGAGATCCGTGCTATTGGAAGGCGCCACGACATTCTTTAGGGAGTTACGTTTGATGAAATCAGGCAATTCTTTGTCTGGATTGCCAAGGGGTTCTCCCAGAGTAAAAAACATGGGCATATAGATATTGCCGGCCTCGGGGATGGTGCCGGCCAGTTTGCTATCGGCATCCAGTTCCACTTCCGCTGCCGCCAGAAACCGGGACATGGTGCCAACCTGCTTCCTGGCTTGTTTGGGAAAGCCGGCGGCGGAGAGATATTCTTTTAGCTTGCGTATATAGACCAGGCCCTGGTCGGTTTGGGATTCCGTCAATAGGATCTGCATGTCCACAATCTTGGCACGGGCCTTGGACAGGCGTTTAAGCATGTCGGCCAACACACTCCGTGGCCACGGCCAGCGGCCGATGCGTTCAATCGAGGCATCATCGATGGCAATGATCGCAATGCGCTCCGTGGCCCCCGGTTGGCGATAGGTCATACGCACGCCGTAGTCATAGGCCAGATTTTCCAGGTTCTCCAGAATGGGCTGATGACTGAAGCTGGCGGCGGCAAAGAGTAGCGTAATGATTAAGGCGGCAAACCAGTCGCGGGTGAACAGCCCCCCTTTACGCATGAAAACACCCCATTATTGTTATCTCTCCATTGTTATCCATCTTTAGTATAGCGCCTGATTTCCATGCGACAGGGTAGCGCCCACCCTCAGGGCAAATATTTGGTCACAGCGTGAAGTATATACTATAACTCTATGATCTATAAGGCAAATAGAATTCTAGGTGAGCAGGGTTTGCAGTATGCGTGTGTAAGTGCGAGCCAGCCTAGCGGGGTCCCGGACATCTATATGTTCATCCACCTGGTGGATAGTGGCATTGAGCGGCCCCAATTCCACGACTTCGGCCCCCATGGGGGCAATAAAGCGGCCGTCTGAGGTGCCACCAGTAGTGGACAGGGTGGGGCTGATGCCCAACTCATGCTCAATGGCGGAGTTTGCCGCGGCCACCAATGCGCCCCTGGGAGTGAGGAACGGCAGACCGGATAGGCGCCAGTCGATATCGTATTCGGTATCGTGTCTTTTCAGGATGGCCTCAACCTGGCCCTTGAGCTCATCGGCGGTAACTTCCGTGGAATAGCGGAAATTGAACTGAACCTCCACGGTCCCGGGAATCACATTCTCGGCTCCCGTGCCAGCATGAATATTGGCAATTTGAAAACCGGTCGGCGGGAAATATTCGTTGCCGTGATCCCATTCGGTTGCGACCAGTTCCGCCAATATGGTTGCAGCACTGTGTATGGGATTGTCAGCCAGATGCGGGTAGGCCACATGACCTTGTATACCTTTAATAGTTAGTATCCCATTGACAGAGCCACGACGTCCGTTTTTAATCACATCACCCATGGTATCGGTAGAGGAAGGCTCACCAACGATACAGTAGTTGATGCAAATGCCTTGTGTCTGCAACCACTCTACGACCTTGACCGTTCCATTTATGGAGGGACCTTCTTCATCAGCAGTAATCAATACTCCTATACTACCCTGGTGATCGGAGTGCGCCGTCACAAAGTCTTCGATAGCGGTAATAAATGCCGCCAGCGATGATTTCATATCGGCCGCGCCACGACCATACAGAAGACCGTCGTGAATTTCCGCGGCAAAAGGAGGATGTGTCCAGGCATCTTCAGGGCCCGTGGGTACGACATCGGTATGGCCGGCAAACACCAGCATAGGCTTTGCCTTGCCGCGTTGTGCCCAGAAATTATCGACATCCCCAAAGCGTAAACGCTCGATTGTGAAGCCTATGGCTTGCAGGCGTTCTATCATTAGATCCTGACAGCCGTGATCTTCGGGAGTGATCGAAGGGCGGCGTATCAGATCCCGGGCAAGCTCAAGCGCGCTATCGGTCACGGATTAAATATCACGCAACAATTCATTGATACCGACTTTGCCACGCGTCTTCTCGTCCACCTTCTTGACAATGACGGCGCAGTAAAGACTGTAACTGCCGTCCTTGGAAGGCAGGTTGCCGGATACGACAACACTGCCGGCGGGAACGCGGCCATAATGGGTGTCTCCGGTTTCACGGTCATAGATTTTGGTACTCTGGCCAATGTAGACACCCATGGAGATGACAGAACCTTCTCCAACGATAATGCCTTCCACGATTTCCGAGCGCGCACCAATAAAACAGTTATCTTCGATAATCGTGGGTGCGGCCTGTATGGGTTCCAACACACCGCCTATACCGACGCCACCGGATAAATGTACATTCTTGCCTATTTGTGCGCAGGAACCTACGGTGGCCCAGGTGTCCACCATGGTTCCCTCATCGACATAGCCGCCAATGTTCACATAGCTAGGCATGAGCACGACACTGGGAGCAATATATGATCCCTTGCGTACCGATGCAGGTGGTACAACGCGAAAGCCACCTTCGCGAAAGCTGCGTGAATTATAGTCGGCGAACTTGGAAGGTACCTTGTCATAATAGTTAGTATAGCCGCCCTTGATAAAAAGATTATCTTCAATGCGGAAGTACAACAGCACCGCTTTTTTCAGCCATTCATTGACTGTCCAGTTACCACCTTTCTTTTCCGCGACCCGGGCCTGGCCGCTATCAAGCAAGTCTATCGCTTCCAGCACGGCGTCCTTGACATGGGTGTCCACGCTACGTGGTGTGATGTCGGCACGGCGTTCAAAGGCTTCTTCAATAATGGTTTGTATATTGTTCATGCTGTTCTCCAGAGCCTATAACGTCTCAATAAAATTTCGTATGCGCCGGCCGGCCTCAGCGCATTCCTCAACAGGTGCTACCAGCGCCATACGCACATGATTCTGACCAGGATTCAGGCCTGATGCCTGGCGAGATAAATAACTGCCCGGCAAGATCGCAACATGCTGTTGATCATATAGGCCTCGCGCAAACTCGGTGTCACTGACCGGCGTCCTGGGCCAGAGATAAAACCCGGCCTCGGGTCGTTGCACATCCAGTACATCGCCGAGTATATCCAGAATGGCAACAAACTTTTTCCGGTATTGTTCGCGGTTGGCGGCGACATGCGCCTCGTCATTCCATGCCACTATGCTGGCTGCCTGTACCGGTGGTGATAGTGTACTGCCATGATAAGTGCGGTACTGAAAGTAGTCGACCAGTATTTTTCTGTCACCGGCAACAAAACCTGAGCGCAGGCCCGGCAGGTTCGAGCGTTTGGACAAGGAGTGAAACACTATGCAGCGCTTATAGTTTTTGATTCCCAGTCTGGCCGCGACCTGTAACAGGCCCGGCGGCGGTCGTTGTTCATCGAAATAAATCTCTGAATAGCACTCATCCGAGGCGATGATGAAGTCATGTTCAAGGGAAAGTGTAATCAAGTCTTGCAGCTCATTTTCCGACATGACCGCGCCGGTTGGATTTGCGGGCGTACAGAGATAGACCATTTGCGTCCGCGCCCAAACATCGCTGGGAACGGCGCTGAAATCCATGCGGTAATGGGTCTGGGCCGTACAATTCAGGAACCAGGGCTCGGCTCCCGCCAGCAGCGCCGCTCCTTCATAAATCTGGTAAAAGGGGTTGGGCATAATGATCACGGGCCGCTGCTGATCGGAACGGTCCACCACGGCCTGGGCGAAGGAAAACAAGGCCTCACGGGTGCCGGCAACGGGCAGGATATCCTGTTCCGGATCCAGTGGCGCGGACACAAGCCCAAAACGCTTGTTGGCCCAGTTTGCCATGGCATTGCGCAAGCCAGGCTCACCCTTGATGCTGGGATAGTGGGCCAGGGTATGCAGTTGATCACGCATGGCGGCCAGTGCGGCCCCCGGGGCGGCATGCTTGGGTGCACCTATCGACAGGGCGATACGTGACAAGCCGGCGGGTGGATTGCAGCCCTGATGGAGCTTGGCGAGTTTCTGAAAGGGGTAGGTTTGCAGGCTCGCGAGTCGGGGATTCATTAGATTTATTGCTTTTGCGAGGTAATCATTCAGGCATGCGGATTATACGGTAAGGCCACATGAGGTCCAGTAAGAACTCTATTCTCGACAGACCGGCAGCGCCGGTGGTGAGCTTATTGCTGGGCGCCACGATGTGGGGCGTGGTGTGGTATCCCATGCGTCTGGTCGAGGCCCAGGGCCTTTCCGGGCTGTGGCTCAGTCTGTTTATTTATCTCGCAGCCTTGATTGCCAGCCTGCCTGTGACCGGACCCAGGTTCAAAGAGGTCATTGAGGCCCCGGGCATATTAATCCCTATTGCACTGGCGGCAGGCTGGACCAATATCGCTTTTGTGCTGGCCATACTGGACGGCAATATCATGCGTGTCTTGTTGCTGTTCTACCTGACGCCCCTGTGGGCCACACTGCTGGGGTGGAGTGTGTTGGGTGAACGCATCAGTAAACAGGCCGGTATCGTTCTAATGATTGCCTTGGCGGGCGCCATCATCATGCTTTGGGATCCTGAACAAGGGCTGCTCTGGCCACGTTCTCATGCGGATTGGCTGGCCATTACCTCGGGCATGGCCTTCGCCGTTTCCAATCTCTATGTGCGCAAGGGACAAACTGTTTCATTGGCCGCCAAGCTGGGTGTGACCTGGGTGGGAGTCGTGGTGATCGCGCTGGTATTGATATGGGCCATGGAACAATCCGCCCCGGCGTTGAACTTTGCTATTATTGCCAGTACTGCCGGTGTCGGTATCCTGGGCATACTGCTGATGACAACATTGGTGCAATACGGTGTAACCCATATGCCGATTCACCGCTCCGCGGTGATACTGTTATTTGAACTGGTCGCCGGTGCCCTCTCGCAACAGCTGCTGACGGATGAAGTGATGAGTCACAGGGAGTGGTTGGGGGGTGGCCTCATTGTTCTGGCGGCCTATTTTTCCATGCGGCAGCAGAGATCATCGGGTTAATGCTGTATGGGTTCCTGAGTTCCAGGATGATTGTGATGAGATTAGTTCTCACGGTATTCTGATAACCACTTATGTGCATCCTCCGCGCTCAGCGGCTTGCTGATTAAAAATCCCTGCACGCTGTGGCAACCATATTGCCTAAGAAAGGCAAATTGTGCATCCGTCTCTACACCCTCGGCGACGGCAGTAAGTTGTAAGTTATCAGCCATGGCAATCACGGCGTTTACTATCGCTGCATCATCGGCGTCGTCAGAAATGTCACGTATAAAGGACCTGTCTATCTTGACTGTATCGATAGGAAATTTCTTTAAATAGCTTAGAGATGAATAACCTGTACCAAAGTCATCCAGTGCAATACGGCAACCCAGCCCTTTTAATTTTGTCAGCATATCAAGGTTGCGTTCACCACCTGCCAGCAAAACTGTTTCCGTGAGTTCAAGCTCGACCAAGTCTGCCGGCATGCCGGTTTCAGCCAGTATGGCCTGTATCACTCTCGGAAGATCGTTCTGCAAGAACTGTTGCGCGGAAAGATTAATGGCAAGTGTTGGCGAGCAGGGCCAGCTATCCTTGCCGGCCTGATACCACTGACAGGCCTCCCGTAGCATCCAGTTGCCCATGGCCTGGATGGCGCCACTTTCTTCGGCAAGATAGATAAAGGATTCAGGATATAATAGTCCCAAACGGGGGTGTTGCCAACGTATGAGAGCTTCTATACCAGTTATTCTATTCGTTTGCAGATCAAGCTGGGGCTGATAGTGCAGAATTAACTCGTTATTCTCTACGGAGCGACGTAGCTCAGATTCCATTTGCAATCGTTCAATAGCCCGCACATTCATATCTGATGTAAAGAAATTATATTTGTTGCGGCCCTGTTCTTTGGCACGATACATGGCCATGTCGGCATTTTTGAATAATGTCGTCGCATCATCGCCATCGGTAGGATAAAGGCTGATACCAATACTGGCACTGCTATGAACTTCCTGGCTTCCCAAGGCTGCCGGCTTGGATACTTCCGTGAGTATGTGTTTTGCAACCGTAATTGCATCCTCGCTATGTGTCATCGCTGACAGCAAGATCACAAACTCATCCCCTCCCAACCGTGCTACAGTATCGGTCTCCCGTACACATTTAACAAGTCGTTTGGCAACGATAACCAGTAGTTCATCGCCGGCGACATGACCCAGTGTGTCGTTGATGCGTTTAAAGTGATCCAGGTCAATAAATAACACAGCAAGTTGTTTTTCATAACGTTTAGCCTGATGGAGTAACTGTTTTAGACGATCAAAGAACAGGGCACGGTTAGGCAAGTCTGTCAAGGCATCAAAATGAGCAAGATGATAGATACGCTGCTCGGCCATTTTGCGCTCTGTAATATCGGCAAATATGCCTATGTAATAAACAACCTCGCCGCTATTGTCCCTGGCGGCACTGATATTCAGCCACTCGATGAGCAGTTCTCCATTCTTTCTCCGGTTTCGTATTTCTCCTTGCCAGACGCCTTTCCCCACAATCGAGTTCCACATTTCCTGGTAGAAGGACTTGTCTTCAAGTTCGGAACTCAGGAATTTTGGGGTTTGGCCAATCGCTTCTTTGTCCTCATAACCTGTTATCGTTGTGAACGCTTTATTGACTCGTATTATCATCATATTGGCATCAGTCACCATAATGCCTTCCTGCGTATCTTCAAACACACGTGTAGCCAGCCCCAGTTCCTGATCGATGATGCGCTGTTGTTCACTTGCAATCTGTTTTTGAACCGCCAATGCGGCATCCTGAGCCAGCCCTTCTATCAGGCTGGCTTCTCTAGCACTGTATTCACGATAGCGCTGTGTGTTTGAAGAAACCAGTACGCCTATGACCTTACCTTCGTTGACAAGAGGGGCGGCAATTGCCGATTTAATATTAAAACGCTCGATCATTGCCGGGTGGATGCATGGGTCATTGCGTGTATCGACTGTGATCAGTGTTCGACCTTTATTAAAAACCGAAACAACGAGAGATTGCTCATCGAGATCCAAGCAAAAATATCCTTCGGCGGAATAGGGCGCGCCCGTCATGGCCACACCCAGCAGTTTATCCTGATCAGCATCGTATAGGATCAGAAACATGAGATCATCGCCAATCGAACGGTGGCAAAGCGCAACAATAATTTCCGCCACATCTTCAAGACCTGTTTCATCCGTGTTTGATCTGAGTATTGTATTGCCAATATCCAATATATGTTGTTGCGCATCAAAATCATGCAATAATCGACGATAGCTTGAAGTCAGCACCCCCAGTTCATCCGTGGACTGTGCACGCAAGGAAGGCTCATCCGCAATACCGTGCAGCGTTGTCGTTACGGCAAGTGCTTGCAAAGGGTGTAATGATTGCCCGAAGCTGTGGGCAAAAATTAAACTTCCCGTAATGGCCAGTAATTCCAATACTATCCACACCATAAAGGTCTCAAAGCTGAAATACCCGGTACGTGTCCAGTAATACTGAACCAGCATGGTATCAATGAGCAGCGGTACGAGTGCTCCGATCAGGAATACCTTTGCCTTGATAGTAAAGAGAGGTTTTTGAAGCTCATAACGTCCGAGTGCCTTGCCAAATAAATCAAAGATAAGAAAAAAGATAGGCAGCCCGACAATAATCGACACAATGAGCGCGACAAGATGGATACGAAACCAGTCTATAGCCTGCGCCTCGTAACCCGCATACAATTCCGCACTGATGATGACTGTGGCGGGTGCAGCCAAAAGATAAATAAGGAAGACAGCCCAGTAGTGCAATGGAAAAGCCGCCACGCAGGCTGCCGCGGATTTACCCGAGTTCGCCTCGGGATCCTCCAGGAACCGGCAGACCGGTCTTACGTAGCGCCTGAAATACCAAAAGCTAAAGGTGATCGTCAACAGGATATAGATGGGTTCAATCGGCCTTGTCAGAATAATACCGATCTCCTCCAGCGTGAACATACCTATAAAAACCAGGAATGAGAGCCCGAATATGGGGGGAATAATCCAGGTCAGCAGGATAAGTAAAGAAAAACGCTTGAGAAAAACAGTCTTATCCATCTATGAAACCCCTTGAAGCGCCACATACCAATGAAAGAACATTGAATATCCTTAAAAGTATAGCAACACCTTAGGAAAGATATCCCTGTGACAGTATAGATACCGTAAAATTTCAAGGTGGATCAGTAGAGGCTATATGTAATATTCAAGTCATACTGCTGGTGAGTGTATGTATAGTACGCAATGCCCGAATCATTATCTGGATATCGATAACAGGTTTCTGTTTTGAGTGCCTTCCCGACATGGTAACTCTTCGATAAACGATAACGAACGTTAACCTTCACGCGCTGTGACAACACCAGCGGAATCGATGTTCCTGTCAGGAAAGATACTCTGGCGATAGTCTATATCAAATCGCATCTTGATCCTCAAGTACGTTGACCAAATATTGTCGTACCAATACGAACCATGGTCGCACCTTCTGTAATGGCTTCTTTATAGTCCCCACTCATACCCATGGATAGCTCGGTAAATTGATCCAGACCGAATTGTTGTTGCAACTTGTCACGAGTCTCACGTAAATCCGAAAAACATTGTCGTATGGCTATTTCGTCTCGGGTTTGTTTTGCAATAGTCATTAGGCCTTTTAGTTTGATCCCCGCAAGATCGGCCTCAAGCAAGGCCTCTACAAAGGCATCCAGATCGCCAGGGGCAACGCCGTGCTTGGCTGGATCGCGACTGACATTTACCTGTATCAGGGTATTGATGCTGACTGCCTGCTGTGCACAAGCCTTACTGAGCTTTTCGGCTTTCGTGAGCTTGTCCAGTGTATGCAGCCACTGAAAGGCACCGGCCAGGTACTTGGCCTTGTTGGTCTGCAAGTGGCCAATGAAGTGCCAGTATATCGGGGATCCGGAAAATGCCTCCAGCTTGGGGCGCGCATCCTGGATAGTGTTTTCTCCGAAGTCTGTTTGACCGGCTTTTAGCGCCGCTGCCACGGTTTCGACAGGCCGGGTCTTGGACACGGCGATGAGTCGTACATCGTTTTCACTGCGACCCGCCCGCTGCGCGACAGCCGCTATATCCTTCTTGACCTTGGCCAGTTGGGCGGCGATTTCAAACGCAGTGAATGAATGGGTGTTCATGGGCCGCATGTATACGCGGCGCCGGTAAAGCTGTCGAGTGGCTTAACGCCTGCTTTGTACCAGATACCCCTGAGGATCCACGGCCCGCCCGTTGCGATGGACTTCAAAGTGCAGATGGGGGCCGGTGGAACGGCCGGAGGAGCCCACCAGGGCAATGGGTTGGCCCTTGGCGACCCGGT
>BTRG01000024.1:0-31776 GCA_036986275.1 Gammaproteobacteria bacterium | reverse complement strand
GATAGGTAACTATGTGAAGGGGCAAGGCGGAACGTACCAGAAACTCCATAGTGACTATCAATTGGCACTGTTCTAAGGAATGGCAACAATACCCCGTCCGCTTGCGGCGGGGTTGTTTATTAAAGCCCCAATATTGTTATAAGAATATGCGCCTTCCGTGAGACGGAAAGAGTGTCAGTGAACCTAAAAGAGTGTCAGTGAACCTAAAGTTATAGGAAATTATTCCGACATGGTAGGAAATCAAAGTCAATAACTTGTCGGAACATACTGCAAAGGATAACCCCATCGAAGGTTTGGGTCGCCGCATACAGTGCCTGATTTACCGTTTGCTGGGGACATTTTTTAGCGATCTTACACAGCGATGGTAAAGCTGACTTTGATGACGATTGCTCTGCCTGGAATGAGAGATTTTGCAGACGGGAGTTAAAGTTATAACGGCACATTCCGAAACTAAAGTTTCAGCGGAATATTCCACATCCAGCGTGATACAGGGATAACTTGATACAGGGATAAAGCAGATGGCTAGAAAGACTCAATTAGCAGAAGACAGGGCAGGCGGCAGCGTCTGGACGTCCTTTAGTGATTTGTCGACCACGATGTCAGTGATATTTCTGGTTATGTTCGTAATAGCCATCTTGAAGCTCACTCTGGCGACTATCGAAACCATTAATACCAAAGAAGCACAGAATAAATATCTCGAAGGGGAAATTCCCGAGTCCATCCAAGCAAAAGTTGACGAGAAAACCGACAAAGTCAAAAACACCATCACGAACATCAAGCAAGTTCAGGAAACGATCAACCAGCGAACCCAAGAGCTCAACGAGCTGGTTAAAAATATAGATAACCATAAGGAGGAAGTGGAATCCCTGTTAAAAGAACAGGCCAAGCGAAGTGTCCTTCTGAGCAAGGTAAGTAAAAAACTCCAATCTAAAAAAGTAGAATCTAACAAGCAGGCGAAAACCATCCAGAATCTGGAAGTTCAACTCAGCAAAGTGGGGGATGAACTCAACGGTGTGATTCGAAGCAAGCAGGCCCTAACCACAGAGGTCAATAAGCTCGGTTCCCAATTAAAGGAAACCGGCAAAAATATGAATGAACTTGCAAAAGCCAAAGAGCAGGCAGAGTCTGGATTGAAACGACAGATCAACAATCTGGAAAAGTCTGTTAATAGCCAAAACTCGAAGATCGCCCAGTTACAAAAAAGCAAGCAACAGTTAGCTGAAGAAGGTAAAAAAACTGAGCAAAAGCTCGTGAAGAAAATCGCAGCTGTCAATAAAGACCGAAATTCAAAGAATTCACAAATTAGGGAGCTGGAAAAACGCAAAACGGCATTGCAGCAGAAAATCGTTGCCGCAGAACGGCAATCGGCCGAGGAGCGCCGGCTTGCCGCCAAGGAAATCGAACGCCTGGCGATGTTCAGGGTTGGCTTGTCAAAAAACCTGGAGAATACAAAATCTCAGCTGAAGGTGAAATCTGAAAAAATAGCAAACACCAACAATCAAATTAAAAAACTAAAACAACATCTTGCCAGCCTGGCGGCCGAAAAAAATCAGGCCGAGCAGCGAGTCGCTTCGCTGAACCAGGAAACCACCTTACTTAACCAGAAGCTCGAGGCGGAAAAGCTAAAGTCTTCAGACTTGGCCAAGCTACAGCGTGAGATGGAAGCGCGACTCAAGAATAAATCAGGTGAGATTGATGGGCTCATTGGCGTAAAAGGACGGCTTGAGGAACAGCTATCAGAAATGGAGACCCAGGCCAATTCTCTTAAAAATAAATTGGCGCTGGCAAACTCGAACTCCAGAGAGCTGACAAAAGAAAAACTTAAATTGAAATACCAATTAAAGCGTAAGGGTGATCACTTGGCAGGGCTCTCAAACAAGAAAGATATGCTTGAAAAGCAGCTGGCTAAGATGAGGACAAGAGCCAATACGCTGAAAAGTGAACTGGCGTCCGCCAAGGGCGGCTCGAAGGAGTTGAAGAAACAAAAGGTTAAATTGGAACACCAATTAAAAGCCAAAGGTAATGAACTTGCCGGGCTCTCGGCTGAAAAGGGCACCCTTGAAAAAGAGCTGGGTGCCATGGAGGCAAAAGCCAATGCCCTCGGAGACAAACTCCAGAATGCAAAAAGTACAATTGCCGGGCTGGGAAAACAGCGACTCGGTCTGGAGAACAAATTTAAGGGTCGAGGCGATAAAATGAAAGGCCTTTCCGCTGAGAAGGATTTGCTTGAAGCCGAATTGGCAAGAATGAAAGGGAAAGCTAACGCCCTTGAAGGTCAGCTGAAATTGGCGCAAGGCAATGTAGCCGATCTGAAAAGACAGAAACACGGCCTGAAAAACAAATTAAAAGGTAGAGGCAATGAATTAGGCGGACTCTTGGCGGAAAAGGACGCGCTTGAAAATGAGCGGGCTGGAATGAAGGCAAGATCCAAAGCCCTTGAAGGCGAATTGGCGCAGGCCAAGGGCGAAACAGATAAGCTGGAAAAAAAGAAACTCGGCCTGGAGAATCAACTTAGAGATAAAGAAAATGAAATAGCAACACTCACGACTGCTAAAGATTATCTTGAAGACGGCCTGGTGAAAATGAATGAAAAGGCCAACGTTCTACAGGATGCACTTCAGTCAGATAAAGACAAGTCCAGGAAGCTTGCTGACGTAATTCGTGGCCTGAAGAATGACCTTGACAATAAATCCCAACAGCTTGCAGTAGCACTGGACGACAATGCGCGCCTCAAGGCCGCTCAGCCATACGTTTACAAAGTGAGTACTCCTAACGGCGGTATGCGCAGTACAATCGCCGCCAATCTTGCCAAGCGATTCAAGGATATGGGCATCGATGTTATCACAGATGAAAACACGGGAAGTATTATACTACTTTTGGATGAGGCATTTTTATTCCTTCATGATAGCTATCAGTTGAGAGGGAAAATTAAAAATAAACTCAACCTGATTATTCCGGCCTATACAGATGAGCTATTCAAGGATCCACAAATTAGGCGCAATATTTCCGCGGTAAACATCGTTGGACATGCCAGCCCTTACTATTTATCCAAGTATGTCGATCCGGAAACCGCATCGCATAAAGCCTATGCATACAACCTTACTTTGAGCGCCAATCGTGCGATCCAGATTACCAAGTATATACTCGGCAACAAGATAGGCGATTACAAATTCAAGGCCATCTTGCGTAGAAGATCCAAGGCATCAGGTAAAAGCTTCATGCATTCGCTTGTTATGGAAGAAGGTGAAAACAAGGAAAATAGAAAGTGTGGAATATACAGTTGCCGGCGTTCACGACGTGTTGAGATCAGTTTCTCACTAGCCAATGAATATGCAAATACTGAAAGACTAGTAGAGAATATAACACCAGCAATGAACGAAGGTAGGGCAACTTCAGATTTGGAAGGAAATAGCCTAATTAGTAAGTTTCTCAGCAGGTTCAATTACATGCTCAATTAATTTTAAAATGAACATATAAATACAAAACATGCAAGAAATGCAATTAACGAGTTAACAGAGGGAAATTAGTCATGGAATTTCTAATGATTGCCAGCTCCAAATACCTCATCGATACGATGTTGGTTATCTTGATTATCG
Organism: Gammaproteobacteria bacterium; assembly: GCA_036986275.1. Taxonomy (GTDB): domain Bacteria; phylum Pseudomonadota; class Gammaproteobacteria; order Acidiferrobacterales; family SZUA-150; genus BTRG01. Next base: position 28,180 of record BTRG01000024.1, on the reverse strand, counting down.
CGCTTGGTCTTCGATTCTTGTCCCATCGGGCAAGCAAAGACGATCAACTGTATTACTCTACTTTTACTAGAGAAATAGAAAAGCGAGTAGAAAGGGATGATATAGGTAAAATCGGAATCGATGATATCGAAGAATATGTTGAAGACCTCTTAGATGAAGTTGCCACAAACCTCCCGAGCCGCAGCGTGCGTGTGATGAAGTCTGATAAAGACAAGTCCAGTCGCAAGATAAGGTCGGTGCGTGATTATGCTGGAGGCAGCCAGAGTCTCATTCATAGTTTGAAGAGTGAAACCAATGCGTTCAAGGCCAAACAAAAACCCAGTTTCGAGCAACTCGCTGATAGAGTCATGGGTAAGGATGATCATTGGGTCAATTTGCATGGCCTGTTTCCCATTGACAGCGTGATTCGTATGATCGATGTACTCCCAGGAATCTTTATTGTAATCGGGATTTTTGGCACCTTTGTTGGAATAACCAATGCGTTGCCACAGATCGCGGAGATTGATTTTAATAATATATCCAATTCTTCAAGTGTGCTTTCACTCTTTGTTAAAGATGTCTCGTTTGCAATGCGCACGTCGATTGCTGGTATCGTTTTTTCGCTTATAATTAGTTTGCTCAATACACTCTTCCCTATAAGCACGATCCGAAACTCTATTGCCCGCGGATTGGAAGATAGCCTCGAGTACCTTTGGTATTTTGTCCATGGTGGCAGAGGTGACAACAAGCAATCCGAGGCCTTTTCCCAAATGGTTGTTTTACTGGAGAATATTGACGAGAAAATCGACGATCCTTCATCAGATATCGTTTCAAGCGGCAAGGGCGGTAAACAGAAAACCAAAGTCTATACCAAAATGATCGATTTGCTTGAAAATATCAACAAGAACTTCAGCAAACCCGCTTCGAATAAAAGCCAGATCCAATCAAAGACAGCAACAAAGACTCGTACGAAAGCAACAAAAACAACAAAGACTCGTGCGAAAGCAACAAAGGCTCGTCCTAAAACAACAAAGGCCCGTACGAAAACAAGAAAGGCCGCCTAACAATGGCCGCCATCGATCAAATCAAGCGATGTTTTTTGTTCTTCGAGCTTCTCGATGACGAAATTGAATTTGTTGTCAAGAGCTGCTTTGTCGAAAGCTTTGAGGATGGTGAGGTAATCTTCAAAGAAGATGATTTTGGTCGTGACTTCTATGTGGTACTGACCGGAAAAGTACGCCTTACCAAGAACGTGGACGGGCGAGAAATAGAGATCATGGTAATAAACAAAGGTGAGGCACTGGGAGAAACGGTGCTCACCCATGAAAGCAAGCGTATGACTAATATTATTGCCTCGGGAAATGTTGATTTGTTGGTCATTGATCAGGACTCGATTTTCTCATTGTATGAAAAACAACCTAGAATTTTCGCAATAATCATGCTCAATCTGTCGCGAATGCTAACCAAAAGGCTGCAGAAATCCAACCTCACTATTGCAAAAATGCACGAGCGATTAGTTAAGAGTGCTTAAAGGGAGCAGAGCCCTTAAAGCCGTCCTCAGTGGCGGCGACGTGAACGCAGAAGGAAGTCGGAAACGCCAGATGGCAATGGCTTTGGGCATGGCTAACGGTTAATATATTTTCAAATGAAATTCTGCCCACAGTGTGCCAGAGCTCTTGAGGAGCAAACTATAGATGGTGCTGAGCGCAAGGTGTGTGTCAGCCCCGACTGTAATTTTGTGCAGTGGAACAACCCTGTGCCGGTCGTCGCTGCCCTGGTGGAACATGAGGGGGAGTATATACTGGCCCGCAATGCCAGGTGGCCACAAGGCATGTTTTCCCTGATCACCGGCTATCTCGAGGCGGGTGAAACCCCGGAACAGGCGGTAGCAAGAGAAACCAAGGAAGAGCTGGGCCTGGATGCCGAAGCGGTAGAATTTATCGGCCATTATAATTTTAGCGCCAAGAACCAGCTGTTAATTGCCTATGCTGTGCGGGTGACAGGTGAGGTAAAACTGAACCATGAGCTGGCGGAAGTAAAACGTTTCACTACAAAAGCATTACAGGGCCATAACTTTGGTCCTATGGTTATTACGGAACGAATGGTAAACGATTTTCTTTCAGAACAGCGTCGCCTACCATAACCGTTTGCAGATATTGCCAGGAGAATGGACAGGCCAGACGTGCCATCCTGTAGAAATCAGCTTGAGGTCGATGCAAGCACAATTATGAATGATCCAGAATTATCATGATTTACATGCAAGGCATATCGGACGCCTGCCTGTTTTTGTTCACAAAAATGTGTCAGACCAAACGACACGGCTGTATAGAACACGCCACAATTATTAATATATTCGTGTTTCCTGGTAACCCCGGTTACTTTCATTAGTGTTTCGGTCTCGTCTGAGTTTAATCCCGTACCCGGCAGCAGTGTGACCTGAGCAGGATTCATTCTGTGTTGCTTTAATAATTCAGCTATTGCGTTGTTGGCATCACCCCTATCAAATCGTGCGACTTCCAGTATCTCCCCCCGCGCACCTTCAGGACTGGTATCTAGTAACAACCAGCCACTGCCCTCACCCATGAACTGGTCTTTGTTGAGCGGCATGCGTTCCTCATGATAGCTGCGTGGATAGGAGCGTTCGTCGACACCGCCTACCAGGGCGGCAGGGATGATGCCGGCGCGCAGGTCGCTGATAGCTGTTTCCAGGGCCACTTCAAAGGAGAACTCGTTGTGGCTAAACGTGAGGTTGCGGGATTCGAGGTCCAGCACCTTGGCGCAATAGAAGGCAGCCATGTTGATGGCCGCATTGATAAAATCAAAGGGCGAGGCTAGGCCATTCCTGGGCGGCATGACTTGGTAAAATAGGGCGTTAGCTTTTTCCAGTTCCCCCAAACCTGTTGCGACATAAATACCAGTGGTTCTATCCAGTGGCGGGTTGTTTTGCTTGCGACACAACAGTGCACCGCAGACAGCAAGACTGACCAGGTGCGAAGCCTGACGCAAAGGCTGGCCCACCAGTTCTTTAATCAGCGGCTTTAAGTCCTGTTTGGGCTCATCGGACGTAACAGCCTTGCGTTCACTGGTACAGGTATCGCCATGCGGTCCTATGGCCGCCGTAGCATGGATATATATACGGGGAGCACTAATCACAGCCCACCACCAGGGCGGCATAGTTACCGCCAAAGCCAAAGAAAGTTAATAAGTAGTTACCACCACCAGTAGCCACGTTTTCAGTAATAGGCGTTACATTTAATCCGGGATCGATATCCTGAAAGCCCAGCGTAGCGGGTAGGAAGCCTTCTTTTATGCAACCGAGCAGGGCAGTGGTTTCCAAAGTACCGCAAGCACCCAGGGTGTGACCAAGGTAGCGCTTTAAGACAGTGACAGGAGGCAGGTTCCGGTTAAACAAGATATTTAAGGCAGCAGCCTCAGCAGTATCGTTATCGATACTGCCGGTACCGTGTGCCTTGATAGCGGTGATATCCTGTGTGCTTACACCAGCATCATGCAAGGCCTTGAGCGTTACCGTGTGCATGGCCTTGCCATCGGGGCTGGCGCTGGTGACATGGTGTATATCACATTGATTGGCGCCGCCGTTGAGATAGAAACCATGCGCTTGTTTGCTGACGTGTTTTTCCAGCAGGACCGCAGCAAAGGCCTCACCCAGTTGCAGGCCATTGCGATTTACATCAAAGGGCCTGCAACCATTCGGGTCCATTAGCATCATGGAATGAAAACCACTGAGGGCTATCGTGCTGAAACCTTCAGCGCCTAACACTAGTATATGCTCGGCCTCATCGCGCATGATCATTTCCCGGGCGCGTATCAGTGCATTGGCGCTGGACGAGCAGGCTGTATGTATCGTGTAGGCCGGACCGGTGATGCCCATTGCCTTGGCCAGGTGTTGTGTAACATCGCCGGAGCTGTTAGGTGCGAGCATGGCGGAGTTGGGGTCGCGCCGGTAGTCATAGCGATTCACGGCCTCACCGAAAAACATAAAGTTTGAGGTGCCTATGATCAGGGCTGTGCCTTCGGGTACGGTATCATAACTGGCGTTATGCAAGGCCTGATGGCAGGCATCCAGCATCATGGCGTCCATGGCCTTGCCGCCCTCGCCATAGGGTGTGATGTCTGTCGGATTCAGCGGCGGGACATTATCAAACGGTAGCGTGAGGTGGGTGAGGGGTTGTATTCCCGGTCGGTTTTCTTTTAAGGCGCGGACCAGTCCTTTATTGTTGTTACCATAACAGCAGACGGCGCCCATGCCCGCAATATTCACCCAGGTCATGGTCGGGTTAGTCGTCGCCCGGTTGTATGAAATCGGCCAGGCTGTTGATGTTTTTCATGACACGACGGGCATGCTTACTGTCATCAATGCGGACGCCGAAGTGATTGGCAATAGCGACATTGATTTGCAATACGTCCAGTGAATCCAGATTCAGCCTGGAGCTAAAACCAATCAATGTTTCGTTGTCCGTAATATCCATGGGATCGCTGTCACGTTCGCTGGCGATGATGATAAGTTTTTTCAGTTCTTGTTTTAATGCGTCGTCTTGTGAGCCGGGTTGCATGGGGTATACCGAGTATTACAATTATTAAGTGTGTCAGGCATGCGCCAGTTTGCGATGGAAGTGTAGTATACCCGTTCCCAGGCAGACGATCCCGAATACGACCAGGGCTGCGGTGTTGTCCAATATGGCCATGACATTCTCATCGCGCACAAAGACTTCCAGAAAGCCGTCCAGGCCCCAGGACATGGGTGAGATGTTCGTCAGTGCCTGCATGGTGGGAGGCATGATTACCTTGGGCACCATGATGCCGCCGAGTGCACCGAGGATTAATACGGATGTGGCGCCAAAAACCGTGGCCTGTTCTGGGGTGCGGCAAAAGGCGGCGACCAGCAGGCCATAACCGATAGCGGCAAAGCTGATGGCGAAAGTCAGCGGGACTATGGCCCAGGGGTGGGCGCCCAGGGTCAGGGCCTCGCCGCCAAACAGCGGTAGCAGGTAGATGCCTTCCAACAGTATGAGTCCGAACTGGATCTGATTGATGATGAAGTAGGGCGCCATTTTGCCCAGCAACAACAATGAGATGGGCGCCGACATGGTTTGCAGGCGGGTGAGATTGCCCTCCATGCGTTCGTGTACCAGCGTCCCGGCCAGTGGTACAACCAGGAAGAACATGGCCAGCAGGCCCCAGCCCGGGGCGTTCTGTTGTACCGAGGTCGGCACATGATCGCGATGTTCCTTGTTGACGTTGTAGGGGTCGGTGACCTCTTGAAATAGACGCGTAACCTTGCGTGGCACGCTACCGGGCGGTGCACCCAATGTGGTGGCCAGGGCACTATAGGCCTTCATCAGGATACGCGCCTCGGCGCCTTGCAAGGCATTGTTAATGGCGTTGACCATCAGCAAGCGGTAGTCGGCGCGCAGGGTCGGATCGGCAAAAAATCGTATGGCAATGCGCGGCTGCGGGCGGGCGGTTTTTGTCACCAGTCCCAGTTGCTGCTGAGCACGCAGCCTGCCCAGTGCCGAGGCCTGTGGCGGGATGTGCAGGGCGAACTGGTATTGACCGGTGCGCACGGCGTCGCCAATGGCGTCAGGATTATCGCCCGTAGTGACCTCGAAAGAGGCATGGTCGTCAAAGAATTTCAACAAGGCCTTGCCCGTGCGACCGTCGTCCTGGTTTACCACCAGCATCGAGAAGCGTACGCCGGCGCGCTCATTAAAGGCATCTTGCAGCGCCAGCGACATGATGAGCACAAACATGGCTGGCAGCAGAAACAATGTGGCCAGGGCCTCGCGATCGCGCAGGACCAAGTGGAATTCCTTCCTGGCGGCAGCGAGGATTTGATGTGTCTGTACGGTCATAATCAATCTCGCAGGCTGGCGCCGGTCAATTGCAGGAACAGTTGTTCCAAATTGGCGGCGCCATAATTTATCGAGCGCAGCGTGATGTTCTTGCGCCTAAACAGTTCCAGGGTGTCGTGCAGGATCTGTTCGGCATTATGGCTGGTGATGTGCAGGCTGCGTGTGTTGCTGTTCAGTTGTTCCACGGCCTCATGTCGGCGCAGGGTTTCGAGAATATTACTGGGAATGTCCTGCTCGGTGCGCAGGTGGATACTATGGCTGGTGTCGCGGGCACTACCGTGTGCCAGCAGTTCGTCCAGTGTGCCATTGGCGATGACCTGACCCTGGTCCATGATGGCAATGTCATCACAGAGCTGTTCCACTTCTTCCATGTAGTGTGTGGTGTAGATAATTGTCATCCCGGCTTCGTTCAGGTGTGTCAGACTGTCATATATGAAATTCCGTGACTGCGGGTCTATGCCCACCGTCGGTTCGTCCAGGATAAGCAGCTGGGGTTGATGGATAAGACCGACAGCCAGATTGAGCCGGCGCTTGAGCCCACCGGAGTATGAGTTCACGCGCTGATGGGCGCGATCTTCCAGTTTGGACAATCGCAGGCATGCGTCTATGCGTGTTTGCAGCATATCGCCCGTCAGTCCCTGCATGCTGCCAAAGAAAGCCAGATTCTCGTGGGCCGTGAGGCTGGGATAGAGCGCCAGGTCCTGGGGCACCAGACCGAGGCGGGATTTAATGGCCGCCATGTTGTCCTGAGTATCCAGTCCATCCACAACGATGTTGCCCGAGTCCTGGTGCAGCAGGCCGCTGAGCATGGATAGCAACGTGGTCTTGCCGGCGCCATTGGGGCCCAGCAGGCCAAAGATACTGCCCCGGCGAATTGACAGGGAAATATTGCGTACGGCCGGGGTGTCAGTGTTGGGATAGGTTTTGCTGACCCCGGAAATGGCGATAAAGTCGTTGTGATAGTCCAAGGTGAATGATTTGTTCAGGTAATCCTGTGGCCGGGTACGGTTGGAGAATATCAGGTTTTACCTGTATGCCTACCATTGAGCTTTCTTATGTGTGATTGCTCTTGATGCGGAAGGGTGCAATCACGGATAATGCGCGGCCAGTAAGTGATGAGCACCAAGAAATCCATCCAGTTATTATCATGTCAGTGAATCCATCAAATCGAATCCAGGTCGATGTTGCCATCATAGGCGCCGGCGCCGGGGGCTGTACCGCTACCTATTTCGCCCAAGCCGGTCTCAAGGTTGTAATGTGTGAGCGCGAACAATTTCCACGCTTCCGTATCGGTGAATCCCTGTTGCCTCACTATACCCAATATATGTGGAGCTTGAAGTTGCGCATCTGGCTGATGTTTACCTTTGTTACCATACACCGTTTACGATGCAAGTATATTCGTCGTGGCGGCCGATCGCTGATACGGAAACGGCCGCTATAGTTTGGTGGGTGAACACACACTTCGCGTGATTATTTCAGCCACTCATCCCTCGCTCGCCGGACACTTTCCCGGTAATCCCATTGTTCCCGGGGTAGTATTGCTGGATGAAGTGATTGCCGGTTTGTCAGGTTTTGTCGGTAAACCGGTGGAAGTGCTGGCCATGCCCCACGTCAAGTTTCTTGCCTCCGTTCTGCCCGAGCAGGAATTCACTATTGAATACACCACCAAATCCGAAGGCGTAGTTAATTTTCTTTTGCTTCTGCGGGGTGAGAAGGCTGTAATCGGTTCATTAAAGTTCAGGATAAATCTTAAGACGTGAAGCAGGCATGGCTACAACAACAGGAACGCGGCACGGTGTTGGGTATGCGCCTGATCGCCGGTTTCTCGCTATTGCTGGGTCGCCGTGCAGGTCGTTTGGTGTTATACCCGATCTGTCTGTACTTTATGTCCTTTATGCCCAGGGGACGCAGGGCTTCACGCGAATATTTGTCGCGTGTACTGGGCCGACCTTCCACTTGGTGTGACAGTTTCCGTCATTTTTATTATTTTGCCAGTACCTTGCTGGATCGGGCATTCTTCCTGTCCGGGCGCAACCACTTGTTCGAGATCAACAAGTATGGCATCGATGTGGTGCGTGACGCCATAGACCAGGGACGTGGCTGCCTGTTTCTGGGGGCGCACTTGGGCAGCTTTGATTTGATGCGCTTAAGTGGTGCCCGTAAGTGGGGACTGACGATTAATATGATGATGTATGAAGCCAATGCTCAGAAGATCAAGCGTGTAGTAGAAAGCATAGGCTGCAATCTGCATGTTAAGGTCCTGCCCATAGGAGGCATGGATAGCCTGTTGCGGGCCAAGGAAAGACTGGGCAGGGGCGAAACACTCGCCATTTTAGGTGACCGTGTCACATCGAATGAGAATACTGTAACCGTGGATTTCCTGGGCAAAAAGGCCTGTTTTCCGGTAGGGCCTATTCAAGCCGCGGCGGCACTGGCTGTGCCGGTGGTCATATTTTTCGGGCTCTATCGGGGCGGCAATAAATACGAAGTACATTTTGAGTTATTCTCGGACAGGGTAGTGCTAAACCGTAAGCACAGGCAACAGGACTTGCAGGATGCCGTGCAGTGTTTTGCCACCAAGTTGGAGGACTATTGTCATCGGGCACCATATAATTGGTTTAATTTTTTTGATTTCTGGAAACTACCCGGCAAGAAATAAACCGCTATGAAATCGTTCATCATATTTATCAATATATATGTTGGTCTGATCTGGGGTGGTGGGATGGTCTATGCCGGAGAGATGACAATCGAGTCATTGATGTCGGCATTGGCAATAACACAACACGCCGAGCAGACATTTACCGAGCGGCGTTACAGCGAGTTGCTGACCAGGCCCTTGGTATTCAGGGGTATGTTACGCTACAAAAAGCCGGACTATCTGGAAAAGCATGTACAGACGCCGCGGGACCAGCGTTTTATTATCAAGGGTGACACCCTGACGGTAGAGCGCAATGAACAAGGCAAACGTGTCAAGCATGTGATTTCGCTGGAAGGTTTCCCGATAATGGCGGCACTCACGCAGGGTCTGCGTGCGACCATGGCGGGTGATCAGGCACAGCTGGAGAAATTGTTTACTTTGGAATTATCCGGCACATACCGCAAGTGGCATTTATTGTTAACCCCCAGGCCTGAAGATGACCCCGAGAATGATGAAACCCTGGCCGATGTGATTGAGGCCATGAAGCTTTCCGGTGATGCACAGCATGTGTTACGAGTTGAAATTATCGAGAAAGAGGGCGACCGCTCCGTGATGGTGATAAACCCTCGCCCATGAATCTTCCCAGACAGTCGCTGCCGCTTGCAATATATACACTGCTTATGGCGGTTGCACTGTTTATGGTGACGCAACGTTTACATATCACCAGTGACATGAGTTTGTTCTTGCCTGATGGCGCCAGCCAGGCACAGACCCTGTTAAGTTATCAAATGAAACGTGGGCTTAACGGTAAATCCGTACTCATTTCAATTGAAGGAAGGAATGAAGATGTTACTATGGTTGAGTTGGTGAAGGCCAACAAGGCCCTGGCCCGTCGATTGCGCAGTAGTGATTATTTTGTATTGGTTAGTAACGGCCAGGCCAGGTTGCCGGATACCGCGGAAAGTCTATTGTTTAAATATCGTTATGTATTATCACCTGATGTTGCACATAATTTTACGGTAAATGGTCTACGACAGCAGTTAGGGTTGAGACAAGATGAACTGGCGACAGGACTGACGCCGAGGCTAAAGAAACTGCTCAAGCAGGACCCTACAGGTGAACTGCTGACAGTTGCCCGACTTTGGCAGCCCCCGGGTGAGATACATAAGGCGCAAGGTGTTTTTGTATCGCAAGATGGTCGGCGTTCCTTGTTGCTGGCCATGTTGCGTGGTGATGTCGCCAATCTCGATGCACAGCAATTGGCAATCGATTTTATATCATCCAGTTTTGATAAACTGGCAGGCAATAGTTTGCGATTGCGTATGACAGGGCCTGTCGTGATAGGCGTGAATACCCGCAATGCCATACGAGGCGATGTTCAGGTACTGTCTATCCTGGCCACCGTGCTTGTAATAATTTTTTTGTTTATTGCCTTTCGTTCCTGGCAAGCGACATTGTTCAGCGCCATTCCATTACTCACCGGCATCGTCGTGGGTATTGCAACCGTCAGCCTGTACTTTGGTTCCATACACGGGATTACCTTGGCTTTTGGCAGCACCCTGATTGGTGTGGCGGTGGATTACCCCATGCACTTTTTCAGTCACCTGGTGGTGAAGAGTGGCACCGTGCAGCAACGTTTTGCACGCATCTGGCCAACACTGCGTTTGGGTGTCTTGACATCTATCATAGGTTTCTCGGTGTTGATTTTTTCCAGCTACCCGGGTCTGGTGCAACTGGGCATCTTCTCGGTAGCGGGTCTGGGTGCTGCTGCCTTGACGACTCGCTGGGTATTACCGATGTTGATGAATGATTCGTTTGTACTCCCTCAAACCATGCACGCGGCGCAAGAGGTCTTTTTACGGTTCGCGAGCTATCTGCCGCAACTGAAGAAGGGTTTTATCGCATTGGTGATCGTTACCTTGGGATGGATGTTGTACCAGGGTGAATCCATTTGGGAAGACTCTCTGATAAAGTTGAGCCCGGTATCGGAACAACAGTTGCAACTGGACAGGCAATTGCGTCAGGACCTGAATGCGCTGAATGCCAACCATATGTTGTTGTTGCTGGCCGATAGCCGGCAGCAGGTTTTGCAACGTGCAGAGGCACTGGAAATTCGGCTTAAACAGTGGCAACAGTCGGGTGCGTTAACAGGTTACAGTTCTATTGCTCCATTGTTGCCCAGTCGTTCCGTGCAGGCGCAGCGCCTGTCCGTTTTGCCCGGACCGGCACAGCTTGAAGTAGCCTTGCGGCAGGCATTGACCGGGCTGGCCCTGCGGCCCGATATTTTTCAATCCTTTCTGGGCGAGGTTAAACGGGCGCGCAAGCAAGCGCCACTGGAGTTGGAGGATTATCAGAATACGCCACTGAATGAACGTGTAAGGACCCTGTTGTTCCAGTACGGACGGCAATGGGTAGCGCCGGTGTTGCTTTATGGTGAGACTATCCCTGCGTCCCTGATAGACATGGCCAGTGAGGATCCGGAAATGCTCTTTATTGCGTTGCGGGAAGAGACGACAGGCATGATGCGTGGCTATCGACACCGTGCCTTGTGGCTGTTATCCGTCGGCGCTTTCCTGATTCTGGTCACGCTGTTTCTGGGTCTCAGATCGCTGCCAGAGGCATTGCGCGTGTTGAGTGTACCGGTGGCTGTCGTTTTGATAGATGTCGCCTTGATCGTGCTGTTGCAAGGCGGCCTGACCTTGTTTCACCTGATCGCCTTATTGCTGGTGGTGGGCCTGGGCCTGGATTACACGTTGTTTTTTAATCGATTGCGCCGGCATGAACATGAGTGGCAGAGTACTTTTCCAGCCCTGTGGAAATCCTGGTTGACCACCGTGCTGGTCTTTGGCAGCCTCAACCTTTCGAGTGCGCCCGTACTCAAGGCCATTGGATTGACTGTCGGGGTGGGCGTAAGCCTGTGCTTTATTCTGGGTCTGGTGTGGGGCGCGGGTGCACGCCCACGGTCCCTGGCCCACTAACTTTTCGTATCAATTATTTTGTCTCCACTGCGTATCACAACCTATACAACCGTCAGTGCGCTGGGTCATGGTGTTGCCGCCATGCGCGAGGCCCTGCATGCACAGCGTTCCGGTTTGACCCCCTGTACCTTTGAGCCACGCCTGGACACCTATGCCGGTATGGCGGAAGGCCTGGAGACGATAGTCTTGCCGGCCGAGCTGATGGCGTTTGATTGTCGTAATAACCGTTTGGCGCAAGCGGCTCTGATGCAAGATGATTTTGTCGAGGCGGTGGCAAGCGCCAGGATGCGCTACGGTGCTGACCGTTTAGGGGTGATCCTGGGTACCAGCACATCCGGCATACATCAGACCGAACTGGCCTATGCGCGTCGCGATCCTGAAACGGGGGTCTTGCCCGAGGATTATAATTTCGTTGAAACGCACAACTTGTATGCCACCACGGATTTCGTAAGACATTATTTGCGGCTGACAGGCCCGGCCAGCATGGTGTCCACGGCCTGTTCCTCTGCCGCCAAGGCCTTCGCCTCGGCCTGGCGTTTTATGGCGACCGGTTTGTGCGATGCCGTTATCGTCGGTGGTGTCGATAGCCTGACCATGAATACCCTGTTTGGTTTTTCGTCGCTAGAACTGGTGAGCTCAACGCCGTGCCGGCCATGTGCGCCCGATCGCAGCGGAATCTCTATTGGTGAGGCCGCCGGCTTCTGTTTGCTGGAGTGGCCCGACCGTGCGCCGGATTATACGGGCCTGGCATTGCTGGGATATGGCGAGAGTTCTGATGCCTATCACATGTCCACGCCTCAGCCGGAGGGTGAGGGCGCGGCCCTGGCTATGGAGCGTGCCTTGCAATGTGCCCATGTCAAACCGGAAGCCATTGATTATATCAATATGCATGGCACGGCCAGCGTAGTAAATGATTCCATGGAAGACAAGGCCATTACCCGGGTGTTGGGAACAAAGACCCCATGTAGTGCTACCAAGGGCTTTACCGGCCACACACTGGGTACTTCTGGGATTACAGAAGCTGTTATTTGCTGGTTGGCCATGGTGGACGGCTTTATCCCGGGTACCGTCAATACTGGGATTGTGGACCCGGATTTCAGCAGCCAGATCCTGCTGCGGAACAAAGAGGCCGCACTACAAACAACCATGAGCAATTCCTTCGGTTTTGGCGGCAGTAATTGCAGTTTGATTTTCGGGAGGATTGAATAAATGAATAATAACAAGCTCCCTGTTTATATAGATGGTGTTGGAGTCTTTGGTCCCGGAATGACCAGTTGGAATGAGTGTCGCGCGGTATTGCGTGGTGAGTGCGAGTACCAGCCGCAGGCGTTACCCAAGTTGTTGCCGGAGTTGCTGGTGCCTGCCGTGCGACGGCGTACGGGAGATTATATCCGTCTGGCGGTTAAGGTGGCCGCTGAAGCGGCGGAACATTCCATTAAAGACGCATCGCAATTGGCCACGGTCTTTGCAACTTCTGACAGCGATGGCAATATCGCGCATACTATATGTGGAGCGGTGGTGCAGGATGAACCCATGGTGTCTCCCACCATGTTCCACAATTCCGTTACCAACTCACCGGCAGGTTACTGGTGCATAGCCGTTAAATCACAGGCGCCATCCACCAGCGTTGCCGGATATGATGCATCTTTTGCCGTCGGTTGGCTGGAGGCGGTGACGCAACTGGCTGTCGATGAGTATGATGCCATGCTGGTGGTGCATGATGTGAAGATGCCCGAACCATTAAATACGTGTCGGCCCATGGAGTGCAACTTCGGAATTGCCCTGGCCCTGAGCAGACAACAGGGCGAGCAGGCCCTGGCGCGAGTAGAAACCGGCATTGTTGCCGATACAGAAACCCTGCTGGCCTCTGATCAGTTAAATACGTTACGCCTGGGAAATCCCGCGGCAAGGGGCCTGCCGTTGCTGGCGGCGATGGCAAGGGGCGTATCCAGCAACGTCATGATCCCCTATCTGGATGATACTGTTGTCTCGCTCAAGGTGGAGTTGCTGTTATGACTCAGGATGAGATCCGGAAGCTGATTCCGCACCACGGTGATATGTGTCTGCTGGAACGCTTGGAGTCCTGGGATACGGACAGTATTGTTTGCTATACCCGATCGCACCAAAAACCGGACAATCCTTTACTAAGGAATCAACAGTTGAATGTTGTTACAGGTGTGGAATATGCCGGCCAGGCTATGGCCTTGCATGGCGGGCTCACCGATAGAGAGAATAACCCCGGTGCCAGGCCACGACAGGGCTATCTGGCCAGTGTGCGCAATGTTGAGTTTCATTGCGCAACCCTGGATGATATCGACGCTGATTTGCGAGTGTCGGCTCAGCGTCTTGCCGGTGGGGCAGACAGTTATATGTATGCCTTTGAAATAACCGCCGAAGGGCAAGTCCTTTTGAGCGGCCGCGCAGCTGTAGCACTATTGGCTGACGGAGAAAGTACATGAAGCGTGCGCTTGTGACCGGGGGTAGTGGTGGTATAGGTGCGGCTATTTGTCGGCAACTGGCCGGCGATGGATTCCATGTCATTGTTCATGCCAACAGCAACCGCGCTGCCGCGGAAGCGACGGTAACTGAGATTGTTGCCAATAAAGGTTACGCCGAGGTGGTGTGTTTCGATGTGACGGATACCCGGGCCAGTGCGGACGCGATCACTGTATTACTGCAAACCGGGCCTGTGCAGGTATTAGTCAATAATGCCGGTATCCATGATGACGCACCGCTGGCCGGCATGTCTGCCGAGCAGTGGCAGCGGGTTGTCAATACCAGCTTGACGGGATTTTTTAATGTCACCCAGCCGCTATTATTACCCATGATGCGTACACGTTGGGGCCGTATAATCAGCCTGTCATCTGTGGCGGGCATTATCGGCAACAGGGGTCAGGCCAACTATGCCGCGGCCAAGGCCGGATTGCATGGCGCCAGCAAGTCTTTATCACAGGAAGTGGCCTCGCGCGGCATAACTGTGAATGTTGTTGCACCGGGTGTGATTACCACGGCCATGACAGAGAATGTTTTTACAAAAGAGCAAATCAATGCCATGGTGCCTATGAAGCGCGCTGGCACTGCTGAGGAGGTCGCCGCATTAGTGGCTTTCCTGACATCTGATGCCGCTGCTTATATCAGCGGTCAGGTGATCTCAATCAATGGTGGTATGGTCTAAACAGGTCAAGGTGCACACATAAAAGAGCACATACAATCAATGTAATGGAATAAATAAACAGGAGGGTGATGATGTTAAAAAAAATACTGGTAGGAATTTTAGTAATGCCGCTGGTTTTGCTGTTCTTAAGCCCGTCAGAAAGTGAAGCCCGTCCGCGTGTTTATCCTATCTATAAGCCCGATGTGATAAAAGTGGAAGGCATGAGCCTGAAAAATGTCAGAGAGGCTGTGCGCAGGGCTTTGTTCAAACGCAGGTGGCAAACCAAAAAGATTAGCTCTACCAAGATCAGGGCAACCTATACCAAGCGTGGTCGTGGTGTGGTGCATAAGGCCGTCGTCGATGTCAGTTTCAGTAAGAAATCAGTGAAGATCAAATATCACCACTCAGAGTTTCTGAATTACGACAAGGCGACTGGCACCATACACGGTACCTATAATAAATGGATACAGAATATGGAGCGGGATATTCGCTATCAACTGGGCATCTATTAGGGAATCAGTCCACATCCCGTTGATACCGATGTATGGTTGTTTGCACTAATGAGAACCGGTTCACTATGAAGCTCCGGGTTTGTGTTAACTTAGCCATAAGACTTGAATACCGGGAAACGCTTATACGTTGAATCAATTCGGATTCGTTGATTTTGAGTACCCTTAGGGGTGGGAGGTGCTGGAAATGTTAAAAAAAATAATTCATGCAGTCTGTGCCCTGTTGCTCATTATAGGCCTTGTCTCTGCGCCATCTGTTTATGCAGGCAAGCTGAATCCTATCTATGAACCGGAGACCATGGAACTTGCCGGTGATGCATCGATAGGCGCAGTTCGCGAAGGCATCATGCGGGCGATCAAGTACCGTAAGTGGAAGGGCAAGAAGGTGGGTAAGCGCACCATACGGGCTACATTTAAGAAAGTCGGTAAGGTGAGTGTGGTATATAAAGCGATTGTGGATATCAAGTATAGCCGCGGCAAGATCAAGATCAATTACCATAGCAGCCGTGGGCTCGATTACCAAAAGGAATCAGGTTTGATCAGTGGTTACTATAATAGATGGGTCAAGAAGCTGGAAAAAGAAATCTGGCGTGAGGTGAACCGTTAACCTGGACCACCTTTTTGATCATCTGAGGGGAATAGTGCTTACCTAAGCAGCAAAGTAGGGGGCTTTACCCATGGAGAACCACCCCCATCCCAGCCTTCCCCCTGAAAGGGGGAAGGAGTCAAAGCAAAGTAGCCTGGATGCAGCGCAGCGCAATCCGGGGACAGTTGGGGTTACGAACATGCGCACCTGACCTGCGCTGCAGCGGTGACTTCTCATCCGAGTAATTGCCGTGCCAGCAGCGTCACCGGATGCATGACCTTGATGTTGATTCCCGCTTCACGCAAGGCGGCCTCAAGATGCAGCGCGCAACCCAGGTTAGTGGTGACCATGAGGGTGGCTTCCAGTATTTTTATTTCCTTTACCTTTTCCTGTGCCAGTGTATTGGCCAGCACGGGCTCTGTGATGGGATAGCTGCCGGCACCACCGCAACACGACGCATCCGTCAGGGGAATGCAATTCGCCTCCGGTATGCGTGAGAGCAGGGCATGCAGCTCTTTTTGCAAGCCCAGGGGGTAACGTAGCGAGCAGGGTTCGTGCACGATAATGGTTTGTGGCAGTGGCGCGAATTGAATTGTTGCCGGCCAATCTACCTGGGCCAGGAAGGCAATAATATCCATGACGCGCGCCTGCCAGGTGGGGCGCTCGTCTGTCCCGGCCTGGAGGCTTAGATAGGCGCTGCATCCGCTAACAGTACTGACAATGGGGCTGGATTCGAAGGCCAGCGCATTGTCATGCGCCAGAGACTGTGCCCAGGCAGCGTCCCCTCTATGGGTAGACAGCGCGCCACAACAGACCTGATGCTCAGGGATTTTTACATCGAAGTGTAATGCACCCAGTAATCGATGGGCCGCATCCAGTGTCTCGTGGTCGAATAAGCTGGCCGAGCACCCCGTAAGGAGTTGCACTTTTTCAGTACCCTGCTGGGTGGAGGCGGGATGGCGCCACGGTTTCGGGGCTCGTAACAGCAGGCGATCCATGGGCGCTAGATTCAAGGCGGCCAGCAGGCCTGTTTTTCTTAGCAACCCTTGCATACCACTATAAAGATAAAGAAGTATAGGCAGACGCCATCTCTGTAAGAGGCCTCGCGTCAGGTTCTTGTATAGCCAGTTCGCGGCGGCTGGGTCATTGCCAGTGGAGAACGACTGTTTTGCCTGATACAGGATTTGTCCGTAGACCACCTTGGAGGGGCAGACCTGCTCGCAGGCAAGACAGCCCAGGCATCGGTCCAGGTGTTGACGGAGTTTTTTCGAAGGTGGGAGTTTTCCGCTGGCCAGGCCGCGAGCCAGGGCAATGCGGCCACGGGGAGAATCCGCTTCGTTTCTCGTTAAACGATAGGTCGGGCAATACGGCAGGCACAGACCGCAGGCCACGCAGCGCCCGGTATCGGCAAGCAGGGAGCCTTGCTCTGGGTGTGTATTCTGCGCGGTATGTGGGCTGGACATGAGCATATCGACGGGCGGGAGGTTAGCGTATTATCCGGCTCCCTGTCCCTGTCCGGGCCAGGTTAATGCAAACATGAGGTCATGTTGATTCATGAGCTATTTCCAGTACCACGTATTTTTTTGCACCAATTACCGTGATGATGGTTCGGCCTGTTGTGCTCAGCATGATGCCCAGGCCATGCGGGATTATATGAAATCGCGGACCAAGGCCCTGGGTTTGTCAGCACCGGGCAAGGTGCGGATTAATACGGCCGGCTGCCTGGATCGCTGCGAGCTGGGGCCCGTGGTGGTGATTTATCCCGAAGCTGTCTGGTATAGCTATGTGGACAAGACCGATCTGGATGAAATTATTCGTGAACATCTGCAAAATGGGCACATCGTAGAGCGGCTGTTGCTGGATAGGCTCGCTATCTAGTTCATCTTCCTTGATTATACGAAAAAATGGGCAGCCGCCGCTGTGCGCGACGAGAACACGTGAGTCCCAGAAATAATCTTTTTAATTCAATAGCTTGGTATTATCGGTGCCCAGGATTGCAAGACATTACACGTAGACGTTGACTAACGCGTTTAAATATTAGATAATGCTTATATTGCTGGTCGGGACAGGTTTCAGGAATAAGCCAGTCCCGGCAACTCGAGGGATTCGAGTGAACAGATTCTGGTTGGTGTCTTGTCGGCACCGATCTGTAACGGCTCCTCCATCCTCCTAGTGGTGGTTCTGGCGTGGTTCTCATACCACGCCTTTTTTTTGTCTTTCATCTATAGATTTCCAGGTATGGTATCGAGGCGCCGGTGTATCGTTTGGTGGACGCAAAAATGCCTGTATTTGGGCCTTGTATCTTGTAACGCGGTTTTGTAACATCCGCGCTCCTTTCGAGTTGGATAGAACAGTGATGAAAACCTTTTCAGCCAGGCCAGAGAGCGTCAAGCGCGATTGGTACGTGGTCGATGCCAGCGATAAAGTGCTGGGCCGCTTGGCAACCGAAGTGGCCCGACGCCTGCGTGGCAAGCACAAGGCCGAATACACACCGCATGTGGACACCGGTGACTACATCGTTGTCGTCAATGCCGGCAAAATACAGGTTACGGGTAATAAGGCCGAAGCCAAGATGTATCATCATCACAGCGGCTATCCTGGCGGCCTGAAGAGCATCAATTTCGCCAAGTTGCGTGAAAAGGCGCCTGAAAAGATTATCGAGAATGCAGTGCGCGGCATGTTGCCTAAAGGCCCTCTGGGTCGGGCCATGTTTCGCAAGCTAAAGGTCTATGGCGGCGCCGAGCACAATCACACGGCCCAACAACCCAAACAACTGGAAATCTAGTTCCATGGCAGAATCGGCAAATACTTATTACGGCACGGGTCGACGCAAGTCATCCGTCGCCCGTGTCTACATGCGCCCGGGCAAGGGCAGCATCCTGGTCAACAAGCGTCCCGTGGATGAATACTTTGGGCGCGAAACGGCACGCATGGTGGTGCGCCAGCCCCTGGTGACCACGGAGTCACTGGAGACTTTCGATATTTCGGTCAATGTCAGGGGTGGCGGTCCTAGCGGACAAGCCGGCGCCATACGTCATGGCATTACCCGCGCATTAATGATGTATGACGAGAGCTTGCGGCCATCCCTGCGCAAAGCGGGTTATGTCACCCGTGATGCGCGTGAGGTCGAGCGCAAGAAAGTGGGTCTGCACAAGGCGCGTAAGCGACCTCAATACTCGAAACGTTAATTCGTTTCACGAATTTCCGTTTCGAGTCAGTAGCGAGTGGCTAGTCACTAGTCGCGAGGAAAGGCGGGACTAGGTTACCAAGGAGGGCGCATGGAGGCGCTGGAGAACCTGGAGGTGTGGAAGCGCTCCTGTCAATTATCGGTCAAGCTGTACAAGGCGCTGGCCGATTGCCGGGAGTACGGATTCCGGGACCAGATCACACGTTCGGCTCTGTCCATACCCTCCAATATCGCTGAAGGATACGAACGCGACTCACAAAAGAGCTGCATACAATATTTGCGGGTTGCCAAGGGATCGAGTGGCGAACTCTGGACCCAGCTGTTTATAGGCCGCAAGGCCGGATTTCTTGACCAGGAAATGGGTCAGCAACTGGAAAAGGAGGCCAGGGAGATATCAAAGATGCTCCATGGTTTGATTCAGTACTATAAAAAAATAAAGTAGCAAGTAGCGAGTGACGAGTAGCTAGGTAATAATCTGGCCAAGATTCGATTTTCCTCGCTACTAGCCACTCGCCACTGTTTTTCATTGGGGGATCGTCTAGCGGCAGGACTGCGGACTCTGACTCCGCCAACCTAGGTTCGAATCCTAGTCCCCCAACCAATCATTAATAACTTGCTGAAAGCAAGTTATTAATGAAGTTTAGTAGCTAGGAACTAGGAACTCGCTACCCCTTCCAGCTGAGTGCCAAGCGTTCGATCCCAATGTTGTACGGATACAACAATTCCGCCGGTTTGTCGTTTAATTGCAAAAAAGTGTTGCGCATACCATGATTAGTGTGTTTAATACGCCACCAAGCGTAGTCGTATTGCGCGGGTACCTTTACAAAAAAACTACATAATTCCTTTTCAGGAGGAACCGTTACATGAACAAAAAACTCCTTTTAGCAGCATTTAGTGCTGCGCTGGTGGCCCCTCTGGCGGCCAATGCCGGCATCACGGTCTACGGCCATATGAACGCTGAATTAGCGCAGGAAACCAGTGTCATCGACACCAATGGTGACGGCGTTAACAACGGCGACGATCACGGCGGTTTCACCGTTGAAGACAACGCCCGTGGCCGTGTCGGTATCAAGGGCTCTGAAGACCTCGGTGGCGGTCTCAAGGGTATCGCCCAGGCGGAATGGAAGATCGATACCACGCAAGGTGGCCAGGGTGTTGGACAACGTGTCGCCTATGCCGGCCTCAAGGGCGGTTTTGGTACTTTTCAGATAGGTAAACTGAAGACACCCTATAAGTACTTCGGCGGTGTTAAGTACGATCCCTTCGTCACCACCAACCTGGAAGCCCGTAAAAATGGCGGCATGAGTGGCGGTTCTGCCGGTAAGTTCGACGGTGCCGACGCCAGTAGTAGCTTTGGCCATAACAGTTTCCAGGCTGATTCCCTGGGTTACATCTCTCCCAACTGGGGTGGTCTGAAGATTTGGGCGGTACTGGGCCTGGACCAAAAGGGCGATGATCGTAACAAGGAAGATACCTGTACCGACGATGATGGTTGTACGGGCGCCGGTGGTGGTAACTACGGCGACTACCAGCTGGGTCTCAAGTACGGCATGAAGGGTGCGGTGCCATGGGAAGTCGGTTTTGTGCAGAACCTGAATGCCTCACGTGACGATACCACTGCCGGTCGGGGCGATGTGGTCGCCTTTAAGGTCTTCGGTTCCGTTGGTTTCAAGACCGGTGGGTTGAAGCACAAGATCGTGCTGCAGAACGAAGGCATCACTGAGTCACAGAATGCCGCAGGGGCATCTGAGCGTACTGAAGGCCTTCTGTTCTTGGGTTATCACTTAGGTCTAGGCAAGACCACCATCGTCGCTCAGGGTTCCACTGGCGTTGTCGATTATGACGTCGTTGGCGGTGAAGATCAGACAGTTCAGTACCTGGCTGTGGGCGCTGTTCACAAGTTCAGCAAGAAGACCCGTGTCTACGGTGGTTACCGTTCAAGCACCTGGACTGACTTCGGCGGCACGCTGGACGCAGAGAAGGCTGAAACTGCCATCACTGTAGGTATACGTAAAGACTTGTAATAATAATTAAGTCTTATGTTTGACTTGAACGGGGTCCTCAGGGACCCCGTTTTTTATGTCCGGGGGGCTGTGTCCCGGTGGCTTGCAGCCGTTAGCTACTAGTCCCTAGTCGTTGGTGGGCAATGCCCATCCACGACAGACTTTTACTGCCGCGGGGCAGTTAATTACTTGAAGTGTGCCCGCCAAGCCCTGTACCTTTCGCCTATGATTAAAGTCGGTATTATTGGTGGCACCGGTTATACCGGTGTCGAATTGTTGCGCATATTGGCCGTGCATGCCGATGTGGAACTGAGCTGCATCACTTCACGCGGTGAGGCAGGGAAGCCGGTTGCGGATTTATTCCCGAGTTTGCGCGGATTTGTCGATCTTGCCTTTAGCGAGCCCGATGTCACGGTCTTGTCCGGTTGTGATGTGGTGTTTTGCGCCACGCCCAATGGCGTGGCCATGACCCATGCCCGCACCTTGCTTGATGCCGGCGTCAAATTCATAGACCTTGCGGCCGATTTTCGCATCAAGGACATTCCGACTTGGGAACACTGGTATGGCATGAAGCATGTCTGTCCTGAGTTGGTGGCCGAGGCCGTGTACGGTCTGCCTGAAGTCAATCGGCCGGCGATTAAAGAAGCCCGGTTGATTGCCAATCCGGGTTGTTACCCGACGGCGGTGCAGTTGGGGTTTTTACCTATGGTGGAAGCCGGGCTGGTCGATGTGCATTACCTCATCGCCGATGCCAAATCCGGGGTCAGTGGCGCCGGCCGTGGGGCCAATGTCGGCACGTTGTATGCGGAGGTTTCCAATAGTCTTAAGGCCTATGGTGTCTCGGGTCACCGGCACCATCCCGAAATCCAGCAAGGTCTACAGGAAATGGCCGCTGGCGAGGTGGGCCTGACCTTTGTGCCCCATCTTGCCCCTATGATACGCGGCATCCATGCCACGCTCTATGCCAGGCTCATGCAAACAGATGAAGATATACAGGCGCTTTATCAGCGACGTTACGCCGATGAACCCTTTGTAGACGTCTTGCCTGCCGGAGCACACCCGGAAACACGCTCCGTGATGTCCAGCAATACCTGTCGTATTGCCATACACCGCCCGCAAGAGGGTGATACCGTGGTGGTGTTGTCGGTGATAGATAATCTGGTCAAGGGTGCGGCCGGTCAGGCCGTGCAAAATATGAATATTATGCTCGGTCTGGACGAGCGGGTTGGGTTAAATCAACCACCGGTGATGCCGGGATAAAAGGCTGGTCCCGCTGGATGCCCTGTAACCCCCTTCCTTGTGAACATCAGACGTCTCGCTATAATGCTCAGGTAGAAGTATCTCTCCGAGGTTATTGATGTTTAATAGAAATAAAACCAGCGAAATGATCGTGAAACCGGCCTACTCACCGCGCGTGAAGATGACGGTGGCCGCGGTCGTCGCTATCATTGTCGTGGTTGCCGGGGCCAGCATGTACAATTATGGTCTGAGTACGGCAGGCTTCCAGCGATTCAGTGCCTCGAAGACAGAAGATGACCTCAAGCTTCAAATAGAACAACTGGAAAAGGACAATCAGCAGCTTCGTGAGGGCCTGGCCCGGGCGGAACGTACTTTGCAAATGGATCAGGCGGCATACAAGGATCTTAATCGCTCTTTGAAGGTCTCCTCTAATGAACTCGTCAAGCTCAAGGAAGACCTCGATTTCTATAGAAATATCATTTCGCCGGCAAACAAAAAGAGCGGACTACGTATACAAAGTCTGGATATCGACAAGATCCCGAAAAAGAATACCTTTACATACAAGCTGGTGCTGATACAGGCGCTCAAGCATGATCGCGTCGTTCGCGGCAAGGTCAGGCTGGAAGTCAACGGCTTGCAGTTGGGTCAGCAAATGACCCTGAGTATTCCGGCGGCAGGAAAAAAGGCTATAGTTGTGAACTTCCGCTATTTCCAGGAATTTGCGGGGGAGATTGAATTGCCACCGGGTTTTGACGCGCGGGAAGTAAAAGTAAAGATTACGACGCGCGGCAGTGGCGCCCAGACACTGACCCGGAATTATACCTGGCCACAGGTCTGATCGGGATGCAGGCGGCCTGTTCAGGGTCTACAGTTAGAGGTGTGTAAGGAAACCGGCCTTAGCATAGATAAGAGGGACACAATTTACGCAGCATGCTGCGCAGGAGAATGAAGTATGAGCGGATTCAGTAAACGCCAAAGCGACAAACCCTGTAATACTATTGATACACTTGTTGGTGTGAATACGGAAATTAATGGTGATATAACTTTTACCGGTGGATTGCGTGTGGATGGAAAGATCACTGGAGATGTCTCAGCGATATCTGACATGAGTAGCACGCTGGTATTGAGTGAGCATGCAGTGGTGAACGGTAATGTCACCGTCCCTCATCTGGTGGTGAACGGCAGCATACGCGGGAATGTGCGCTCGGCGGAAAGCATGGAGTTGCAACCGCAGGCCGAGATTGTGGGTGATGTGCATTACAAGATGATAGAGATGGCCCTGGGCGCCAGCGTCAACGGCAGCCTGGTACGGGAGGCCGAGGAAGGCGGTGCCAAGGGCTCAGTAACCACACTAAAATCAGTGGGATCGGGCGATAACGACAAGAATTGAGCGGGTACAGGACTGTGGCAAACGTTGATCGAAGGTCACTGGTCATTGATAATACTGTCTTTGTCCTTATATCGATTCTGAGGAAACTCTGATAGTTCATGCATGAACTATCAGAGACAAAATGTGATTTTCATGTTTCTTCACTTACAATCGCGGTAAGTGTCTGCATGGTGGCACATTCCCGTGCCGCGGGAAGCCCTGAATTAATCAGAGCCTCCCTAATTTAATGCTGTGGAGAGTATGAGTTAATGAGTGCAATGCCCGAAATGCCAGCCATGCCCGATCCGGTGAAGGTCACCGATAGTGCGGCAGCAAAAGTGAAACAGCTGATTGCCGATGAAAAGAACCCCAACCTGAAGTTGCGCGTCTTTATTCAGGGCGGTGGTTGTTCCGGATTCCAGTACGGGTTTACCTTCGATGAAGACGTCGCCGATGACGATACCCGTGTCGTCAAGAATGACATCACCTTGCTGGTCGATCCCATGAGCCTGCAGTATTTGGTGGGTGCCGAGATCGATTATCAGGAAGGTTTGCAAGGTGCGCAGTTTGTGATCAAGAATCCCAATGCCAAGACCACTTGTGGTTGCGGCTCATCGTTCGGTGCTTGATACAATAAAGCCGGGGTTTTTGATGCAGGAAAAAGGGGTCCTCAGGATCCCTTTTTATGGCGTGATGCGGCGGAACACGGTGAATTCAACTCCCAACCGCAACACGTAACGCTTCCGAGAACACCTCTTGCGGTGTGCGATAGTTCAGGCATTTACGGGGTTGATTGTTTAATCTTTTGACAGCCGTTGCAACTTCTTTATCAGTCACCTGCTGTGTCCTCCATTCACTGTTTTACTGACTTAGCTTGTAACAGTGAGTTGATTAAGTGTTGCACTTGGAAGTGGGATTCACCCACCACGGCTTTAGCTATGGATGAATGAGCCCGTCGTCTATTGAATCTTCCCTAACTTCAGAGACACAGGGTTAAGCAACCACGCGCAAGTTTTCATACTCATCCGCTGCTTGGAAAAAGAGTGTCTGACGCATGTATTTGCAGCGATAAAACAATTCAATGTAATCTAATGGCTGATCTGGTTTCCTCCCTCTTTATAGATGTAGATGTTTCCGTGATAAGTCCATTCGTTCTTGAGATCGGCAAAGAAGCTCTCGGCGATGGTGATAAATAAAGCAGGCAAACGGGCTTTTCTATGACCAGATATATCGGGAAGATTTGATCTGGATCATATTATTTAAGAATTAGCTAATATACGCTCTATATCAATATAGAGCGTATTAAATATAATGCGCACAAAATGGAAGTACCCAATTAAAATCAGATTTATTCTGGCATAAAGGGGAGGGTATTCAGTATGCAAATAATTGCGCCTCAAGTAAGTGCCGTTAGCGAATCAAAATTAATAAAAAGATATAAATGCGATGATTTCTCAACATTTAGTAATCATAATGCCGGACATGTGCTCATAACTCATTCAACTGAATATGGTTTCTTGCAACAAATTGTAGATGCTTTTGTGTTAGACACTCTGCCATTAAACCAGGAAAATTATAATAGTAGTTATGGATTCGAGTACTGAATCCGGAATATATCCGTTAATTACTGAGGTTTATTTCAATGAAATTTAAATTAAAAACAATAGCGATTATAATGGGACTTATATTCGGTTCTAATGTAATGGCGCAAACAGAACTGGAAAAACTCCGTTCCGAAGTCGATTCCTTAAACAAGAAAGCAAAAGAATGGGAGGCATTTCAAGCTCCAAAAGATCAACTGCAGACTGATGTCGAAAAATTGAATGTAAAGGCAAAAGAATGGGAAGAGTGGAAAACACCGAAAACCCTGATTCATTTGGCTGGATATGCTGATGTAAATTATATTGATGTCGAAGACCAGCCGGGAACTTTTAGCCTTGGATCATTTTCGCCCATTTTCCATTTTCAGTTTGCAGACAGCTTTATGCTTGAAGCAGAACTTGAGTTTGAGATTGACGAAGCAGGAGCAAGTGAAGCCGGCGTTGATTATCTGACTATTGACTGGTTTATGAGTGACTACGCTATGCTTATTGCCGGTAAATTCTTAAGTCCATTAGGCCAATTTCGACAGAATATCCATCCTTCCTGGATTAATAAAATGGCGTCTGCTCCAGTAGGTTTTGGCCATGATCAGGCAGCACCTAGTGCTGAAGTGGGATTAATGGTTCGTGGCAGTTATCTGACTGATAGTAGTATTTCACTAAACTATTCAGTTTATATAGGTAACGGACCAACGCTTGAAGGAAATGAGATTGGCGATGAAATTGAAATGATAGAAACACCAGGACTAAACCAGGATGCAGATGGGAAAAAAGTAGCTGGCGGTCGATTAGGTATATTTTTTCCCAGGCAGAAACTGGAGTTTGGTATTTCCGCCGCAGGAGGAAAGGTATCACTACGCACTGATGATGGTTCTGGTGGCTATAGTTACGATGAAGCAAGAGACTATAATGCATTAGGCGCAGATTTTAACTGGAGAATAAGCAATATTGAGTTTCGCGGAGAATTTATTCAGCAGGAAATTGGTGAACAACTTGCGAGTACAGCTTCCGAAGGTGGAAAATGGTCTGCAGGGTATCTTCAGAGTTCGTACCGATTCCTGCCTAGTAACTGGGAGGCCGTATTGCGCTACGGTCAGTATGACACTCCTCACCCTTCGGAAGACCTGAATCAAACTACAGCAGGTGTTAATTATCTATTTGCCAGTAATCTTGTTGCAAAATTGAATTACGAAGCGAATGAAAATCCAAACGCTGGAAATGAAGCAAGCGATCGAATACTGGTTCAATTGGCATATGGTTTCTAAGGAGAAAATTCATGAACTCAGAATTTCTAAAAACATATAAAACGGCGCTGGTCGGTATATTGCTGGTTGCTGGTCTTAACTACACTGCTATAAGTTCCGCTGATGAAGATGATAGTAAAAAAGGCAATTTTGTTCGTGGCGCCAGAGCCTGGGCCGATAATTGTTTGCGGTGTCATAATGTTCGCGATCCAAAAGAATTGCGGGACGACCAGTGGGTTACAACAACCTTCCATATGCGGGTTAGAGGCGGTCTGACAGGCCAGGAAACCCGGGATATCATTACGTTTTTACAAATGAGCAATTGACCAAACCACTATACAATTAACCGTTATATCGATATGAAAGTATGGATATAACGGTTTTCTTTCAACATAATTATCGTCGATCAATACTACTGTTTAATCTCCCGACAGGGGATCCCTAAAACCCCCACCTTTAGGCAAAGGATAGCCAGCATGTGTTTTAGCTGGGCACGGAATCTTTGTGTAACAAGTGACTATGGTGTCAAACGCCAATTTAATTTGCCATTTCGGGGTTCCACATGACGCCATCTCTTACCATAGAATTAAGGATAACTATCATTTTTCTTACACATGCAATGATAGCTGTTTTCTTCGGTTTTCCAGCGTCAAGGAGGCGATTATAGGTTGCTTTAAATACAGGGTTGCATTGAATAGCTGACAGCATGGCCATAAACATAACTGTGCGGATCTGGTGTCGTCCGCCACGCACCTTTCTATGGCCGTTGTAGGTGCCACTTTCTCGGTTGATTGGAGCAACCCCGACTAAAGCTGCAGCTTCCTTATTGCTGATATAACCAAGTTCGGGCATATTACTTAATAAGCTGAGAGTTACCACATTACCGACACCAGGCATGCTTTGAATAATGTCACTCTTTACTTTGTATTCTTCACAGCTTTCAATAAGCTTTTGAAGTTTATGATTGACCTTATCGATCTGATTCTTTATGGCAGTCAATATGGGGTTGATTGAAGAGTGCAGCGCCTTAGGCATGATCTGGAGTCGATTCTTCTCCATGGTCTGCATTGTCATTAATTGCCCTCTGCGAGCCAGCAAATCGCTCATAGATCGCATGATAGCAGGCTTTAAGGTAGATAAAGGTGGCTCGATGGCTTCGCCATAATGGGCAATTAACCTTGCGTCAATCTTATCTGTTTTGGCTAATTGACCAATGGCGCCTGAGAACCTTTTGACATGAACAGGATTGGCAACAACAAATGGTAGGCCAGCTTTTGAACAGGCTGCTATGAAATTGAATTCAAGCCTTCCAGTTGCTTCTATGGTGATCCGTGATGGGTTATGCTTCTTAATCTCTTTAAGAGCTTGAGCAACACCGCCTTTATCATTTGGCACTTTAAAATAGATATCTAATGGCCGAATGTAGATATCCAGTTGAGATTTACCGGTATCAACACCGACATTGACATCTTTTTGATTACTTGAGGTAGACATAATAAGCTGACTCCGCCTTGCAAATACGAGCTCTAGGCCCAGTTGACTATTCGAATTTATAGCTTGGAGTCTCATGCAGTGCTCACACTTGTTAACGGTCTCTCAACAGAGGAGCCAGGCAAATTACGAGCTACTGCATAAGAAGGCTTTAGTTGCTGCTAAAGCATGGGTCTCACTTTACCCGGTAACGACTATGATTATCCATACAAGGCTAATGGAGTTTTGATTCATGAATTGAACCGTCAAGGCGCCAAGAATATAGGTTTTTCAACGAGAATATCCTTGCGTACATGGCGGTTCAACGTCTATGTGTCAGAGAGGGGCGC